>DASUUX010000001.1:0-9072 GCA_036373855.1 Nitrososphaera sp.
TTGCAGCCAGCAGCAACGGTGGGTTTAGCCTGGTTAGGATACTGCCGCAGACATGGCATTATCATGAGAATAGTGATTATAATAATAAAGAAAATAGTGGGCCGGGAGCGATTTGGACGCTCGACCCCCGCCATGTCAAGGGGAAGACTTATCGTGCAAGATAAGTATGGGGGGCCAAGCGTCCAAATCGCTCCCGTCCCCTATCATAGACTGGCAGCAGTTCCATAATTTCCTGCTGCAAAGAATGACTGCAAAGACTGCAGAAGATAGGCTTAGGTACAGTAAACAGTATGGCTCCGTGTTGACATCACCGAGCAGCTCAGTAATGTTATTGCAATTACCAGCAAACAAAAGAATTCATGTAATGAAAGCATTATCATGTCTAGCCAGATATACAGGTCGTACTGAGCAATGGCGCGCTATCAGACAGCAGTATCAACTAACATGGTCCACAGGTACAGAAAAGATTGATGCCTTTACCAGGTTCTTTGACTCTGAGAAGTCACTAGATAATATGCTCCAGTGGCTACGCGAAGCAATACGCGTATTGCCATCTAGATATGCCAATCTGTTGCTATTCTGTACTCTTACGGGTATGAGAGGAAGTGAGGCCGTTGAGTCTATCAGGCTGTTAAACTCTGTTCGCCATGGCGAACATAAAGATACTAGAAGAAATCTCTCGGGGAGCCCCGAGACAGGAGTACCAGAACAATATCACAGCCCAGAGCGCCAAATCCTCCAACATTACCTTTATCCTAATATCTTCATTCGAAGGACAAAAGCGATTTACATCAGCATTGTGAACGACCAAATAATTGCCCTGGCCAGAAATATTGGAAAAACCCCCACGCTAAACGGTCTGAAAAAGGCAATTAGCCACAGCAAATTAAGCATGCAGATAAAATATTGTCGCAAGATATTTGCAAGTTATCTAAAGCAGCATGGCATTGATACAGAGATAATTAACATGCTCCAGGGAAGGATAGGCAAAGATATCTTTCTGCGTCATTATATGACTCCTAGCAGCAATTTCAAAAATGAGGTCTTGACTGCAATAGCAGAGCTGCAGCGACAGATACAGAATATATAAGAAATTCATAAAGCTAATGGTTACTAACTAATTGTGTAAGCCAGTAGAGTAGTAGTAGCACCATAAAAACTGCTGTACAAAACATAAACTGTGGGTAAAGGGGGAGGAAGAGGGGATTTTCATCTCCTGACATAAGAGGCGGTTGCTTGTCTTCTCTTGTTGTCATCTCATCCCATTCCAATATCTTCTCTCCCCCAGCTCCCATGGTTTTAGTTCTGCTTCTGCTGCTGCTCTTCGTAGGAGCTAACTCTATAGCTTCCCTCGCCCTCCCCCCTCAGTGCTAGACTGCTTTTAACTATCGCAGCAAATCGTTGTTACGGGTTCTATCGGTTTGATAAATTCAATTCATGATTCAACAGAAGTAACCATACAGAGAACAATTGACGGAATTCAAAAAATGATAAAAGTCAACTACGACCAAGGACCAGGAGAAGATGGAGCAATATCAAATGCAGTGATAGAGATTAATCCTGCAATGAAGAAGCATTGGGAATCAGAGATAAAGATTCTTCGAGATGCTCCAAGGGAACCAGAGAAGTTAAGAGAAATTTTGCAAGTAAAGCAAGAAGAGTATGAAGAAGCGCAGGATAGTGAAGACATAGAAAGACTAGTTTCAGAGATTGAAATGCTCAAGTTTGTATTGTTTTTAGTATGCAGAAACGAGATTAAAGAAAAGCGTTAACTGTATCTACCATTCTCGACGATTGCCATTTTTACTCTTGACCTCCTCACCTCTCTCCAGGCTTTTAGCAAGCACAGAATCCTTATAATTACCAGCATTCTGTTTCTCGTAATGTTATATGCTCTTCGTGACAAAGATTCATTCATAGAGCTGATATGAATAAGCTTGCTTCAGCAGATCTTTTCGGTAATGGGTAGACTTAAGTATTCACTTGAAGATGTCAACTCATAAAATGAGGTGGCATTGTATTCGCAAGATGAGCTTAACTGTTATCGTTATTGCCCTACTGGTGATTATCATAACAACACCAGCAACTTTGCAACCTTCAGTAGCTACTGCCAATAATAATACTACCTCTGATACACCAGACAATCCATTTTTTCACATGACAGTTACGTCAAATCAATCAACTAGTACAGTTGGTGATAAAACTAATGTCACTCTTAGAGGTATTTTTGATATAGTTCCAAATGACCAAGGGTTTGGAAATTGGAATAAGATGCTCCAGCCTGCTGTTAATGAACTCAATAGACGCCACCCAGACATGAATATAGAGTTAGAATATACTGAGTTCCCTTACAATGAACTAAGAAATAGACTTCTGGACAGATTATCAAATGGTGAACCTGTTGACATTGTAAATGTAGATCAAATTTGGCTTGGCGAATTTGCAGAAAAGGGTTTGATAAGAAATCTCACTGCTGACTTTGAGCAGTGGGGTAGATTGTCTGATCTATATGAAGCAAATATTGATGGCTCTGTTTACAACAACACCTTATATGGTCTGTGGCTATGGACAGATGTTAGAGGTATGTGGTATTGGAAAGACATGCTGCAAGAAGCAGGAGTTGATCCAGAATCACTAAAAACTTGGGATGGATACATTTCTGCTGCGGTGAAATTGAAAGATTTCTTTGGAGATAGAGTAGTTCAAGGAGTACATCTTGTGGGTGCGCCGTTTGATCCTGACATGTGGTACCCATACCTTTGGATACTAGGAGGAGAAATATTGGAGCTTCGTGAAGGCCATCCTACAAAAGGTGTCTATTGGTTTCCATCATACAATAGCTCTGAAGGAGTACAAGCTATGGACTTTCTGAAGCGGCAGGTTGATGCTGGGATAATACCGCAAAAGGAGCATTCGTGGGGACTCGAATTTGCTAACAAAACCTTTCCTGTGATGATAGAGGGCTCTTGGATGCTTTCAACATTTCCAAGAGAATCTTGGCCAACATTGGAACAGGAAGTTGGATTTATTCCCATGTTTCCTGTTCCTAATGGGACAACTCCAACTTCAACTATGATGGGAGGATGGGAGTTAGCTATACCTTCTACGTCGCAACATAGCGATTTGGCATGGGAGCTGATAAGTATAATGACTGAGCCGCAGATACTGGGTCCATTTCTACAACAATTTGCCTTTTTGCCTACACAAAATACGTTAGGGGAGGGTCCATCCTCCGAACCACTAAAGGAATCAATCCCTTTCTTCGAAGAAATGGTTTCAATGATTCCATATGGTCGAAGCAGACCAAGTTTACCTGAATATCCGGAGATAGCTGAACACATACATCAAGCTATACAACAAGTTTACAATGGATCTGCGTTACCTGAAGATGCCCTTAACGCAGCAGCTGCCAAGTCTGCAGATTCTTTGGGATGGTATTAGTAATGGGCTACAAAAACTTGTACTTGTACGACAGTTCATCTATGAGTGTAATTTCAAATATGGTAGTAATAGCATAAGAGTCATTAACGAAAGAGATTTCATTAGGTTAGAACCTGTCTAAAGTCTCTAATTAATTCTGGAGCCGTCATGTCTAATTAGTATAAAACTAGACCATCTATAGACTATTGTTGTTGTTAGAAAAAACAATGGGCCCAGAGGGTTCCGGCAGAAAAAACCTTCAAAATTGAGACTCAATGAAAACATCGCGAATGAAAATTAGTGCGGGCCCGTCGGGATTAGATTCCTGCATGTAAGCGGGTTCTACTATTGAAGCTTTAAAGGTTATCTATCTCTCATCTTGTTCTGGCTATAGCATAAAATGAAGAGGAATTAGGTGATTTCCCTACAGACAAGAACGGTTTCACTTTGTATAATTCAGACCTCACCATCCAAATAGCCACAATGCATCAAACAAGAATGCGCCGATAGCTGCAACCGCCCCTATTGCTGCAGTAACAATGACAATCTTTAACACATTTTTACGAGTCTTGCGCTGCTGTTCGTTATCGTATGAAGGCACACTCATGATGATAATGATAATAGTAGAGATTAGGAGTTATTCAAGTTAATAGAGCAAACTTCTATTACATGCAGATTTATGTTTTACAACGTTTATTCTTCTAACGATCTCGTTATTATTAATACTGATAGATAGATGTGGAAGACAGGTAATGTCAAATGTTGAAGTTAAACTAACAACTAGACGAAGCAATAAGAAAATAATCCTCTGCAATCAATGCAGGCCTGCTGATGATAAAGTAGGATTATTTGTCGATTGTTATTATTTGAAAACAGGGAAGGGTTCCGGCAGAAAAAACTTCAGAATTAAGACTCGATGAATCATAGCATAAATTAAAATTCCTACGTAGTCATTTCGTACTTATCAGTATTAGTTATACATTTTTTGTTATATTTGATCGTCTGAGATAAGCGGCATAATTTCATTGCGAATTATCGAATCATGATCAGCTTCGTTATCGAATGAGACTATAAGAACAAAATCACTATCCTTGCCTATAGGCAGAATTGCACGCTTTACCCTTTCATAGAAGGTTATAGAATATAGAATCTTTCCAAGTTTTGCTTCCATTAGCCTCCTAGTACTCATCCTCAAAACGGAATGTTCAACAGATTCAATTGTTTCTTGTTGTGTTAGCAAGGGAACCAATCCAGTCCTATATTTTGCGTATATTATCGTTCCCCGCATATTGGTTATGCCTGCAAATCTAATCGTCTTGTCTAGGTCTATAATGCTCTGACAAACATCTTCAAATAGAGAGGAAGACATTCTTACACATTCTTGATCAGTAAGCTGTTATCTTATATTTAACATTAAATGCCAATTGCCCAGGCAAAGTATATGCATTGTTTTTGAACGATATAGCAACAAAGGAGTGGCAGCCGTCAGGTTCTTTTCTAATAATCACACTAATTTGGTCCGTGTCATAACTCTTCCATTATCTCATGCGAATACATCATAGGTTCTCATTTTTAGGAAAAACCATGGGCCCAGAGGGACTCGGCAGAAAAAACTTCAGAATTGAGGCTCAATAAGTCAATGGCACAAACGAACATTGAAGTCCAGTTATTGTTATATACATGCCCATATTAGTTATGAATTACGATTATTAGTTGGAGTTAATATACTCTCCAGCTTTCTTTGGGATTGTGAAGCATCAGCTATTCGCTTACTCAGGAGGAACTCCCAGTTCCCCTGATTCTGTCCAGGTTGACTTCGATAAACCGCTTAAAGTCGGCAATTCGCTCTCCGAAAACGAGCCTATCAAATTGTTCCTTATCCACTAGCTGCATGCCCTCTGCCACCGCACGTTCCGTTTCCGACTGCAGCGCAATTTGATTCCAGCCCTCGATCATCGATCTTGTCGGCTCCTTGAAATGGAGATAGACGCGAGAAGCCATTCTCTCCTTAGCCTCTACAAACTCTGGCCAGCTCCTCAAGAGCCGGCTCAAGTCCTCTTCGCTCATTTTTACTTCGCCTTTCGCGGCGATTATGTGCGCGATTTCGTGACCTATCAAGCCTACGAGGTGATCAGGAAACTTTTCAAAAATGCTTATCACTATATAAATGGAGAATTTTGTGAAATGCAAGACATCTGGATAGCATAGACTGTAAAAGAGAGCTCTGGTTAATCCCCCTCTTGTCTTGTATTTCCTCGACCACATGAACGGAATCGGATAAATGATTGGATCGTATGGCAGCATCGATTTGTCTGATAATGAATCTATCACGACCTTGTACGACTTTCCGATGGCCGCTTTAGCATGTCTCAATCGCTCATCACCATTCATAAGATACCTATCCGACACTAAAGCCAACTAGCCTGTCACGCCCTTGTTATATTCAATCTAAATAAGGTATATGAAGCAGATATAATCAGTAGCCTATGACTGAAAAAGCAAGTAAAGCATATGAGAAGAACAAGAATAAGGGCTCGAAAACTGTAGCAGACCCTCAAATCCGCGAACCAGTCTATGACCTTACAAAACCTGAAGCTAAGGTAAAAGCTGTAGGTCCACGTGATAGAGAAGATTCCGGTATCATGGTAAACGATTATCCAAGCGAATCCATCGTCAAAGAGAATATTTCAACAAAAAATGATGAGGCTAAGCTGAGAACTACATCAGATAAGGAGTGCTGAAACTAACTCTGGCACTTCTTGTCATTGACCTTAAGATTACTTCTCCATATTTTTAGTCACATTCTTCCTTGTACCTGAAAGTTGTTAATTTGGTAGTCAGTTGAGTGCAAAAATGAGCGTATTACTATTATTATTGTGTCAGACATCCGCATTCTTGATAATAAAACATATTTGAAGCAAATAAGAAAGGTCATCATCTATCAAATGTTATTGAGACAAAAGTAGGGCCTAGAGGGACTCGGCAGAAAAACTTCAGAATTTAGACTTAGAGCCTATCCCAGTAATGTTGACTCCGTAGCCGCATTTGTTTGATGACTATCAGTATAGCTTACCTATTCCAATCTCAGCTGTGGCAAAGTATCGCTACAGAAGAAAGAAGCACCTCCCCACTATCAGGAGAATACCAGACAATGTATGGAATGAAGTGAAGGGTATTATCCTACCTAAGGAAAAGCCACATAATACCAAGGGACATCCTGCTGTCCCGTTCAGAAATGTACTGGATGGCATTATGTTTGTACTCAGAACAGGCTGTCAATGGAAGATGCTGCCAAAGGAATATGGTTCTGGCTCAACCTGCCACAGACGATTTCAGGAGTGGGTTAGGATGGGCGTATTCCAGAAACTATGGGTCAGGTTATTGAAGATATACGACGATATACGAGGAATAAAATGGAAATGGCAATCTCTTGATAGTGTCTCTATCAAGGCACCATTAGGGGGGACAAGACAGGCCCCAATCCGACAGATAGAGGCAAGCTAGGTAGCAAAAGGCACGTCCTTACAGACAAGAACGGTATTCCATTATCAGCTGTCATAACATCAGCTAATACACATGACGTGAAGGCAGCCATCAAGACACTAGATAGCATAGTGACTAGAAGACCGATCAAGAAAAAGAAACAGAATCTATGCCTTGACAGAGGATACTATTCTGCAGAAATAGAACACGAGGTTGTGAAAAGAAGGTACATACCACACATTCGTCGTAGAGGTGAGAAAAAAGTAAGCGCCATAGCGGAAAAAGGAGACGATGGGTCGTAGAGCGTACAAATTCCTGGCATAACAGGTTCAGGAAATTGTTAACCAGGTATGAAAAGAAATCAGAGAACTACCTTGGACTGGTATAACTAGTCTGTTGTATGATTACCTATAGAAGGATATTATTGGGATAGGCTCTTAATGTAGTCGGCTAGTGACCACCTTATATCTCTGAAATTTATCGATATCAATACACCTAATGTGTTTCACATATTCTTAAGCGATGACATTTATTTTAAAAATCCGTAATGAGAAGATATAGAGATACAAGAAATTAATTGCAGGTCAACATTATACTAGGGAGTTGGAATCTATTGAATATTAAGTCAGGGCTTGTCTTTGCCTATGTATTTGTACTTTCAATTGAAACGATTTTTGTAGAATCCCTGACTACAGCGCTTCAAATATCTCCTCTAACAATAGCTGCCAACAGTATTCCACTAGCAGGTGTAATGTTGCTATTTATTGTGACGCTTATAATGAAAGACAAAATTACTGTTTTTAAATCCTGGAGGCATCTTCTTCCCGGATCAGCATTTACGGCTCTAGGAATTATTACCTGGTATGACGCTGTCAGCAGGATAGGCGCCTCAAAAGAGTCAACGCTCACCGGTCCTCTAGAGGTAACAGTTGTGCTATTTCTGGCATGGTTTTTTCTGAAGGAACGACTAAGATACAACTTATAGGATCTATGATCGCAATCATTGGGATTTTTGCAGTTGCTATGAGTGGAAGCACATTAGAGATGTCCTGGTCATCATTATCTTCTCTGTTTGGCATAGGTGATCTAGAAGCAATACTTTCTGCAGTTGCATTTGCAATTGCAATTATTTTCATGACCAAATTAGTCGGATTGCATTCTCCCATTCAAGTAGCCGGTGCATCCTTATTGATTTCAGGCCTAATATTGACAGCCCTTCAGTTGACCTATTATGCAGAGATTCCGGCAGTACAAGAATGGGGATTTCTCATTCTTTATTCATTTTTTCCTTTGATAGGTGCTTTGCTATATTCAATGAGTTTAAGAAAAATTGGAGCATCTATTACCTCAATTATTGCATCATCTGCATACTTGATGACTATTATGATACAGTTAACGCTTAGGGAACTTGGTCTTAAAACTATTCTTCCAGAAAATATCCCATTACTAGTTGTCGGTGGCCTTTTAGGTTTACTTGGAATTAGTCTAATCCATAAGAATACTATTATTGTGTCATTTCGTAGATGGTCGCCACAATTTCATCAGGGATTAGCGCGTAAGGCAAGAAGAGACAAATAATTACGGCCAGCATCATCTAAAGATGCTCTTGACACAGCTGCTGCCAAATCTGCACCATCTTTGAGATAGTAATGTGGTAACAAAAATATGCATTGAGTCCATTTTTTGGACGTTTTTTATTTTTAGCGGGCCCGTCGGGACTAGCAGTGATATCACTTCAAAAAGTGGATTCTTGGACCTCCTACCATAGGGAAAGATAAAAAGTTTCATCTATGATGCGGCAAAGTTAGAACTCTCGATGAGGGTATAATCATCTCTATATACTTGTATTGTGAGATTTGTAGGAATATTTATCTAAATGAAGTAGATGGTAGCATCATTATGCCTCCAGAAAGGGCCCATAAAAGTAAACAGGAAGAAGGAGAGACGACAATTGTGACTACAAAGAAACAGCGAGCACTAATTTTCCAAGGAGGTGGAGCGCTAGGAGCATACGAAGCGGGAGCCTATAGAGTATTATATGATTGGGTTTCCAAAAATGTTGGCAACAAGAACGAAAACTTGTTTGATGTTATTGCAGGTACTTCTATAGGAGCAATCAATGGTGCAGTTATTGTAAGTCATATGATGGAAAAGAAAAAGGATGGTGTC
>DASUUX010000002.1:0-5385 GCA_036373855.1 Nitrososphaera sp.
ATAGTCTTTTCTACTGGAAAGATAGCTTCCAGAGGTTTGATCTTGACCTCTTTTCGTTTGAGGTTTTAGCAGTCTTATCTGAAATTGTCGAAAAAAAGCTAGTTTATTTTGTTTCAGCTACTCACACAGGAATAGGTAAAAACTAAATGTTCTTGCATCTATGACAGAGAATGTGAGCCATAATTTGAAGTAATACCATGAGATGACGACGAAAACCGATAGACCAATAAATGATCAGCATGGTTAAGTATTGCATATATGGTAAGAATCTCTATAGTTACTCTGCCTCCATTAGATGATGATAATAATAGTAGCAGTTGTTGGAGGGTTCTAAGACGACCCACCAAGTTACGATGGACAAAGATTACTACATGGATCTGACAGAAAGAGGACGACGCATAATTCCTGAAGAGTTTATCAAAAAGTCATTTGAATTTCTACTCGATAGGGAACCTAGGGATTCTATTTTACAGCAATTTGACATATCTC
The DNA here is from genome assembly GCA_036373855.1 of Nitrososphaera sp. Classification (GTDB taxonomy): domain Archaea; phylum Thermoproteota; class Nitrososphaeria; order Nitrososphaerales; family Nitrososphaeraceae; genus Nitrososphaera. The sequence continues at coordinate 490 of DASUUX010000002.1, forward strand.
AGATAAATGATTACTTTCCTGAATATGAGACGGAAATCAAAAAAGCACTATAAATCTTAGCTAAAATACAAAAACCATCTGCTGCCGCTTCTCCTACTACAGTAGTACTAAGGGTTTCTTGGACTCAAATCCTATGATAGCGCTCAGTAGCTAACCTTTTAGTATCTCTTTCCTTAAATAGATTGAAACCTTCACTTTAGCGCTTCTAGAAGCACGCGGCCCCTTGGGCCCGCACCACTTCAAATGGAGCCGTAGAAAATGATGGTCAAGCAATGACATTGAAGACCCCTAATAAGCGCAAACTATATGGAAAGGTTGTTGTCCGATATATGAAAGGAAAAAACGGCCTCGACTTTCGCTATGTTAAACCTGGTGACACTGATTAGTTATAACTACTTTAATCCTACAAACTCATTCCAACTATTATTATCATTTATAGAGTTGAGAAAGCCACCGGCGCGGCGGCCATTTTTATTATCCTTAAAAAGGAATGGATAATTCTTTGGATTGAATATGCTTGACATACCTTTATCATGCAGCATCTTTCTCTGTACTATGTAACTCCACCAATCAGTAAAACAAATGTTTCCAATTGCGTCAGGAGGAACTACAAGTTTGTATTGGGTTCCATACCCGTGTCTTCCCTTGGAGCTTGTATGAGAGATAACCAAACCCATATTTTCTAGCTCGGTTAAGAGTTCGGCAATTCGTCTATATGTTAGGGGCTTTGTATTATTATCACTCTCTTGTTCGAGGATGTGACGATATTGATTATATATAGTGGAAGTAGAATGCCACACTTCTTGTGTCAAATATGAAATCCTTGCAAGTGCTGCAGCTACGAGCTTCAAATGAAAAGAGGCAGATGATAACGTTGTGCTAACCCTATCTCTCTGTAGTCGCGCTAATGCTGTATCTACATGCATCTTGCTAACTTTCTCATTTCCCATTTTACCAGCAATTTCAGCAGCCACTCGTAACAAGTCAATAGCTCTTCTGGCATCTCCATGTTCCTGTGAGCTTTGGTCTGCGCAATATTGCAGTATCTCAGAATCCACAAACCCAGAAAACGCTTTTGCGGCTCTATCCTTAAGTATCGCTAGTACGGCCTGTTGAGTATAGGGCTCAAAGAATACTTCAGATGTCCCAATCCTTGATCTTACTCTGTCATCTACCTCATAGTCAGACATTACATTATTTGAGATTGCAACTATGCACATCAAATGCCCCTTTTCCCTAAGCTTTTCTTGCATCACCAATAATTTGTAAATGAAATCAGATGGCTTGCCACGCTTATCATTTAATAGAACATCAAATTCATCTAGTACGAGAATAAAGAATTTAGTTTTTTTATTATTATTTTTCTTGCTGCTTAGGTGTTGCTCAATAGCATTGCTAATCTGTTCAATTGCAGTATTGATCCCTTGTGCGCTCTTTATACTCGGTTGGCCAAGCTCTGTCAAAATTAAATTAGCACATCCAAAAACAGTCCTAGCCTTTCTGAGATTAACAAATGCATAAGATATATCATTCTCATCTAGGTTTGCACAAACAAACTTGACAATCGTTGACTTACCTGATCCACTCCTACCATAAACAGATACAAATGGCACTGCAAGCCCCTGTTTGTACCCCAGTAAGAATCGAACAAGCTCTTTGGCCTTACTCTCTCTTCCTATTATTTCAGAGGGAAGTGTCAAGTTATCCAAGAACGCCTTGTTTGCAAAAAGCAGATTTTCCTTCTCCACTTCGGCAGAAATGCGCTTGAGGTCTTGCTTATTCACTACTAATATCTTCCACTAGAAACGCACATATATATAAATATATAGGCATACTTGCTCGCTCCCTTGGTGCTTGCCTTTAGAAACCTGTCAAATAGACCTATGCCGTTTCTGCCAGAGGAAGTTCAAGGACTGCCACGGTTTTGAGCATGTATATCTATAAAACTGAATTAACCGAACAATACTGCGCAGGGAGCAGGAAGTTAATAAAACTACTACAATTAGAGTACGATGTCATGTCAAGGCCGCCACACATTAGGCCTGTCCCCCATTATGTGCATATATTCTAATGCTAGATTATTCAACAATCATCAAAGCAGGTATAAAAGTTGACAGCAGAATTAGATTTTAACAAGATTTACAACTATAATTCTTTCTTCTAATGATTCCTTAAATCATTTCAAGAGGCCTATCTGCGCAAGCAAGAGGAAATACCCTATCGATAGCTGCAATATCCTCATTGGTGAGCTTCCAATTTCCTACTGCACCACTGTTCTCCCTAACATGGACAGGATTTGCTGACTTTGGAATGGTGAAGAGATTTGGATCACGGGTGAGAAAGTTCAATGCAACTTGGCGCACGGTACGGTTGTGTCTTTTTGCAATTTCAGCTAGCACCTTTCCGCCTCTGGTATGAGAGGATGGAAAATTACCATGACCAAATGGCGAGTAACCTACTATAGCGATCCCATTTTTCGCGCAGTAGGGCATCAAGTCTCGTTCAATGCCACGATATCCAAGATGATAGAGCACTTGGTTACAAGCAATCTTGTACTTTTTTAGTGCATTTTGGGCTTCTCTCAACTGCCCTACATCAAAATTGCTAACTCCGATAAATCTTATCAAGCCTTCATCTACTAGCTTTTCCATAGCCTGTATCGTCTCTTCAATGGGATGCCGGCTGCTGGGCCAGTGGAGTAGGTACAAGTCAATGAAGTCAGTCTTAAGCCTTTTCAAGCTCCGTTCACATGCTTTCAAAGTTCCTTGATAGGATGCATTAGATGGCAGAACTTTGCTGACTAGAAAAACTTGCTCACGTTGTCCATCGACAGCTTCCGCCACCAATTCCTCTGCCCTACCATTACCATACATCTCTGCAGTATCGATGTGATTCATACCTAGCTCCAGTCCTAGGAGCAGCGCTTCGATTGCATGCTTGTCGTGGTTCCTGCTTCTGCCTTCGATCATCCATGTGCCCATTCCAATTACTGGCACATCTATCCCTGTCCATCCAAATTTACGCCTAAGCAACTTATCACCACTTCTTTGCTTCTGTTCCTATATTAGTCGTGAGGGTTGTTCTTGTTCATAGTAGTAAAAAATCTCTCTGTATATATGCATGGCAAAACTAGTCTCTAGAAGATGGAATAGAACTTCATGTTTATCTCTTGAAGGGTGTCCTAACACTTTAACCCTTTGAGCATATGTCATTTGCACTACTCCCCCCCCTCATCTCAATGAAACGAGTTGTGACATATACTTTAAGGGCTCAGCTCAAAGTCCACTTGGGTTCCTTTTACAATGTCATACTTTTCCGCAAAGCCGCCAACAGTCTCTAGCACATAAAGTGAATCATCAACAGGCTTGTATGTTGGACAGAAGAGATCGAAGCTGCAGGGCTGTAGATTATGCTCTATATGGACTACGGCCCTGTCGGTGTCTATCCAGATTATATCAATCGGAAATTTCATATTTTTCATCCAAAATGTGTGCTCTGCTTCATTGTCAAACACAAATAACATCGCCTCATTTTCAGCCAGACTGTCTTTCACAGACAAGCCCTTTGCCCTTTGTTCGTCAGTCGCCGCAATATCAGCTACAAGAACCAGGCCATTCACACTAACATCGACCTGCCGATAAACGTCGTTGTTGTTGTTGTTGTTGCTTTCAGACCTCACTTCCTGACTTATGATGAGATCTTGCTGTTCATCTTCTTCTGGCTGACCTAAGATATTGATGAATGCAGGATTAAAGTACAATACGACAGCAACAACTACTCCTATAGCAATTGCAGCAGCAGCAACAGTAACAAGTGACACAGCCATATGCAGAGTATCTATAAGCGAACTGCCACTTATTTATCTAATCATACAAGAGGTTTTGAAAGCCAAAGATGCATCAGCTGCATGCTCTTGTCCTGCTGTTGTTGTTGTTGCTGCATCAGTCGTAGCTCGTTGCCTGTAGACTTGAAGTATGAGGCCAACACAAGCGCCCAAGGCAGGACCTGCTTGCTGTCTACCTTTGACTGAAGGCTCACCACATTGTTGTTTCTATCGTGCTTCAGTCCGCCCATACAGCTTATCTTAAGCGCAGAGTCAATCAGATCCATCATTTGGCTTGCGGTCATACTTGATATATTTAGGCCATATCTTTCATCAATTACTTCGACAAGCTCGGCTGACATGTCTAACCGGGTAATTGCGTATTCCAACATCTTTGAAGCTAGACCGTTTTCTACTATTCTTATCAGCTCTACTGCCTTTGCTGCCGCCTCCGGCTGCATATTAAGCAGGTATTTAATCTCGCTTGCGTTACTCCACGCCTCCTCAAAATTCTTTGCTTGCAACATGGCAAATGAATCCGTCGAGGCAAAAAATGCCCCCTTTCCATTACTGCTGTCAATCAGGACTAGGTAGCTAGAGTCAATAACTACCAGGTTCGACGCAACCTCAGTCGTACGAAGCTCAATACCATCCGGCAGTTGGAAGATGTTTTCGTTGCCGATACATTGAGAGCCAAGTATCATGCGCAGCCTGACGCCAGTAGTCAAAGCTCTAACCACAGATGCTTTGCACTGCGAGAGTAGCCTCAACCCCCAGGGGTCAAGAGTTGCTGTGACCGAAGAGCGGGAGTCTGCTATTAGGCTACTTATTCTTTCAAGGGTTGAGTTTGCATCCAGTATGAAATACCTTCTTTCCTCAGAGCCCTTGGGCCGCTGGCTTTCGTCGTTTATCTTTTGCAAAGAATCAACTATCTTCCTCATGTTCTTTACCCTGCGATCATGTAAGTTGACGATCTCCGTAAAGGCCTCCTCAGGTGGGATTGCACTGCATATAAGTGGTTTCTGTTTAGAGATGACGGCAAGCTTCTTCTTCTCCAGCTTTTTCACCGTTTG
>DASUUX010000003.1:0-14497 GCA_036373855.1 Nitrososphaera sp.
CCATTTTACCTCGATAGGGATATTCATCAAAGGTCAGCGATTGGTCATAGTTCTTCCTATCGACAAGGATGGTGTCGACAGAATCATAGAATTTAGAAAAGCCATAGTCATCATCTGTGAACAGCCAGTCAATACCTCCACACTTTCTAGCGATGTAGCTATCTAGGCTTGAACAATGAATAGTCATATCTTTCTCACATCTTCTGTTGAACTCCCTCTAATCAGTAATGTTGCCAGTTCTTATGAAGAATACCATTTTTTAGACTGCTCATAACGCAGCAGGCGGTCTCAGTTTTCTTGATAAGTCACACTTTTGTTAAGATAGTCCAGACGTTTGCCGACTTCTTTAACAAAGCCTAATAGAACTCAACCCCATTAGCAACTGAGAAAGTGACTAAACGATACAAACGATGACCAACTGCAACCTTTTTTATGACATACATAGCTGCAACTTCTATTGTTACTCCTCGATGCTTTACCTTTAGAACTGTAAGGGAACTCATCGTAAGCCACTCAACAAACTTGTAGTCCAGAGCGGTTAGCCGTACTAATCTAAACAATTTGGACGTTTAACAGATATCTTGACTGCAACATGCATATATCGCCAATGATGCATATAGCGCCAATGATTCATATTGAGTCCTTTCTTTGAAGGTTTTTCTGCCTAATCCCTCTGGGCCCGCTAAAAATAAAAAATCGTTCAAAAAATGGACTCAATTTTTATTGGACTGAGGATTTTTATGACGCTGTTCAATGTTAGAGACGTTTGAGGCTCCTGTTAAATTAGGAACATATAATGTCAAGTTGGAGACATGGCTGGTTAGTAAGTTAGGGACCTGAAATGACACAAGTTCTGTTAATGCTGCAATAATTAGCCACAATTGCGTAGCGGGTAAACCCATTCCGCTGTAACAAATGGTTAAATCTTCCGTATATAGATACTACACATTAGATATGTTGTTGAATTCTTCTTTTTTTGATTCGTCTCTATCTAGTTCTTCACGAAGTGCAGGCACGACGCGCGTGCCTATCAATTCGATAGCTCGCATAAGCTTCGCTTGAGATAATGACCCTGGATTCATCTGAAAAGTGATGCGCGAGATGCCACCAAGCGCTTTGCTGTGCCTAGCGATCTTCTCAACTACATCATCTGGATCACCGATGATCAGTGCTCCATATGGCCCTCGCTGGGCGTCATAATCCGCATGCGTCACCGGTCGCCACCCGCGCTCCTTCGCAATACCCGAGAAGGTACGCGCGTAGCCTGGAAAGAAGTCATCGGCTGCCTGTTGCGTAGTCTCAGCGACATAGCCTATTGAATGTATACCTACCTTCAATTGATCGGGTGAATGGCCAGCTCGCCTCCCAGCCTCTCTGTAGAGATCGATAAGTGGTCGGAAGTGTCGGCTTTCGCCGCCGATGATTGCAACCATCAATGGCAGTCCAAGCATTCCTGCACGGACAAATGATTCAGGGGTTCCACCAACGCCCACCCATATAGGTAAAGGGTTCTGCAAGGGCCTCGGGTAGACTCCCTGTCCAGTCAGCGCAGGCCTATATTCACCGGACCAATGTATGTGCTCATTGTTACGAATCTTCAGCAGCAGATCTAACTTCTCTGCAAAAAGCGAGTCGTAATCTTCTAATCGCAGGCCGAACAGAGGAAATGCCTCGATGAATGATCCACGACCTACAACCATCTCCGCCCGGCCTTGCGACAGCAGATCGAGCGTTGCGAATTCTTGAAAAACCCGTACTGGGTCGGCTGCACTTAGCACCGTTACGGCACTAGTAAGACGTATGCGCTGCGTACGCGCGGCCGCAGCTCCTAGAATGACAGCAGGGGCCGAATCAAGAAACTCCCGCCGGTGGTGTTCACCGACTCCAAATACATCCAACCCGACCTGATCGGCGCGTTCGATCTGTTCTACCAAATTCTGCAAACGCTCCGATGGGCTAACCTCGAGGCTTAAGTCGTCGAACGCCGCTGCAAAGCTATCGATGCCAACTTCAATCTTTGAAACCATTCTTATTCACCTGCCTCCTCCTTCTTCCAAATTACTTGTACTTTCAAGATAGAATGCTCTGTACTGATTAGGATATGATCTCTATCTGCTAACGAATTTTTAGCCATAGTGTCATAATCTGCGTGATGTTATTTAAGACTAGTAGCAATCTCTTACTTAGTAAGTATGTATTACCGATCATGGTAAGGTCTAGGTTACCTTCACCAACGGACTCAAGATTGGTTAGTGCAAATTCCAGTACTATTGTAATCATTATTCCTCGATTCTAAGTCAAATACGTCATTATTCTTACCATCGACCAGAATAAAGTCATTAGCACATTATCCTGAGGCAATTGGAAAATATCTCCACCATCTCCACCGCGAGACAAAACGAACTCAATCAGAACAAAACTGGTGGTGGTATCTGCAGAAAGTGGAGGTATTATCTCCACTAGTAATCAAGTATCTCCACCATCACGCGAAATTCTCCACCACATGTCCCGCATTTTATTGCAGGTCCTTTCCAGCGATAGCCTGACAAGAGATGATGATGACAACTTTTAGAGAAATACCCAGGCAAAGCAATTGCTTCGAAATTGGTTTCGATTCATGATCTAAAAGAAGAATCACACAAATGGAATAAGGATTGTCACTAACTATTATTCCAAAAAAATGTCATCTACATAACACCATTTCCAATCTTCGCCTGGTTCATATGACTTTATGACAGGATGTCCTGTTTCTAGGAAATGTTTTGTTCCATGCTTATTGGGGGAAGCGTTGCAACATCCTACATGTCCACATGTTAAACATAATCGCAGATGCACCCAGTCAGATCCTATCTTTTCACACTCTTCACATCCTTGTGTATTGCCATGAATTTTTGGATTCACTTTATCAATGTGTATACACTGGGTATCTGTCTTCTTCTTCATGATTAAGTATGACAGCAAATATAGTTAAACATTTGTTGTCATATTTAGATCGTTACTACTATTTTCTTTAGGACAATCTGCGTGAAATATGGAGATTGATGTCTAATAAGCTCCTTGACAATTAGTGTAGATGACTGAACCTCAATTTTATTTTTCCCACACTATAATTCGAGTCCTAATTCTGAAGTTTTTTCTCTCGGAACCCTCTGGGCCCCTTAGAAAGCCGAAAAGATTAAGAACCAGAAGAAATTTTGCATGGATAATAAGCATCATACGAAGAATATTTCCACAACCTCGATATTGTAATTTCTTATTTATAGTTTTTAAGCTATGAACTAGGTTATTATTTTTGCAAATCCTGCCTGTTCTTAATCTGGAAAAATGCTTTAATGTATATGTCTCTGTCAATATCTATGTGACATCCCAGGCCTATCTAGAAGTTGTTGACCCTGACTGCGGATCTGTTATGGAACCGAACAGAGAGAATGAAGTGTCGCAAAAATATCCTTCAGACAAGGGTGACGCGGCTAGTAGATGAAGAACAAGAATGCACGAAACTTTGTTCTCGGCCTCCTCGCTGGAAGCGTTGCTCTACTAGTGGCTGCGGCATTTAGGATAGTTGCGGGAGGGTTATTCCTCCCCGAACTTGCCTCTCAAACACTATTCTCACTTACTCCGGGACAGATAGAGTCTTTTTCTGTTGAGACGTTTGGTTCCCTGGCAAAATATGCTGCGTTTACTACAGCAATTATTGTCAACTTGGTTCTTTATGGGGGGCTTGCGATATTACTTCATAGGACATACACTAAACTTTCTAACAAGGGTGTAATTGTAAATCTAATACAGCTTTCGTTTATTCCCTATCTTGTGATGGTTGCAATAAGCGCTATCCTTTTACAACTAAGTGAATTACTGACAGGATCATCGGAGATCCAATATGCTCTCTTTTTTCTTCTTCTGCCAAATGTCGCCTATGGCCGTACACTATCCTATTTGTTTCAGAGAGGTACTATTGCCAAGAGAGTCGAACCTCGCAAAGCTTCTAGCGCAGATATAGAAGGAGGAGAAAAAAACTTTGAACTAACTGCGGATTCACGCGTTCGGAGAATAAGTAGAAGACAATTCATTGCAATGGCAGCTACCACTATTGGAGTTGCCATCTTTATTTTCTGGGCCAGATTCTTTCCGTTCCACAGCAAGTCATCAATGCCAGTATCCAGTCCGAAAATACCCTTACCCCCTCCTTCAGCTAGTATTCCTGCAGGCAGCATATTTGCTGAGGAGACACTTACTCCATTTGTAGCTTCTGAACTAACTCCTAATGATAAATTTTACAGAATAGATACAAACATAATTGTGCCCTCTATTGATGCAAACACTTGGAGGCTCAATGTTAGAGGTCTAGTAAGAAATGGTCCTCTGCAGTTTACTTATGACGAACTAAAGGCCATGCCTTCTACCAGCGAGTATGCTACACTTGAATGCATCAGCGACAAGATTGACGGTGATCTTATTAGCACTGCATATTGGAAGGGAGTTTCATTGAAAAGCATATTAGAAAAGGCGCAAGTCCTGCCTGAGGCGATTTACATTGTCTTTAGATGCTCTGACGGTTATGATGTTGGAATACCCCTTGACAGGGGGCTAATGGATGGAACCATACTGGCGTACGAAATGAATGGCGCTCCATTGCCCACAGAACACGGCTTTCCGGTAAGAGCAATTGTTCCAGGATTGTATGGAATGATGAACGCAAAGTGGATAACTGACATCGAACTCGTCGATAGGGTCTATGAGGGATTTTGGCAGAGAAGGGGTTGGGCAAATAATGCTAAATATCAAACGCATTCAAAGATTGTCTTCCCTGGAGATGCACTGCGGAGCAGATTTGAAGAGTTGTCCACAAATGCCGCGACCATAGGAAGCAAAAGTCCAATAGCAGGCGTAGCCTTTGCTGGCGACAGGGGAATATCAAAGGTAGAAGTCAGCACAGACGGTGGAAACATATGGCAAAATGCAAGCATCAAAGATCCACTTTCAAGCAACTCTTGGGTCCTTTGGGCTCTAGAATGGATTCCACAAAATAAAGGAAAATACAACATAGTTGTAAGAGCAATAGACAAAGCTGGAAACATACAAACTGCAGAAATTAGCGACATTTTTCCGAATGGATCGACAGGCTATCACTCAGTAGAGGAAACTGTGGCATGATCAACTAATTTTCATCATGATATTACCTTCAGGAGAACAAGAATTTGATCATGAGGTTAACTCCTGCTACGGCCACTATTGCACCAACTATGATGCGGATTTTGTCATGATCAAACCTTAATGCACCTAACCTAGATCCAATCAGCCCACCTGCCATCACTACCAAGGCCAGAGGCAACAAAATTGCAAAGTCAATAGGTTTGCTTACCGATTGTCCAAGAAAGCCTGTAACAGAGTTTGCTACTATAAACACACTGGAAGTTGCGGCAGCACGCTTTGGATCCGCCATTCCAGTAAGTATGAGTAAGGGCGAGAGCCATATTCCACCTCCTATGCCTACAAGCCCAGCAACTACGCCTATGATAGCTCCAGCTGGAACACCAATTAATAGTATTTTTCGTATCTCCCATAGCCTTGATTCCTTGGCCTTGTTTTCTTGCGATTTTTCAAACTTGCCCTTCATTCCAGAGAGAAGGAGGGCAAATGATGCCGCAAACAATGCTAGCACAAAGAGCAGCGCGAGTCCCTCTTCTGGAAGGGCAATTGTTCCCGCTAAAAATGCAAAAGGTACAGACGACAAAAAAGGCAGAGAGAATTTCAGAGAAAGGTGTTTAGCTTTTGCAAAACTGATCATTGCCATGCCGGCTACAATTATGTTAAGTATCTGCGCTATAGGAGGAACAGCAAATAGGCTAATTCCAAGAAGCACAAGAATTGCAACATAGCTGCTGCCACCACCAAACCCTACACTTGAATAAACGAAGCTTATCCCAAAGAAGAGAGGTGCAATATAAACAAGGGCGATTTCATTGTTAATGTCCGTGACCTCCCAACATCTTCGATCCATGCAATATGCCGGGGATGAGCGCATCTAGTGACTCGGAGACTGCCTTGACACTGCCTGGGAGATTCACGATGATTGTCTCGCCCCTGACTCCAGCCACTCCTCTAGATAGCATTGACAAAGGCGTTCTTTTTTGACCGTGCATCCGCAGCGCTTCAGAGATTCCTATCACTTCCTTTTCTAAGACCTTCCGGGTAACTTCAGGAGTACTGTCACGGGGCCCAAGACCAGTACCCCCACATGTCACTACTAGATCTACTTTCAGTTCATCACATGCACTTATCAATGACGATTCTATTTGACTTGGATCATCAGGTATAACTCTATAGTCTACGACTTCAAATCCGCTGCTCTGGAGCCTTTCAGCAGCTAGCTTGCCCGACTTGTCCGATCGCTCTCCTTTTGACACAGAATCGCTGATGACTATTACAACTGCTTTCAATGGCTTGTCATACCTTTCGTGAAAGTCCTTTATGCCTCCACTTTTTGCCAAAAGCTTGACAGATTCTATGACCAACGATTCGTCTATTGGCTTTAGCATATCATAGATTGTAAGTACTGCAATAGACGCGCCTGTTAGCGATTCCATCTCCACGCCAGTCTTCCAAGTAGTTTTTAGTTGTACGTCTACTTCTATCGATTCTGTTTTGATCAAAACATTGACTTTGATGTGATCTATTGGTATAGGATGGCAGTATGGGAGTATATCCCAAGTTCGCTTGGCTCCCATTGTTGCAGAGATTCTGGCGGCATCTACTATGTTACCCTTTGGCGATTTTCCTTCCTTGATTAAGCGGATGGTTTCAGGGCTTACTTTTATGATTGCCCGCGCGGTTGCGATTCTGAGAGTTTCTGACTTGTCCCCAATATCGAACATCCCCATATTTTGTCAACTCTCACCCATTGGCGTGCCCTGTGCCCACATCCAGCCTTTGCGCCTTATAGTCTCCTTTTTCCAAATCGGAACTTCTGACTTAATTCGGTCAATAGCATATCTTCCTGCTTCAAAGGCTTCAGCTCTGTGCTCAGAGGATACGGCAATAGCGACGCTAACTTCTCCTATCTTTAAATTGCCAATTCTATGCGCTGCAGCAAACTTTATCAGATTCCATCTCTTGACAGCTTCTGCTTCAATTTTGGCCATGGCTTCTTCTGCCATCCTGACGTATGCTTCGTAATAAATTCCGGATACCGTGTTGTCACCATTGTGGTTCCTGACTGTCCCCAAAAAGAGAACAGTTGCACCGGCAGACTCATCCGTGACGTTCGCTAGCAATATTCCAACATCGATCGGACGCGCTGATATAGAAAACATAACCCCCTAACCACCACTGATAGGCGGCAAGAGCGCTATTTCGTCAAAATCATTTATGACTGATTTATCATTTGCCATCTTAGCGTTAACAGCAATTCCCATTGCGATCCTTTGTGCTGAAATTTCAGGATAGAGTTCAAGGATCCTTATCCTTAAATCAGCAACAGTTGTTACCTCTTGTTTTCTGGGGAGCCGCAATGTGATTTGCTGTGTGCCTATTATGTCTTTCAGAATTGCAAATGATTTGACTTTTAGGGCAATAAATTGCGGATGATGTTCCTTTTCCTCTATGTCACTCAATATACGATCTCATCCTCCTATTGCATGCATCAAATTTAGAGTAGGCTTTAATGCCTTGGATCTTATGATACTTATTACTCCTTCCGGCTTCTTGCGTATTGATTCCAAAATGTAATTTGCAATGTCTTGATCCGTCTTTCCGGCACGCAGCAGATTCCTAATGTCGTGACCAGGATTCTCAAAAAGACAAGTAAGAAGCTTTCCATCAGAAGTTACCCTTACTCTATCACATTGTGCACAGAATGGCTCTGTCATAGAGGGGATAAATCCCACTGTGCCCTTTCCATCAGTAAAAGAATAGAGCTTAGCCGGCGCTGATCCACTATCATTTAATGTAGCGCCATTGTTGTCAACAATTCCTGATACTTCAACATCACAAATGTCATTTCTTATTCTGGAAATAATCTCGCTCTTGCTTACAACAAGATCTGGCGACCAAATTCCAGACCCATCTAGCGGCATGAATTCAATAAAGCGGACAACATGCCCTGTTTCACGAGCAAAGCTTGCAAAATCTACGACCTCTTCATCATTCCATCCTCTCACAACCACTGTGTTTATCTTTACCTTCAGCCCTGCGTTTTCTGATGCGTAAATTGAATTCAGGACTCTATGCAGACCGTCTATCCCGCACATGGCCTTAAAGCGTGCGGCCTTAAATGTGTCAAGACTGATGTTCACACTTTGAAGTCCACTCTTCTTTAGCAGATCTGCCTTTTCGCCAAGGTAAAGTCCATTAGTGGTCATGCTAACCGACTTAATTCCATATATCTTTGACAACCCTGCAATCAAGTCTTCCACTCTTGGCCTCAGAAGTGGCTCGCCACCTGTGACCCTTATTTTCTCAATGCCCAATCGAGCCATTATATGTGATACTCTTAAGAATTCTTCATAGCTTAAGACCTCATCCTTGGCAAGCCATCTTTTTGCAATACCGTTATTATTGCTTCCAAATTTGTCGTTATTATCCACATCTCTTGGCATGCAATATATGCATTGCATATTACACCTGTCAGTCACAGAAAGCCTCAATTTTCGTGCAATTCTGCCAAAGCCGTCAACAAGGGCTTTATCTACATTATTTCCGCTATCTCCTTTTAATTTTGACAATTATCAAGCCTCCTGATACACATCTTTTAGTAGAATTACTTCTACATCTTGTCCCTTGTGTAACATATCCTTTCTTTGGGGCCTCCTATTGTTATACTTCGCTACTACTATCCCATCAGAATAAGCCAATGTCGAAAGGAGGCTGGCACCAGCAGCAGATACTGGTTCAGCAAAAAAGCATCCATGACGCCTCAAGATTCTAACTCTAACAAATGTAGTCATTCCTGTATGTAACTTGACATTCGAAGTCAGCTTGGCGACCTGCCTCGCAACGGGAGGACCATTAGTCTTTAGGATGTTGTAAAGCAATGGTAGTCCAAAGGTGTAAAAGGCGACAAATGCAGAAACAGGATAGCCAGGAAGCACGATCACAGGCTTTCCATTAGCTATGCCTAGAGACGTTGGAGAACCCGGCTTCATTGCAACCCCGCTTACAATGACTCCAGGCTTTCCGATCTCGTCTATTAAGCCAGGAACATAGTCCTTTTCACCTACTGAAGACCCGCCAGATATGAGAATTACGTCAAACTTTAGTGCATGCATTATTTTCACACGGATCAGAGATCTTTCGTCTCTACATATCCCTAAGTCTATTGGCTCCCCACCTTGCTTTCTTATCATGCTAAAGAGCATGAACCTGTTGCTATCAAATATCGAAGCATTGCCAAGGTTCGACCCAGGTTCTGCCAATTCGCTTCCAGTTGAAAGCACTGCAACTTTGACCTTTTTATAAACAAGTATCCTAGATATCCCAACAGATGCAATTAGCCCGATATCCGCAGCAGTAAGCCATGTTCCTTTTTTAAGAAGAATTTGTCCCTTCACTAGGTCATTTCCTCTTGGCGTTATATTGCTTCCTTTGTCTATCTTGTCTGGGATGCAAATTTTCCTTCCTTTATCCTCAATTATAACGTCTTCGATCATTATCACCGAGTCTGCGCCCTTTGGAATCTTTGCTCCTGTTGCAATTGCAACCGCTTTGCCAGAATGAATTCTTGTTCTTGAGATTTTGCCAGCACTAATTTCGCCTACCACGTTGAGCGCAGCAGGATGGTCTCTTGTTGCCTTCTTTGTATCGCTTGATATAACGGCGAAACCATCGACTGTGGATCTCTGAAACGGTGGAATATCCATGGGGCATCGAATGCAGTCTGCCAAGATTCTGTCAGTCGCTTCAACCAAGCTAACATATTCAGTCCCAACCGAAATGCCAGAGAGCGTGCTTCGGAAAAGAAATTTTTTAAGAGCCAACGAAATTGAACAGTATTTTCTATGACTGCTTATCTTAATGGGTGCAGTATGGTGCATTAGGGAAGCTGATGATTTGGCTTTCAATTGGTACTTCCATGTCGATCCCTTTACCATCATTAAAATACATTTTTCCAGATTACTCCCAATTATTTCCAGCATACTTCACATTCGTTACGCCATGCGCCAACAAGACTTGGATCTGTCTCTTTAGTAGTCATAAAACATTTTAGGGCTTCATCTTAGTGCTTTGTTAAAAGACTGCCTTTATTATTGCTGTCTGGAGTGGCAGGCTTATTATCACTTATCGCTAACGATTCACGTTCTCTTGCTTGAACTTCTTAGGCAAGGTTAATATTGTGACTCGAGGTCCAAATGAATGTCGATTATATAAATATCGCGACGAGTCAGATTTTACCCTGAACATTAACTGTATAGTTGTCCTGTCCTTTCAATCTTATATTGTAGTTGAGCTTACATTTTGATGTGGCTAAGGTTATTTCACTCAACGTAGGACTGCCACGGACTGTAAACTTCCATGGGCAACCAGTGACTACGGGGATCTTCAAAGAACCTGTAAAGGGGCGGATAAAGCTAAGGAGACTAAACCTCGACGGGGACAAGCAAGCAGACCTGACTGTTCATGGTGGACCTGACAAGGCTGTGTATGCTTATCCCGCGGAGCATTATGATTACTGGAAAAAGCGACTACCAAACATGAAACTACCGTGGGGAATGTTTGGAGAGAACTTCACAACAGAAGGATTGCTCGAAGACCAAGTTAACATCGGCGATGTATTTCGAGTTGGTTCTAGCGACGTAGTGGCTACGCAGCCCAGGATGCCTTGCTACAAACTTGGAGTGAAATTTGGGCGTATGGACATTATCCGGCAATTCATGAACAGCAAACTTACTGGGATCTATTTTAGGGTTCTAAAGGAAGGAGAAGTTGAAGCTGGAGATGCGATCGAGCTTATTAACAGAGATGAGAATAATGTTACAGTTAAAGACATTGTCCAGCTGGTAACTGGCAAAGGTGACATCGCAACACTCCGGCGTGCAGTTCATATCAAACCCCTTCCCGAAGCCTGGCGGCAAGAATTTCTAGAACAGCTGGCGCAACAGGATGAATTAGAATAAAGGAGATATGTTTGTGCAAAACGAATTGACCAACAGGGAGTTTTAAGCTCAACCATGATTACACAAGAAAAATAGTGGGCCTGCTAGTCTCCGCGGCAGCCACTCCCCTTAATAATCCGATCGTTTATCCAGCAATAAGATTTGAATTAGTCCTAGAAATATCATCATCTTGTCGAGGGATTAAGAACTACTATTACTACTAGTTGTTACTTCAATTCTGCAAAAATACGATCAAAGATGAATAATCTGAAATGACATACATAAGCAAGAGTCAGGCACCAAGTTTGGACAGGGATTCAAAGAATCCGGGTTGTTCTGTTGAAGTCGTGAAATCTTGAGCTTTGAAATACTGTTGAATGTATTTGTCATAACACTCTTGGCAAAAATCCAAGTGGTTAAATTCCTGCATCCATCTAACAACGATAGTATGGCAGAGTTGTCCTGAAGAAATCTGCTTTCTGCATGCTCGACATTCGCTAGGAATACCCTGTCTATGAAGCAATCTAAAACGATAAGGCATAGCCATTTCACTCATTTGCTTGATGCTCGTATGTAATTAGGGCGAGAGGTTATTAGATTTATGGTTTAGCTTTTATCGATCACTGGAATTGGAATAATTGCATATCCTATCTTCAGCCTTATGACATTCGACTTGCAATACTCAGTGCTGGCTTGTTCGCCCGTTTTGTTGGCTTCCACTTTGCTGTCAGCAGACTCTCCTCCGGACAAAATAGTAATAGGAGATTATTAATTCGAGTCAAAAGCGCAAGGAAGAATGGAGGAAAATGGCATAAAAAAGGAGATTTCTTGCTACCACATCTTTTCAGAAATAGCACCTGCCTCCTCCTCTCTTTTGATAGTACTTCTGATGATACTCTTCTGCCTTGTAGAAGGTAGATGCTGGAACTATTTCACTCACTATTTTCTTGTTCTTGAACCGTCCGGACATTTCTAGTTCTTCCTTATATTTCCTAGCTACCTCTTCTTGTTGAAGTGTATGATAGAATATAGCCGACCGGTACTGAGTGCCATGGTCAAATCCTCGCCTATTCTTGGTTGTTGGGTTATGAATTGACCAGAACACTTCAAGCAAATCCTCATACGATACCTCTTTTGGGTCATACATTATTTGAATTGCTTCTGCGTGACCTGTCCTGTCCGTGCAAACATGTTCGTATGAAGGATACTCTAACCACCCTCCGGTGTAGCCAACAATTGTAGATTTTACACCCCTTACTTTTCTGAATTCTTCTTCAACACCCCAAAAGCATCCAGCAGCAAAAGTAGCTGTCTGCAGGTTATTGCAATTCTCTGATAGAAGAAGTGATGTTTGGGCTGTATCCTTCTGCAAATTGGTTTTGATCATGGGACTTTCTTAAACTTGCACCAATAAGTCCTTTTTTCCAGATCTCTTCCACATTTAGGTTGTGAGACATTACTTCTACTTCAGTGGCTATCATGTCTCTATTTTACTTGAAAATGTCAGATTTTCCATCGAAAAAGCTTTTTAGCTTCACCTGCCGAATATGGTATTAGAATCTTGGAGCAATATCATTTAGCGGGACGATGAGACCATCTGAATAGCACAGATGACGTTTTACTTTTCAAGCTCTTTACGTATCCCTCTTTACCTGACTCCTAGTTGCACTGTGTCTTAATTCTGAACGTTTTTCTCTCGAATCCCTCTGCGCATTGCCCTTCCTCACCTCCTCGGTGCCAGCTGGTATTTATGGTAGTTAC
The DNA here is from genome assembly GCA_036373855.1 of Nitrososphaera sp. Classification (GTDB taxonomy): domain Archaea; phylum Thermoproteota; class Nitrososphaeria; order Nitrososphaerales; family Nitrososphaeraceae; genus Nitrososphaera. Next base: position 12,852 of record DASUUX010000003.1, read on the forward strand.
CTGAGTTCATCACCAGGATTGGGATGGCGGCGAGCATATGAAAAACACTAGAAATATAGCAGTAGTGGCAGCAGCGGTGGCCATCCTATTTTCTTTTGCGACAGTAACACGGCAACAAATGGCAGCTGCTCAAATGACGTTTGATGAATGGTGTGGCGCAATTTGTGACGTACAAGAAGAATTTAACCAAAACTTGGAAGAAGCTAGAGAGGAAGAAGAAAGAGAGCAAACAGCAGAACTATCCGGCGAAGAGGAAAATGTATCAGCTGTTGATAAATTCATAGCTGAGATAGAGGAAGAGGGCGAATTTGATGACCAGCGAGAAGCAGAAGAGCAAGAAGAAAATGGGATAGAGGATGCAAAAAATATGCTATCAGCAAGAGTACTTAGAGACTATGCAAAGACTATACTGCTAAATCAGACATTCACAAGATTGCTAAACAACGCTAGTGAGACAACAGCACCAGATATTGATGAAGTCGAGGAAGAGATTGATACTGATGAAGTTGCACAACGTCAAATAATAACTTATGAATTCAATGAAGACACATCAGAGGATGATATACGAATCTACACAGTACCGGAAGAAACAGTACAGATTTTAGCAAATACAATTGCCACTATCATGAATGAAACAGACATAGAGCTATTTGCTAATGGTCGCATGATCATTACTCATGATGGCGAATCTAGCTTTGATGAAGCAGATGACACTCGCATTTATGCGCCTCATAACTATACGGTCGTCAATGGCTACAGATATGCAAACAGTACAATCTATGACCAAAACAGTATCGAAATCTTTGCAGACCCCCCTACTGCGACGACGATACCAGGAATACCAACATCACCAACGACGACAACAGCACGACTACTATAGCACACTCCCCTGTAGCGCAAATTGCCACATGTCTTTTTCTTCACTTTTTATGTGATGCTAATTGTTAAGATTGTTTGCGCCAGGGTATACATGGTTTGGTATTATGCTTAACTACTTGACTCTAAATAAAGGCTAATTTTGTCGGATTGCCGTCAATCAAAACTTCAATGAAATAGCTAATGGATTGTATGGTTGAACAGTGAGGAGGTGCATATTCCAACACAAAAACCGATGGCAATCTATGACTAATACGGCTACGTATGAAATGACTGAATCTTAATTATTATTTTGTGTAGCTATTCATCGAGTCTTATTTCTGAAGGTTTTTCTGCCGAATCCCTCTGGCCCCTCCTTTTCCTGTATAATCAGGCTTCAAGTCTGGGGGAATATATGCCGGCACCATGAGCTTGTGCAAGTGCATGGCATGCGGGTATAGAGTTATGGTATTGATGATGCTCCAATTTCTTTTGTGGCTCTTTAATGTATTGCAACTACACTTTCCTTCCTTTGCATATTTATAAACTGTAATTTGAATAAGATTAACAATGGGTAAATCAAGCTTGACAGAAATGGAGAAGTTCATAATATGAATTCAAGCACGATCACCACCAAGGACGGCACCGAGATCTACTACAAGGATTGGGGCAAAGGCCCCATCGTAACGTTCTCGCACGGTTGGCCTCTGAACTCCGATGCTTGGGACGGTCAAATGTTTTTCCTTGCGCAGAATGGGTTCCGTGTGGTCGCGCACGACCGTCGTGGCCAT
>DASUUX010000004.1:0-4298 GCA_036373855.1 Nitrososphaera sp.
ACCTGTCACCGAGAAGCCTAACCCCATAAGTTCACGTTAACGCAGTCGAACAAGCAAGACATTCTATGAAAATGAAACGTAAGAGAATCGAGGAGGATGAGTTTTAGAAATATGTCTGACTAGCATCCGATGGATGAATTCAAAGATAGATGTAATGAGAGGTCTAATGCCTTATGGAAGAATATTGATGCACTATCAAAACAAATTGATACACTTTCAGAAGGGCAATCCAAGGAATACCACAAACAGTATTGATCTACGCTCGGAATGCATACCTTCTCAATTGGATTGATAGATATTTGGAAAGAAGAGGTAAAGACACAGAGAGAAGAATAGACACCAGCACCATGAGTAATAGCGGCAAAGGAGATTGATCATAGAAGGCAAGAGCCTTGAATGAGTTTGAAGCGTGACAAAAAAAATAATTGAAGCATGGAAACAGGTTGACAGAATGAAACAGCTTAACCAAAGGCTCTATGACGAATTAGACGTAGCATTGATGTTTACTTTAGAATATGCAGAGCGGAACAACATTGTGTTGCCAAATAGAGACAGGTTGTTTAGAATGGTAGAGAACATTCACAATACTACTAATGCAATAAGTGAGTATCACGGTAAAACCAACAACAACTCGTTACCAACGGATTCCCAACAACGGAAGCAAACACCCGACAAAGGCTACAGAACCGTAGTTATAGTTAAATATGGCATTTTATCTCGAACTCTTACATGGAGAAGCTGAACGGACGCATCACAATTTCACTTTTGGTGGTTCTTCCCTCAATTGCTTTGGCGGGCTTAGGGGGTCAGGCATTTGCGCAGGAAAGCCCAGCAGCTGGAGGCGACGTAGGATCATCGAAGCTGATAGGAGCAGGCATGGCGTTTGGCCTGGCAGCCCTCGGAGCAGGTATTGGTCTTGGGTTCGTAGGTGCGGCAGGTCTCGCCGCAATTAGCGATAATCCCAAGATGCAATCAAGGGTGTTCATCATCGTAGGTATGGTCGAATCGATCGCCATTTATGGTATAGTCATGATGTTTATCATCTTGGGCCAGACCTAAGGAAAGTTTTTTTCTATCCCCTCCTTTTTCATTTCCAAACGGAAAGATTTTAAAGAGATTGAAATTAACGGTAGGCAAGAATGGGACTAGCCAAACTAATGAAAGCCACCGTAGTACTTCCCCGGGTAGATACGCAGGAAGTGGTGAGCAGGTTGGCAGAGCTTGAATGGTTTCATCCCATCCAGACTCCTTCTGATCATTCTAACCCCTACCTTGACGACCTTTTGCTCAAGGCACAGAGGCTTTTTCAAGAAATAGACGAAGTCATCAAGGACCTTGGTATCCCTCTTGAAACTGGCGTTATGGACACGATGTTCAAGGGTGCCCCAAAGGGAAAGACCGACTACTTCATTGAAAACATACAGGACTTTATCGCAGACTTGGAGGACAAGAGCGCAGCCATCTTGGACAATCCTAAGAAGATGATTGCAGAGCGGAACAAGGTTGCCAAGGAGCTTGAAGAATACATTAACCTTAAAGGCGCGCTCGAGATGGCAGCCAAAGTTAACCTTGACCTGACGCTTTTCGGCAAAATTAAACATTTCTTTTCCGGCCTGTTTGTAATCGATTCTGCAGATGAAGTCGAGATCCGAAGAACGCTAGGCGACCTGCCGATTTATACCAGCAAACTCTCCGAGCAAAAGTTATCGATGGTGGTTTTCGGAGCGGCTGACGATTCTGACCGCATAACAAAGACACTCAGGAGCTTTGGGGTCCACCCACTCCAGATTCCTGCCAACATGCCACAGAATCCAAGTGTTGCCTATGCTAAAGCAGACGCCAAGGTCAAGGAGCTTGAAGCCAAGCAGGCAGAGATCGGAAAGAATATTGAAAATCTCAAGAAATCGCTTTTGACCAAGGTTCTTTCTTTGCATGAAGCAGCCAAGGTTGCCAAGGACGTGCTTGAAACTACTAGGAAGCCAGGCGGCACCCGCAACTTTGCGCTAATTCAGGGTTACATTCCAAACCAGATGGAGAAAAAGTTTAGGAGCATGACTAAGGATTATGTCAGCGTAGTTGAGGACGCGCATGATTACTCTAACAGGCATGGAGGAGGAGGACAAGAAGAAGAAGCAGAAGTCCTGCCCACACTTCTTACAAACAAGTCGTATACCCGCACCTTTGAAGTGATAACTGAAACTCAGGGAATACCGAGGTACGGCGAAGTCGATCCTACGCCTATTATCGCCTTTGTCTGGCCATTGTTTTACGGACTTATGTTTGCCGATTTTGGGCACGGTATACTTTTGTTCGGGTTAGGCATGCTTTTCCGATATAGAGGTAATGGATCACTTAGAACATGGGGAACCCTCATTGCAGCAAGCGGCGCAGCTGCCACCTTGGCAGGCCTTGGAACCGGTGAGATGTTTGGGTTCCACTTTGAAGAGCTCGCAATTCTTGCGCCAATCTTTGCGCCGCTCGAAGGCTTTGTCGGGATCCTGAGCGTGTCTGAGCTAACGTTTGAGCAAGTGGTCATGATACTGGAAGTATCTATAGCGATAGGCATAGTGCATCTGTTGATGGCATACTTCCTGAGGCTTCACGCCGACTTTAAGCAGGGCAACAAGATGATGGTGTTCTACCACGATATCCCGACAATCCTACAGTATTTCGCGGTGGTAGCTCTGATACTTGCAGCCATCGGGTCAGGCTATGATATTATTGGTATGTTTGGAATCACAGGCGAGACCCATACAGAGCCAGTGCCGTGGCTGACGGTTGTCTTTGGCGACTGGGTTACTGTAGATCTTGTGGCCAAGGCCGCACCACTGGTCATCATTGCTACCGTTGTCATCATGATAATTGGCGGAATCAAGGAAGAGAAGCTTCTGAAGGCCCAAGGCAGAGACGAAGGCGGAGGGCTTGTGGGAATTATCGTCGAAGTCATCATGGTGAGGATCATAGAAATGCTGTCAAACACGATCAGCTACTCTCGAATCGGAATCATGCTGCTAGTGCACTCTGCGCTGCTGGTGACTGTCAACGATTCATTTGAGCATGGGGGCGGCTACGCGGTACTCATCGGCGGCAACATTGGCATCATGCTTATTGAAGGGCTCATTGTATACATCCAGACTATCAGGCTCCACCTGTACGAGTGGTTCCCGAAGTGGTACGTAGGCGAGGGAACGCAGTTCAAGAAGATCGTGCCTAAGATGCTCTATAGTAACTTTGTCTGGAAAGACAGCGAGGTGCAGGAAGGTAGCAAAGTGCAGGAAGGTAGCAAAGTGCAGGTTCAGGCCAAGAAATAATAGTGTTATAGTTTCTAATTTTTGACAAGTTATAGAGAGATGTTGATTTTTTATTCTAGCCTGACCAGCCGCGACATTATTGTTTCTGCAGGAACGTTTTGTTCTACGCCTGCTGCGATTGCCGCCAGGTTCTTTACTTCAATCATCATCAACTTGAGGGCTGAGAGCATTATCGCTACCGTGAACACTGCACGAAAGGAGCTGACGACACGCTTATGCGCCACTGACTCAAAGCCCGCTTCAAGCTGCATTATTGCGTCAATGTCGTTTGATGCATTTTGCGGAACAATATCGCGGTAAACTGTATTGTTGAGCTCTCCTATAGCCTCCGACAGTTTTTCTGTGTTAATCATTTTCTGAATGCTTTCCCGCGTAACTTTGGGCGTGGTAGTCACTATTAGGTCGGTGATGTCTTGCTGGCTCAATCCCCAGAACTTGCCCCGGAGGACGGCCAAGACATTGTATGAGTCAATGTCAGTTGAGACCAGTTTTTTTACGTCTTGCGACTGCGCGTCGGTTGCCAGTGCCCTATCAAGGGCGTGGTAGAGTGCGTGATCAAGAAAAGTGTCAAAAAGCCTTACATCCCTCTTTTCCTTGTAGGCTGCCACTGCCTTGGCCGCATCTTCACCAAATTCACTCCCTGCAAGCGAGGCCACTGCTTCATCAAGATCCTTGGCCACAAGCGCCTTTATCACGAGATCACGCCTACCCACTAGTTCCTCAGCCCTCAAGTTGATCTTAGGAATAAGCTCTTCGTAAGTCTTGCCCAATGCCTTGCCCTTTAGCACGAGCTTTAGATCCATGGTAATGTACTTGACAAAATAAGCGTCCAATATCGTGGAGCCGCCTGCGATAGTGACCATCTTGGCGTGCATGTTGACCAGATATTCACGCAGGGCCCCTTCCACCTTCTCCGCAGTGTAGGGCTTGGTGAGCTTGGCAAGCGCATCAAGATAGACGGTATTTTTCGTCCTAGTGACAAGCTCT
>DASUUX010000005.1:0-5879 GCA_036373855.1 Nitrososphaera sp.
TAAAGTGATATTTGTACAGAATTTTACTGATGTCGATGATAAGATAATTAACCGCGCAAAAACAGAGGGTAAGAAGGCAGAGGAAATATCAAGGAGATACATTGACAGATACTTCAATGACTTTGACAGCTTGAATGTAATGCGGGCAGATTACCATCCAAAGGCTACTGATCACATCAAGGAAATGATCCAGCTAATTGATGGCCTGGTGAAAAAGGGGTATGCCTACCTGACGCTCAACGGTGTATATTTCCGAATCAAGTCATTTCCGGGCTACGGCAAGTTATCAAAAAAGTCAGTTGAGGAGCTAGAGTCCGGCGCGAGGATAGAAATCGATCCCTCAAAAGAGGACCCACTTGACTTTGCACTTTGGAAGTTCTATTCAGATCAAACGGTCTGGCCAAGCCCTTGGGGTAATGGGAGGCCTGGCTGGCATATAGAATGTTCTGCTATGTCACGCAAGTATCTTGGCGACACATTGGAGATTCATGGCGGCGGACACGATCTAGTTTTTCCACACCATGAAAATGAGATAGCCCAATCAGAATCATACACAGGCAAGCAGCTTGCCAAGATATGGGTTCACAGTGGCATGGTTACCATCAATTCACAAAAGATGAGCAAGTCACTTGGCAACATTGTTGCGATAGAGCAGGCGCTGAAAACATGGGGAGCAAATCCCATCCGACTCTACTGCTTGTCAGCACACTATTCAAAACCGCTTGATTATACAGATGAATTGCTAAAAGAGTCAACCCAAAGGTGGCGCCAGATAGAGACATGCGTCTACGAATTGCGCTTTGCAGTAGGCAGCGGCGGCGAAATTGATACTGTGAAGAGTATGTGTGAGGAATCTATGCGAGCTTTTGAAGCCGCAATGGACGAGGACATGAATACATCACTTGCAATTGCAGAGTTAATGAAGCTTGTAACAAAGCTCAACAGGTATATCGCAGCAGAAAAGCTAACAAAAGATATGGCTGATAGCGCATCGCCCACTCTTAACACGATAATGGACATTTTGGGATTGAAAATTGTAGAATCTAGGGACAAAGAAAGAGAAGTAATTGAGGAAATAGCGATACGACGTAACAAGATGCGGGCTGAGAAAAAATTCAAAGAGGCAGATGAACGCCGGAACAAGCTATTAGAACTGCTCTCTGCTGAGCTATTAGATCACAAAGGACGTACAACGTGGGTCAAGAGGGAAAAGGCCAGTATATGGAATGTTGATAATCGTGAGGATCAAGTGCGTGAAGCGAATAGAAAATTAGAAACCAGACTGATGCAGATTGTCAGACAGAGAAATCTAAATGCACACCTGCCTAGAGATAGACGTCCTTCTATCTCTGAGCTCGTAGATATTCTCATCACTAATAGAGTAATGCCAAAAGCAGGAAGATCAAGAGAATTTGCTGATACAATCACTCGGCTAGGAGATAAAGCTGCTAGGGGAGAGCAAATAACTAAAGAAGAGTTTGTGGACGGAGATTATACCCTTGCAATAGCGTGGTTTGAAATGGAATTAGATGACATGAAAGAATTGGAACAATAACAATAATGACAAGACAGATGAAAGGAGAGGAAATATCACCACCATAGCATAGAAATTGAAATGATTTAAACTAAAATCTTCTCCCTTTCTTCTTTCTATTTCCTTTTCACTTATTATACTACCCCTTCAGCAGTACAATACAACTAACAATATCAGTTAAACTTCATCAAATAATACTCATACACCGATGAGCATTTTCAGGAATTCACATTAACTATCATACATTGCCAGTACGTCAAGGGGTATTCGCTTATTCTAGAGAACTTTAGCTTTTTACTACATATGCTACAGAATCATCTCAACAATAGGGATCAACCTTGAAAACTAGATTGGCACTATCTTGGGTTCTTGGGACATCGTTGAGCAATATTCTTCTTATAAAGCACGCCTACGTCAGTGGTCCGCACATCAGCAAGGTGGAAGGATCTAAAGTGCCACTGTGATTCTGAAAAAGAATATTTGATCACTGCCTATCTTTTTCTTCCCTTATTTTTTCCAAGTCTTTTTGCAATAATTCAATAGTTTTAGGTATCTCCTTTTCTGCGCAATCTATGCAGATCTGCTGCAGGGAAAGTGGGTAAGTGAAGTATTTCACATTAAGTGTAATGTCGCGCTTGCATGATACACATTTTTTTATCTTGTAAGGGTCAGTATTCTTGATGATCAAACCTCGACCACTTCGCCTTGGCTGGGCGCATGGGCGTCGTAACCATACTTTTCCTTTATCTCTTCAGCAAACTTGACGCATGAGGGGCCATCGCCATGCACAGTCAGCACCTTTGGGTTGCCTTTGATACGGTCCAAGATTTCAAAAAGCTCACTTCTACTATTATGGCCGGAAAATTCAAAGCGCTTAACATCAGCGTAGCATTTTGTTATCTTACCATCAAAGTTTGCAACACGCTTTTCTAATAGCATTCTGCCCGGTGTCCCTTCGCCCTGGTATGACACAATCGCAATACCATTCTTTTCGCTGTTGGCTATTTGCTGAGTATAAAATATTGCAGAGCCTCCAACCAGCATGCCTGCCGGCGAAATTATGATACATGGCTCCTCTACTACTCTGCGCCTTCTGCTCCAGCCCTGTATCCACTCGGCCTCGCCTATGGCTCGTTTGAACATTTCTGCATCTTTGAGGAACGCCGGGTGGCGACTCATTATCTGATTTGCCTTAAGAGCCATGCCGTCCATCACCACCTTGTGCTTGAAATTGTATGTCTTGAGCACAGTTGCAATTTCCTGTGAGCGCTCAACTGAAAAGGACGGGACAAAAAGAGTTCCACCACGCTCTATGACATCATATGCAAATTCAATGAGCTCCTTTTCAGCCTCTTCGCGGGGTTGCTGTTCTGACTGCGAATATGTGCTCTCTATTATCATCATGTCAATTTCGCCAAAGTCAAGGTCTGCAGGTCGCAAAAGCTTTGAGCCACGGGTATTAATGTCACCACTATAAAATACTTTCTTGCCTTGATGTTCTACTACAATGCTTGCACCACCTACGACATGCCCCGATTCATGAAGCGTCACCTTGGCATTATTTACCATGTAGGGTTCTCTATATTGCAGATTCTTGGAGCTTTTGAGCATCGTCATAACATCGATGTATTCAAACGGCAGATAGAATCCCGAGAGCTTAATCATGTCTTCAATAAGCAGCTCAGAAAGCTCAAAAGTTGGAAGAGTGCCAAGTGCCGGAATATTTGTTGAGCCGGACAGGTACAAGGAAGGAACAAAGCCGGAGTGATCAAGATGTGCATGAGTGATGACTACAGCATCAACTTCCTTGGGCTTGACGTGCATTGGGAAAATGGGCTCACGCTTGAGCAGGACGCCATAGTCCATCAATATGTTGGTATGGTCACAATTGACGAGAAATGCAGAGCGGCCGACTTCCTTCGCCGCTCCCAAAACCTTAACTTTCAATTTATTGTTACTATAGAGCTCTTAGCAATACTCTCTTTAAAGCTTGCTAATTCCATTGAACCTGCCACATTGGTTCTAGCATTGCAGGATTTTCTAGCTTTTGCAAATAGCCATATCCGCATTCATCAAGTATGGATTCAAAGTCATATCTATCATCGAAAGGTGATTCTTTTTCAACCTGTCTTTTGAGTGCTACCTTGACACTTCGGACTTTTTGTGGCTTGGTATACACATACCAAAGGTTGTGTGCTCCTCGCATCATTGCAAGCTCGGTTCGCTTGCTCTCTGGCATTTTTGTATAGTATAGATTCATGATCTCCGTATTGACATCCTCCCATGAAGGAGTCCTCCACCATGCCACTCTCTGGAAGCCATGGCCGTCAAATTCAGCTTCTAAGCTGATGCCCTGATCAAGTGTCGTGATAATAACGTCAGTGCTACGCGCAATTGGACTGCGAAAGTCTTGGCCCGGCTCCATCCAACCCACGAAAATAAGGTCATATTTTTTGTCTATCCAATGCGCGTCGGTAATGCTAATATAATCTGGCTTTATGATACCAAGACCATAAAAAATCCCAGCGTCCTTTTCTATTCCTTCAGCGCTTGGAATAAACTTCCGTATCTGTTTTAGAAAATCTCCGTAGCCACATCCTACATCGAGGTATTTTGGATTACTTGAGATTGCCTTTGCAATAGCGACGGTGCGCAGTACATCGACCTTCCTGTATGCAAAGTAAGATCCTTTAAAAAAAGGAAAGATGTAGCGCTCATGGTTTGGTGACCATGTGTTTGCCCCAAATTGCGTCAGCTCATACCTAGCCTTGCGCAGATCTTCAAGATTAAATGGCATTTAGTCAAACTTCACTTCCCACACCTTTCTGTTGTTTCCAAGTGCTGGCAGCTCTTCCATGTAATGGAAGCCGCATTCGTCAAGGATAGACTCAAAATCGAACCTATCATTTGGATCTTCTACTTTTCTCAACCACCATTGCAAGCCTGACCTGATCTTGGCGGTAAGTTTCGGCTTTGCATACACATACCAAAAGTTGTGTGCGGTGCGCAATTTTGCTAACTGCTCCTTCTTACCTGAGTCAAGTGAAGGCGCATAGTGGCGATTCATGAGCTCTCCATTTACATCTATCCACGACGGCGTTCTCCACCATGCCACCCTCTGGAAGCCAAATTCTTCATATTCGCAGGCAGAGTTTATGCCGCACTGTCCACCCGTATCAAAGGTTGTAATAACACACTTGGCGCATTTGGCCACAAACCTACGAAAGTCCTGCCCGGGCTCCATCCAGCCGACAAACGCTACATCGACTGACTCAGACAAAGCCTCGGCAGGCATCAGACTAATGTAATCAGGCTTTGAAATATGAAATGCATAAAAGATGCTTCCGTCTTTTTCTATCCCCCTTGCATCTGGCAAGAGATGTCGCACTTTGCCGAGAAAGTCGCCGTAGCCGCACCCAATATCGACATAGCTTGGATTAGCAGAAATTGCCTTTGCAATCTCTACAGTTCGAAGTACATCTACTTTACGGTATGCGAAATACGAACCCCTAAAAAAGGGGAAGATGTAGCGTGCATGGTGGAGAGGGGGGTTGCAATCCAGAAACTGCCGGTAGGCTCTATACGCACTGTGCAGCTCATGAATTGCGAAGGGCACAAGCTTGCTCTTTTTTCTCAATCCTTATATTTCTAATGGGTTTGCAGAAGATATCGCAATTGCTGTATAACGGTGTTTTGCAAAAACCGAAAACCCTTAATAAGTTCAGTTCTTAGAATGTTGGTATGGTTAGAAAATTTGATGACTGGTGGAGAACAGTTCCAGCTGACTTGGCGCAAAAAGCTCGCAAAGGCGACGAGTCAAACAAACCCCTACTCAACCAAGTTAACTATGTTCTTCTGCATCTTCATTTGGCAGGCAAGCATGACGCCAAGCCAACGCATGATGAGCTGAAGGATTGGCTACACAGTGGCCAAGTAGACGTGCTCAGAATGAACAAAAAATAAAACAACTTTTTCTTTTATTTTCATTCACGCTTTATTATTCAATCAGTATTACACTGCTCTTAGATGTTTACATTATAACAGTGTTTTGCAGCATACATAGTGTTTAAATAGTTTCGAACAATATTGACGTTTAAGTGAATTAGAGATGCCAATTGCTATACTTCCGGACATAGATGAGCAAAGGTGCATTGGCTGTGCACTCTGTGTAGAGATTTGCACTGCACTCGGTCCAGACGTTCTCAGGGTAAAACCAGTCGAAGGGTGGAAGAGAGGCAAGGCGTTCGTCTTTTATCCAGAAAGGTGCATTTCAGACGGCGCTTGTCTAGGTGTTTGCCCAACACATGCTATCTTCTGGATGAGGCCAATGGAGTACACCTCAGGA
>DASUUX010000006.1:0-7156 GCA_036373855.1 Nitrososphaera sp.
GTAATTTTGTGTTTCTAGTGCGCCGACGACGAATGTAGCATTTGTTCCTGTGGTTCCAGCATCTTCCATAATAACTTCCGGCCTCTGCTGCGTTCGCCATCGGACGAGAGCCGCAAATACGGAAATTGTTGTGTAAGGGAGCGCAGAGCCACACGGGAGTTTGAAAAAGAAAAATGGGAAAAGAAATTAGAATCATAAAGAAAAATGGGTCCAAGATATCCGACGGATACACATTCATCGACGATAGGCTAGTAGACCTGACAAAGATCGCTAGTAATGAAAATGACAGCAACGTCTCTTCGTCATCTGATGACAAGAAATACAGAGAGTATGCCTTTAAGCTAAGGAATAATCCAAAGAAGAAGGACATGAAAGCTCGCGGCAGGTCAAGGTTGGTCGGAGGTCACAGCACTCAATCGCATTCTTCCGTCTATGAATAGCTTCATTGAGGGGTTCAATATTTGGAGTATGAATCAGCATTGAAAGTAATAGATCCAGTGATTCACAACGGCGGAAGCAAAACGGCAAATGTCTTTGGCAAGACGGCAATGCTTACTATCTATGAGTCGCCTTTCAAATTGAAAGAGAGGACCGTTGCCATCATTGATCCAAAGGTAATGAAGTATCTCCTCTTATCCACATGAGATATTATCAAAATTACAGCTGGTAGCGACAGATATTATCGCAAAAGAGCAATGATTTATGCGGTCCTCTGGTGCGGGCATACTGCTGATTATGGCAAGGATATAATTAGACTCGACCTTCGTGCACGGTTGATATTGGCGTTGCAAGCGGACAAAAAGTAACAATTCGCAAAGTAAAATCGCTTCCAAAGGCAGAGCAGGAAGTCCTTATACACTCTGAGAGGCTAGTTGCAAGCGGCCTAGAGAAAAGACTGCTTTCGGCCCTTGAAGGCACTATAGTGACCGTTGGAATGAGATCATTCAGTAGAAATCTTGAAGAACAAACAGGTTTTTTTGTCAACAGTACAAGACCTTCAAATACTCCAGCAGTAACAATCGATAGCAAGACCACAAGAATCTCAATCAAACCAGTAATGGGTTCAGAGTGGCAAGTATCTGAGTCAGAGGGTCTTGCTAATACCATAACTGTCAGAAGTAGCAATTTGGTGGTTGTTGCTTGAGATATACAATCCGTCATATCATTTATGAAAAGATAAAAGAAGCCGGCGCCATGACTAATTCTGAAATTTATTCTGCTTTAAGCCTAGAGGGAGTCAGCCTAAGCGGAATTCCATTCAATAAGGTACTTCTGGATCTAACCATATTGGGGTTAATCCGGGTTACTGGGCTTACGAAAGATAAGAGAAGGATAGAGCTAGCAACAGTCCAGCCATGTGAGCGATTGTCTCCGTGCACTAATCCAAACATGATCACACCTAACAGCAGTACCTCTTGCCCCATCTGGAATAATTTGTGTCCAAATAGCTAATAAACTGTGATTATACAAACATCATCAATGGCAGAACCAAATATTCAATTGCTGATGACAGCGAATTCGATCACTGTAAATGCTTCGATGTTCGAAGGTGTTCTTACAAAGAAAACATTTGAGGGTCCAGACTGCTATTTGAAGCTGGTTGACTTTCTAAAGCAGTCTTCTTTTACTAATCAAGTCATCCACGCAGTAATTGTTGTCAGCTGAATGGCAATTTATGGTAGATGATATAATAATATTTATTACGGCTAGTTTAAGTAATAACTACAGTCCTTGACATGAACGCCTTTGACAAGCATCGGAAAAGTGTTACCGCTTGGTGCGAAGATTGCGATTGTGTTTTTGATACAAGATGGCATGCTAACGAGCATCAAGAAGAAAAAGGCCACAGAGTTAAAGTCACGGAGTTTTGGATAACTGGCAGGAAATAATAGTTAGTCAGTGGTGATTACGATTACTATTATTATCATCCTTTCCTAATTCCGCTGAAAGGAGCATCCAAGATAATCCTTCTGACAATCCTTACAACTTCATAAATCACATCTCTCAGATCGCTTGCAGTATGTCCAAGCATCCTTATTCCGACACCTGAATTACTTGGCAGGATCGTGGCTCCAGCATATACCTTTGGCATGGCTTTAAGGGCGGCATTCACGCTGGTGTTGATCTCCTGCAGCTTGTTTTTCGTAATAATGTACATATTTCCTACAACATCATGATCTGATAGAACTCCAAACACCTTCATATCACGCTTTTTGGGTTCCAGCATTGCCACATCTGTGAACTTTAGGCCACCGCTATGGTCCCTTGCAATTGCCTTCATGTAGCAGATATCATAATCAAAATGTTCTCCGCTTGCAACCCTCCCTGGTGTTATAATCTCAGAGTAGAGCAATGTTGCATTATCACGCACACTTAGGTTGGCTTCTTGGTAGAATCTGGAGTCGCGGTAGGGGATCACCTGATCCGGAATATATTCAAAATAGCAGTCTTCGCCAACATCTATGTTCACTATCTGCGTGGCATAGTTCTTTTCCATTCTATAGATTCTGGTCGCCCCCTGCGTTGTGATGTGTGCAAACGCATGGTTTCGAAGAGTTATGTCCATCCTGTACCTATCACCCTGCAATATGCCGCCCGAGGGTGAGATGATATACATATAGGCCATGTTTGGCAGATCCTCTTCAAGGTAAAGGGCACGCTGAGTAAAAAGTGGGACACGAGAGTACTGCTCTTTTACAGAAGTCTTACCGGTACTCTTGTCCTGTTCAAGCCTCAGGACAAGTGCTCCCAGCTTACCTGCCTTGCCCACGCCGAGCTGGGCCAAGACGGAGCCATATGCAAGTACTTCTGGAGGAACATCTTTTGGAGTGTAATGCTCGAGCTCAGTGTCTTCCATGCCTTTTTTCAGTTCTTAGCAACAGTTTTTGGCTCAGCCTCAAACAATATATCCCTTATGATATGTTCTGTCACCTTCTCTATGCCTTGGCCTGTCTTGCAGTTTACAAGAACGTATGGCTTATCTCCTCTAACTTCTTTTGCGTCCCTTTCCATGATTGCAAGGTCTGCGCCAACATGGGGGGCCAGATCGATCTTGTTTATGACCAAAAGATCACATGTCTCTATTCCTAAACCCCTTTTTCGCGGGTACTTGTCTCCTCCAGATACATCTATTATGTAAATAAAGTAGTCTGCCAGTGCCGGACTAAAGGTAGTAGTGATATTATCACCACCGCTTTCAATTATTATCAGATCAAGGTAGTTGTATTTTGATTCCATTTCTTCAATGACAGATATGTTCATTGATGGGTCTTCACGGACAGCAGTGTGGGGGCAGCCGCCTGTCGCAAGACCTATCACAAGCTCTTCTTGCATAAGGCCTTGCTCCGATGCCAAATTGCGACGCATCCTGTCGGCATCTTCTTTTGAAACGACATCGTTTGAAACAATGCCCGCATTGTAACCTTTAGCAGCTAGAAGCGGCACAATCTTTTCAATCAGCATCGTTTTGCCGGAGCCGACTGGGCCTCCAACCCCAAGTCTCGGAATTCGTTTTGTGTTTGACATATATGTTGTTTGCGCACGAATCATGTAATAAACATTTTAGAATTCATTCTTTCGTGAGATATCTGTATTATGTCGATCTGCGGGGCAAATTGCCAGATGCCTATAAGCGGTCTGTTGATGTTTGCCTCTACCACCTTAAGTATCGTGGGCTTGATCTCATCGATCACCTTCTGGCCATCAAAATGCTGCAGTATCCCAAGCCGCAAGGCAGCGCCAACTATGCTTACAGAAAATGAGTAGAGCATCATAAGCGCAGCCTTTCTTTTTGGAATTGAAAGCGCATTAGCGCCGAGTGCTAGCGCTACGGGATACGATCCATAAGCTCGGCCACCTCTTATGGCCTCTTCATATTGTGCAAGGATCTTGTTGTCTGAGAATGAGCGTATGCAGCGCACAAGCTGCGTGCCAGATCTGATGGATGCATCCCTGATCTCTTGTACAAGCTTCATTGAGAATATCGTCCTGTCTACTTCAAGCAATTTTGGAAGGTTAGATTTTGCAGCTTGTTCATAGGCGTTTCCAAGGGCATTGCAATCTGCAGGCCCTATCTGATACTCAACGAAAGTTGTAACAAGGTCGCGCAGCTCTTCTACTTTCATTTTTTTCTTGCCACTATAAAAAATCGCTTCAAGCCCATTTGACATGGAATACATGCCTGTTGGAAAGAAAGAGTCTGATAGCTGCAGCATGCTCCAGTCTGCCGCATCCATGTTGATGATGCTCCCGTCGTCTTTAGTGCTCATGTACATCTGTCCCCTCTTCTGGCTCAAAGACCATTTTAGCCTGGGTTATCTCCAGATGATCCAAAAGCCCGCCAAATATCTTTTTGAACATCTCAATTTCTGAATCTGTTTGCAATGGAAAATAGATCTTTCTTCCCTCAAGCTTGATTGGTCTATGTAGATTCCCGATTGCATGCCCGATCGTGACTGGCACTTGAACAGCATCATGTTCATGAATATTGTCCTTAACCTGTATTACTGCAAGGTTCTCTGGTTCAAGCTCAATAGTTATCATCTTGTCATTTGCAACCATGAGGACATCGCCATGCCTCAGCCTTGTGCCCGGTGTCATGGTAAGTGCAATATCTGTCCCCTTGCTTGATCTCTTGCGCATTCTGACGCGTTGTGCTTCCATCCTGTTTATCCTTATGGATTCACATAATGATCGGGATGACATCTCTTCATATTGCTTTCTCAGATTACTGTCGTGATACAAGTTTCCAATTATCGAACTAATAGTAATCATTTTTTGTTTTCTCTCTATGTGCTTACTTTCTTGATCTTGTAGCTTCCTTTTCTTGGTTGCTTGCTTGCTTGTTTTCTTTTCCCTTGATTTGTCTTAATTGTCTTTATCATATCTACCAGCCTTTGTGTATAATCAAGATATCCATAATGTCCGTATAAAGACCTTGGAACAGTGGCAAAAACAAGTCCGTCACTGTCCATCTTTACCCTGGCCCCAACTTCAAATCTTTCTGCAATGATACAGATAGTAGCTCTATGATCGGGAAAGTCAAGGTTTAGGTGTGATGCTGCATCTATCGAACCAGAGATCAATGATATCCTACCACCGGCAACTGTCACATGTCTTATCTTAGTCGGATCTATTACACTCATATCACCATCTACATTGGATTCTTCTACACAGTGTCTGATCTTCATCGAGCAGTTATCACCTTTTTGTCTCGGACAGGGCTTGCGGGCTGAGATCTTCTGCTGCAAGGTTTCTGTCGATCCTCAGAACAGACTTGGCAATTTCACCGGATGCTTGCAGTGCCATTGTCTTGACCAGTAGCGGGTCTATTATGCCCGTCTTCCACATATCAATAGCCTCGCCTGTATTGATATCTATGCCAAACGAAGGAGGGGAGGCCTTTGCTGCCATTACCTTTTCAAGACCATTAAAACCTGCGTTGGCTAATATTTGCCGCATGATGCTTTCAAGGGCAGAAGCTACCACCTCAAGCCCTACCTGTTCTAACCCTTTAAGGCGAAGACCCTTCACCTTATCTATTACGTGCAATTCAGCAGCGCCTCCTCCCGGCACAACACCTTTGTTTAGAGCCGCTTCTGCGGCATTGACACCATCAATCGCAGCTCTCCACCGTTCAAGTGAGGTCTCCTTTGTAGTTCCAGAAACCATCAGAGTGACCATGTTTTTGCCTCTGCCACCCTCAAGGCAGATTATGTCATTATCCTCATCCTCCTGAATATGTTCTGCGGTACCAAGTATGTCCGATCTCTTGAGGTCCTCAATGACACGAACCGGCTTAGCGCCGGTGTAGCGCGACAGGTGCTCGATCTCATCAATCGATATCCTTGAAGCAAACACCGTCTTTGCAACTAGAATGTCTTCCACCGCTTGGTCAACTTCTGGAGAGGCGATAAGAATGGTGTTAGCGCCCGTTGCTAGCATGGCATCGACTATTTCTTTTGATTTTGCAATCCGGTCATTCTCCATCAGCAGGATTTCCTGATACTTGTTGTTCTCCTTTATCCATGACTCTTTGACGGGCTTGAGATCAAGCTTTGCAATCAAGATTCTAGCATTCTTTACCTCAAGCGGCAGCTCCGGATCCATTCTTTTCCTTTCAAGCACAATACCGTTCACCACCCGATCCTCGATGCTCGTCTTGCGTAGTACCATTATCGATTTGTTGAAATCATACTCGCCATTGTACCTCGCATTCTCTCCAACCGATCTGAGTGCCGAAATGACGAGGTTTGCAAGTCTTTCCCCGTCAAGCTTGGATGCTAGAGATGTTCTAACGACTTGTTCAAGCTCGATATCACTGATTGAAATATGCTTTGCTTCTTTCTCTAGCAGCTGGCAGGCAAGTCTTACTCCATTTTCAATTCCTTCTGCAACCTTTGTGGGGTGAACACCTAGCTCCTTTATCAGGCGTTTGCCCTCCTTTATCATTTCTGCAGACATGACTACTGCAGTAGTCGTCCCGTCTCCGACCAGTTGCTCCTGCCGCTCGGCTATCTCTACAATCATTCTTGCCACCGGGTGAATGGCTTTAAGTGAAAGCAGTATTGTAACGCCATCGTTTGATACATGCCGATTCATCGCCTGATCTATAAGCAGCTTGTCAAGTCCCTTCGGTCCAAGGGTAGTCCTCACCGTGTCGGCAACGGCCATTACCGCGTTAGAATTGGACTCTAGCGCATTGAATTCAACATTTTCGGCCATCGGTCGCCAGACGCCAAAATTGGGGTTTGTTGACATATGAGTAGAAGAGCAAAAGAGATGAAGATAAAGATATAGATCTTTCAATAAAAAAGGAAGGAAAAGCTGCAGGCAAGCTAAACAACAAGCCTGCTTGCGTTGCCCTGTTCGTTATGCCATAAAGTATCTTTGTGCCAGTGATAGCTCGTTTGCTGGGTCTACTGTAGCTATCTTGCCGTCCAGTTTTACCTCATAGGTTTCTGGGTCTATATCGATCTTAGGTGTTGCATCGTTCCACATCATGTCCTTTTTGCTGATGTTTCTGCAATTCTTTACCGGGAGAACTACCTTTTCGAGGCCTAATTTCTGTGGAACTCCAAGCTCAATTCCACGCTTCGACATGAATGTGTATGAAGTTTTATGGACTGCTTTGCCCAAGGCTCCGAACATTGGTCTA
>DASUUX010000007.1:0-6632 GCA_036373855.1 Nitrososphaera sp.
ATAAACGGTGCAAGCACTTCAAGATTTTCCTTGTCCAAGCCTTCTAGCTTATCTATGGTATATGTTCTGCCCTCGCTTCTTGGTTTTTTTGCGTCTATTCTATTCTTAGCGTATTCTTCTAGCAAATCTTGGTATGTATATGCAGAACCTTCATCTATTTTGAACTTTGTTCTCAGGTATTACTTAGAAACTTAATTTCTCCTAGTATCAAATTCTAGAACTTGAATTACAGACAAAAGAAAGATATATTATATTTCTAAATTTAATAAAAAATAGTTTAATGTACAATACTATCAAGTTTGCTACGGAGATACAATTGCCATTTCAGTTCTCGCCTCATCTATTACCTAGCTTATCTATGCAATTGCGGAACATGCAAACATCTGTGACGAAAAAGTATCAGACATGATTAGAAAAAAATGTTGATTAGAGAATCAATCGTAACGCATGGTTGATGCTCTAACTAACATTTAGCGTATGAATGCAAAACCCATTCTTCAGCGAACACTTTGATAAGGAGGAAGACAAGACCATAAAAGAATGTGACAAAAGAAAAAAATGTTTTAGGCGAAAGAGAGATATCAACCAAATAGAATGTGAGAGATGATGAAATATACTCGACACACTAATAAAGTAGAATTCTGCTTTTGATGAAAGGAAGATAGGGAGCTAATTTGGTGTGCTCCTATCTTCCTTTCATTTGAATGTCTCTTATTTCTCTGGTTCTTGCTCACTTGTTATCCTGTGTCGCTGCTGACTAATGCGTCAGTGGCATTAGTTCCTGCTGCGTCAAGCCCTGAAACAGGTGGTAAGCCCCTCTCTTGAAGCGCCTGGTCTAGAATTGTCAGATCATAAATCCCAGACACGTCAGGGTTCTCTGGAAGGAAACCTAAGTTGTATGCATCATTTGCGTCCTGAAATAAGGATAACCTTATTGGATCGTATGTAAAGTCGATTCTTGAAAGTGATGCATTCAACACATCTTCTGGTATTGTTTTTCCAGTTAGTTTTTGAAGCTCGACGTTAAATGTCTCTATTGCAGAGGCTTTGTCACTATTTGTCCAGTTTGTTACATCAATGTGTGCCTCAAGTAGCTTCTTTATTACGTCGGGATTATTCTGCAAATAATCTGGCCTGACAATTATGTGTGCTGTCACAAATTTTCCCTCGGGTGGCCATAAGTCTCGTTCATCTACGAGTATCTTGCCTCCACCTTCTCTCACTAGTCTTTCTCCCCACGGCTCTGGAACCCATGCTCCATCAATTTGTGTTGTCAAGAATAAAGTCACTATGTCTGGGTTTCTGACGGTTAATACCTCTACATTTCCACCATTCTCTTTGGTATTGTAGCCATTGTCAAGCAAGTAATTCCTGAGTGCTATGTCTTGCGTGTTGCCAAGCTCAGGTGTTGCAAATTTCTTATTGGCTAGGTCTTGAGGAGAATTAATACCTGAATCATTTCTTACAACAAATACTGCGCCGCCACTAGCGGCTCCGGAGATTATTCTTAGAGCTTCTCCGTTTGATTGTACATATCCATTGATTGCAGGATTTGGACCGATGTATGCAACATCAACCTGGTTTGCAAAAAGTGCCTCTATAGCAGATGGACCTGCGTTGAATATTTGTGTTTTAACTTCTACGTCGTCACCTAAAGCTTTCTGAAAATCGCCTCTACCAAGTCCTATGACTGCCTGTGCGTGATTGATGTTTGGGAAATATCCTATTCTTGCAGTTTTTTGTTCGCTTGTCTGCATATTGGTGCCACTACCGAAAAGATCTGTACCTAGGATTGGCAAGGGAGAAGATGTTGAAATAGATGATACGATAACTGCAATGGCAATTGCAGCAGCAATGCCAAGTTTTATTGCATTCTTCATAATGGCATAGGAAGGCACGCATAAATAATATTGCATCTTTTGACGCAGAAAATGCAGTATCTGTGCAGGAAAGTGGCAACATGTGGGTAGTTAGTGCAATATCGGCATATGTCTTAAACCCAAATTTATGGGTCCTCCATAGACCTGTTAGAGATCGTTTCAAGAATGTGTCAAGAACAGATTGGATGTCAGAAACCATGGAACAGAGGGTCGGACATAATCCATCCTTGACAAGCTGGGGGGACTTGATAAGAATTCTATTTATTTTTTAGATGCTTCAATGTATATTGGTGATTGTATACTACAAAAAAGAAGATCATTGGGGATCAAATTGATCACAACTACAATATCTGCAGACACCATGTCCCTCTTCATCTACATGAAGAAACTCAAGATGATTACATTTGCAGAGAGCTGCCTTAGATTGCAGGGGTTGCGTACTTGTTTGTGGTGTTATCAAGTATGTCATATGATCTAAGTACTGTCTTGCAAATATAATCGCGTTCATAGACGCAATATTTTCAATCAATATGTCATTATGGCATTGTTTCTACCATAAACCACGATTCTCGGCTTGATGAGTATTTTGAAATGGCGATAGGATTTAGGTAGCAATCGAAAAATCTTGCATTTTGTATATCCATAAGAAATCCATTGCCGGAATAAATGATTGAATACAAGATAACAGAGTAGTCAATTGAAGAGGAATTTATAATAGACCCAGAAGATATTTATATGTATATTCTAGTCCAACACTGCGACCTTGTCATTTTCCATTAGACCAATATTCAGGGTAAAGCCTGCTCAATCAACTGCAAAATGTCTCCTAAACAACGATGATCTGCTTGCCTAGAGCTTTGTGGCTAATTCTTTTATTATTGCAATTGCTTCTCCGAATTCATGCTTCATGATTACTTCATAATCTTTTGAAGTAGAATATAATCTTCTTTGAAGATGCAGAAATTGTATTATTGAGGTGATTTCTGCATCGTACGTACTTTGTATGTTGACTTTGTTAACATACTGTTGACTTAGACAAGACTAATCCTCATCATATTGCGCATATCTGTCTTTTTTGCATATAGAAGAGAAATATTATTTCTGCCTCAATTGCTATCAAAGAATGGACAATAAAACAATCGATGTCATTTTAGCTGTTGCCATTGCAATGACAGTGGTTACAGCTTCAATTCCACTGCCTGCGTTCTCTCAGGTAGTGAACGAGCAGGGTTGACTCTAAGAATAGGATATTTCCCAAACATCAATCACGCACAGGCAGTCATAGGACTTGGTAGAGGCGATTTTCAGAAAGCTTTAGGTGACAACGTAGAAGTTAAAACACAAATATTCAACGCAGGTCCATCTGCTATAGAGGCACTTTTTGCAAATCAAATAGATATCACATACATCGGTCCAAATCCTGCAATCAATGGATATGTACAATCAAACGGAGAAGCTCTAAGAATAATCTCCGGAGCCGCTAGTGGCGGCGCAGTATTCGTTGTAAGAAATGATTCAGGTATTAATTCTCCTCAAGACCTAGCCAATAAGAAATTCTCCTCCCCACAACTTGGAAATACACAAGACGTAGCATTGCGGAAGTTTTTGCTCGATAGTGGTCACAAGACCAAGGAGAATGGAGGCGATGTCGAAGTAATTCCTGCCAAAACTGCAGATATCGTATCGCTGATGATAAAGAAGGATATTGATGGTGCATGGGTTCCAGAGCCGTGGGGAGCTAAGCTGATCAAGGAGGCAAATGCTAAAGTATTAGTCGATGAGCATGACTTGTGGTCAAATGGGCAATTCGTCACCGCACATATCATTGCTAGAACGGACTATATTGAAAAGAATCCCGACGTAATAAAGAAGCTACTTGAGGCACACATTGACATGACCAGTTGGATAAACGATAACAGGGACGAAGCACTTCAGATATTCAATGCGGAGCTTAACAAGCTGATGGGACAGACTATCCCAGAGGATGAATTTAGAGAAGGTATTTCAAGGATCGAGTTGACCTATGATCCGATAAAGGAATCGCTGTTCAAGGCTGCCAATGATGCATTTGACATAGGATTCCTCGGGAAAACAAGACCCGACCTATCAGAAATATATGATGTGAAGATTTTGAATGAGGTGCTCAAAGAGAGGGGGTTGCAAGAGATAACATAGTAAGATTCATTCACTCTATAATGTGAGATAAATTCTCTATGTTGAGGTCTATCATCGTTATGACTATCATGATGGCCTGTCTTACAGTTACCTTTTTGGTACTTTTTTGCTCGATTTATTCTTATTTGGGAAACTTGTAATATTAGTCCGCTTCTATTGATTCATACAATGTTGGCAGATTCTGCGTATCAACACGTTAAAACTGCATCAAAGGAGCAAATCTTGCATCTTTGAATTACATTATATCTCGTCACCTGTGAAACGTGCTTCATATGTCATTAACTGACACACCCTATTACAACATTACAGAAAATAGCAACATGTCGCAAGAACGACAAGATCAACAAAAACAAGAGAGCTTCGATTTCATTCCGATCGCTCATGTCAAGGATGTGTACAAGTCATTTGATTACACAAATAACAAGAACAATAATAGTGGCGGTATTACTACCACTTATGATCGTCTTAGTGGACAGCAGCAACAACTGAACTCTAGAAGTAGTTTGAGGGCTTCTTCTTCATACGAGGTTCTCAATGGAATCGATCTAAAAATAAAGGAAGGGGAGTTTGTAACAATTGTAGGACCGTCTGGATGTGGGAAAAGCACGCTGCTCAACATAATTGCCGGACTTGATAGACCTGATTCTGGTAGCGTCCTAATTAGAGGTGCTGTCGCCAGTAGTAATACATCGTCAACAAAAAGGATAATGATATTTCAAGAAGGCGCTTTATTTCCATGGCTCAATGTACAAGACAATGTTGAATTTGGACTAAAGATTGCAAAGATGCCGAAAGAGAAGAGCTGTCAGATCGCTGACAAGTATATTGAAATGGTAGGATTGTCCAAGTTTTCAGAATCTTTTGTTTACCAGCTATCCGGGGGAATGAAGCAGAGAGTGGCAATAGCTAGGGCCCTTGCCATAGAACCAGAAGTTCTACTCATGGACGAACCATTCGCCGCGCTAGACGTCCAGACCCGGGACTTGCTTCATGAAGAGCTGGTTGGCATTCACAAGACAACCGGCAAGACTATCCTATTTGTTACTCACAACATCAATGAAGCAATACTTCTTGGTGATAGAGTAATAGTTCTATCTTCTGTGCTAAAAAATATCAAGAAAGAATTTCGAATTGACATACCACGACCTAGAGACCCCGAAAGCCCTGAGCTGTATGAAATAAAAAAAGAAATTTTGAGAGAATTTGAAGGTGATTTGCAGATTGCTAAAAGAAGATGATAATGACAATGCTCCATCTAGTACTACTGCTACTACTAGCATAGCAGCAGGAAAAAGCAGGCGGAAGAATGGCGGCAGAAGGATATATCGGATAGACATAACGGACGTAGCCAATGTTGTACTTTTCTTGGCAGTATTTGTAGGGTTGTGGCAGCTCGTGACTGTTCTCGAGTTGTGGCCAAAGACATTATTACCCTCTCCTACACAAGTTGTAATTTCTATCGGCGAATTAATAGCAAATAACTCTCTTGCCATAGGAATTGGTACGACGCTGTGGCGACTCGCAGCTGGATTTGCAATGTCTATAGCAATAGGCGGCATAGTTGGTCTTGCAATGGTAAAATTTCAGAGCTTTGGCAAGACTATGGGCTCGTTTGCAGTTGGGCTTTTGACCTTTCCAAGTATTGCATGGGTTCCTTTTTCTATACTGCTCATTGGCTTTAATGACTTTGGCATATTGTTTGTAGTTATAATGGCATCGGTGTTTTCAGTGATGATATCCACTTATAGTGCAGTCAGAAATGTACCTCCTATCAATATCCGTGCATCAAAGAACATGGGTGCTCACGGCTTTGCGCTTTTTAGACATGTGATGATCCCTGCAGCTACTCCTTCTCTGATAATGGGCATAAGACAAGCATGGTCATTTGCATGGCATGCACTAATCGGTGCCGAGATGCTGATAACGACTCTGTATGGACTGGGACATGTACTTGCCATAGGAAGGGAATTCAATGATATGAGCCAAATAATCGCTGTCATGATTACAATCTTTGTGATTGGCCTTTTATTTGATAGAATAATCTTCCTCCGGCTGGAAGAAAAAGTACGGTCTAGGTGGGGATTAAATCAACATGCTGAATAAAAAAAATGCCTGTGCGTTCACTCGTCTACCAGCTTGCCTAAATGTATCAAATATCATTAGCTTCTATAATGCTTTCTCGTGACGTAGAGCTTGTATCATACACATATTTACAAGTAAAAAACTGAAAGACTATTTAGTTATTGCAGTTATTGCATAGTACAGTGGAATATTTTACGATTATTTTGACGAATAACTTTCAGGCAATAGCCAATTACTTTGAATGAGGACATGGATTCTATCTCAGTAGTAGTCGCAGCTATTGCACATTAGTTAATTTCTGCCATGTCTTCATTATACACTGTGTGTATATCTGCTGAAGCATCATACCCTATAAGTACTGCTTCTTTCTTTATGCCAAAGGTTATGCATAGGAGTAGTACGTCTTTAAGCTTCTGAAATTCTTCCACTAGGCAAAGATGCTGATATTGTCCCAGCATGAACGTGAATTGAAGTATCTCCCTCCTTGTTACAGGC
>DASUUX010000008.1:0-3985 GCA_036373855.1 Nitrososphaera sp.
TGTTTCACCATTTGACAGACAGAAGAGAAGCCGTGCGCTCTATGAGGCGACTGATAAAGAATGGCGGTACAATAATAATCCAGGACCTAGATCACGCACCTGGCTCATGGCTTTGCTACCCGGAAAATAAAGTTTTCAACATGCTCAGAAAAGTATATGTTGCTCTGATCAAGAAGAGGGGAGGCGATCCTCTAGTAGGCAGAAAGCTGTACAAACTGCTGATTGATGAATCCCTTAATGCAAATGTGGATTGCTACTCACCTTGCATCTTAATGGGCCAAGAGCCATATAGCTCCCTTGGATGGCAGCTGGCAGAAAGCATTAAGCCGCAAATCTTAGAGCATGGGTTGCAAAGCGAGCGTGAATACTACAAGATGTATGAAGGGTTGAGAACGCTTGCAAAAGATAAAGGAAGTTTTGTAGCGTATTCTAGGTTGTTTAGTGCGCTTGGAAGAAATAGTGAATAAGGACAGACTGCACTCTCAACCAATAGTCGGAAGAGGAGAGTTTGTTTTATAACATCAAAGATATGATGAATCGTTATTCATTGTCCGTAAGCATAATAGCACAGGTGGGGGGGTCGTAGGAGTGACCTTTTATGAGACTGCAAGTGGCAAGATAAATACAATCGAATTTGCATCCGAGAAACCTACTAGTAGTGACACTTTGCTCTGCATACATGGATTTTGCACCGATGCACGAGTTTTCACATATGTAGGAAGGAAACTATCTAGTGCGGGTTACAATGTCGTCAGTATCGATCTGCCAGGGCACAATATGTCGGATGGTGAAAAGGGCGATTTAGATTTTGATGCCTGCATCAAATCTATTCATCAGATAGTTACGCGACTGAAAAATAGGTCAGCGAGGGTATTCATGCTCGCCCACAGTATGGGCTGCATCTTTGCTCTGTGGTATGCACATCTGTTCAAGGCTTCAATTGACGGATTGATTCTGCTATGTCCATTCCTCATGGTCCGCAATATGAAAAGGCGGTATGATGCAGAACCTAGCGCTTTGAAGCTTTTCCTTTTGTTTTTTGCAAGAAAATTTACACCGAATAAACGCCTTAACATCATCGGGGCTTTCCCGGGATACGTAAAGGCTGGCGGCGACGAAGTTGCATGGATGATGAAAGATTCACAGGTAAACTTCAGGTATTCCTATCGATTCGTTGTTGATATACTTGCAGTGAGAAATAGCAAAATATCGGAACTATCTGATCTTGGCAACATTCCAGTACTCATTTTGCACGGAAGAAAAGACAGAATGATCTATCTCCAAGTATCTGAAGAATTTTTCAAGTTACTTGACACCAACATGAAGGAAATCAAGATATTTGACTGCGACCATTGGTTCTACGATGCAATTTTTTATGATCAATCTTTCTCAAGACATAGCGAAGAATCAAGGATGCAAATCATATCATCGATGGCAGATTGGCTAAAATCCAGGGATAGTAGAAGAAGCTAAAATGCATCTTTGGATCTCTATATCCATATCATAGATAGCCTGACAAGAGATATTGTCCTATTTTTTCCGAATGCTTTCAATAAGCTGCGGAACCTTGGCATCTTTTACCAGGGTGCGATAATATGATATGAAACGCTGGGCGAGATATGGATCATCGTAATGAGAAATTGCGAGCGTGAATTGTTCGGGATTAGCATAGTCTGTAGTCTCGTAGCACACTGTAGTACCATCTACTACCATGAAACTCGCCGACAATTTTGCTTTCCTAAGCTCAAATCGCTGAGACTGGATTATCTTGTTTACCATTTCAAAGGTTTCCCTATTTGGCGGAACTCTCAATATCGCATTAAGTCTATTTTCGACGCTTATCTGGTCTGGCAAGCCATCCAGCATATGCATCATAAGGCCCTCATTGGCCACCTTATGGAACATCAATTTCGAGAAATGGGGATCGTGATAACGTGTTGCTAGATACACTTCTTTCTCTGCACTTTCCAATAATTTTGTTACTTCAAGAACTAGCTTGTTGTAATCCTTAATAACTGAAAATCCTGAAAGATGTGTCCTGTTTACAATACTCTTCAAGCTACTGTTTTGTATCATTTCCTCAATCAATTTTTCCTTCTCACGCAAAGGAAAATCGTGGTTTGACTTAAGGACATCAACAGCCTTAAGGTTCCAATAATTGGCTATAATATCCTCAAGGGCCTTGATTTGCCCATTATAGATAAGCGAGCCGAAGGTTGTGGTTCTATAAACTGAATTACGTTTCTCTATAACGCCTATATCGCGCAGACGTTTGAGCCGGCTATAGAATTGCTTTTTGCTAATATTGCCTTTGTGACTCATCGAAGAGCTCTTCAAGCCAAAATATGCCATCTTAACTATATTTAACGAATGTCTATCTGCCAGAGTGGCAAAAACCTGCTCTATGCTACTGGCTTGACTGTCCATCCCTATTGACCGACCATGAATGATATTTAACAATTAACGTGCTATTTTTGCTAGATCAAGACAAAAAAGATGCATCTTTAAAAGAGTTAGCATCAAATATGATATTTGACCATCATGAAGGCACTTTATTTAATATTGCTCTAGCACTGAGCATGACTGAGTTCCAGACGGCATAAATATAGAAACATAAAGCTCATACTCTATAAATTGGGAAGTAAGTGTAAATATTTACCTAAAACTGAAACTCTACTTTTAAAGAAGAGGTTGCGCCTCTGTCCAGCTATGGCAAATATTGTAACTCAGAGCCGACGCCAAGGTATACAGGATAATACCAGTACAAGAGCCCGAGCTTCTTTTTTATGCTCGCAGTTAATACTCTTTAACTCTCGCAAGAAGCATGGGTTACTTTATTCCGTTGCAACTACAGCAGGTCTATTTTGCATCCCTGGCATTCTAGATGTAATGGATTCAGAGACAGAAATCCAGCTACTAATCCAAAGAATCATACCGGCTCCTCTCATTACTCTAATGATTGCAGTAGGCATGTACATTCTGAATGATCTTGTTGATGCGGATGTTGACAAGACTAACTTGAAGAACAGGCCCATACCTTCAGGCCTGGT
Source organism: Nitrososphaera sp. (assembly GCA_036373855.1). Lineage (GTDB taxonomy): Archaea > Thermoproteota > Nitrososphaeria > Nitrososphaerales > Nitrososphaeraceae > Nitrososphaera. Next base: position 3,051 of record DASUUX010000008.1, read on the forward strand.
TTCAAAGAAACAGGCATGGACTTTCATTATGCTGACGAATGGGGCGGCTCTTGGAATATTGATAAGTACACTTGCTATAGACAGTATCATATTTGTAATACCGATGATACTCCTTGGGATACTGTACTCTACGCCTAAAAAAGTCGCGCTTATGAATCGGTTTGTGATCAAGAATATTGCTATCGCATTATTTTATATGCTGTGTACTATGCTTGGCATCACCTGGAGCTATGGTATAGAGCTTGCAATCAACAATCCAATTGTAGCAATTCACACTATTACAATGTCAGGTATCATGATATTTGTCGGCTCAACAGTCAACGATTTGGGGGATATTAAAGGAGACAAGGCAGCAGGCAGACGCACAATTCCAATTGTACTGGGCGGCGAAAATACCGTCAAGATGTTGGTTATCCTATTAGTGAGCATGCCAGCAATATCTTGGATGCTTTATGCGACATTTCTTGAGCACGATAGTATAAACACTATGATTACTCCTATTGCAGTAACTATCGTGGCATTGCTTGCACTACTTAGAATGGCCAACATACGGAAAATGTTTGAAGATATGAAATTAATGCGCGAGCAACACAAAAAATGGTTCCCGCTTTATATGGTATTGCAATTCGGCATGGTAGTCGGATCCTTCTTGTCTTTAGGATTAGAAGTGTATACTACGTAAATATAACACACCCTTTATATAGCAGGTGAAGAATAATCTCCTAAAATGGCAATTATTGCTCCAGATCCGCATCCAATAGGAAAAGAATCTATAATAACCGGTCTAGGCTTCTTCTAAAGATGAGTGCTAGCTATTGGCCAAATCTCATACATCAGCAGCATCAGTTCTAAGAACCATTGCTGATGATAAATCAATTGAATTATTTACAACTGTTGCCCTAGAGACGATTGACAGCAAGAGCCTTAAGAAGAGG
>DASUUX010000009.1:0-4308 GCA_036373855.1 Nitrososphaera sp.
ATTTCTGCAAGAAGGACCTGTCGAAGGTGTCAATGGATATATCCATGTTATTAATGACAAGTTAGAAATCTGGGTAGACCCTGTTGCAACAGACAACCACTTTGGACCAACCACAATTACAGGTATAGTACTGAACCCTGAGAGTTTCGGCGACATGAAGGGAGGAGGACTTCAGCGACGTTAATATTATGTTGGAGAGTGAAGCGCATACCGAGCGGGGGTCGCCTAGCCTGGTAGGGCGTGGGATTGCTAATCAAACGCTCGATATGCGCTTCACTCCCCTCAAACATAATAATAATAATAATATTAACTCCTTTGAAGATTATCTGAAAGCAAAGAAGAGTCGCAACACACGACAGATAATGTGCTATGCACAAAGATACTCCAACATCTTAGATACTGGTGACGCCAGTCCACTTGTCAATCTATCCACCACCAGCGGATCAATCAGACGTCATACAATGGAAGCACTGACAGCATACTCTAAACATTTAGGTTGCTATGACAGATGGCAACAGATTAGGAAGCGTTATTCGTTGCATTGGACTGACGGGAATGAGTCGCTGCAAGCATTACAGCGCTTCTTCAATCCTGAGTCTACACTCGAGATCATGTTGCAGCGGATCAAGGAAATGATAGCCTGTACCCCTACCCCAATGGGCAATATTATCAAGTTTGCATGTTTGGTTGGGCTTCGTCCTTCGGAAGTGGTCGAGTCTGTAAGGCTGCTCAATTCCTCGCAGCGAGGAATTAACTACTACAACCCAGACCGGCAGGCGCTGGAGCACTTTAGATTCCCTGAGATATTTCTAAGACAGACAAAGAAAGCTTACATCAGTTTTGTGAGTCCTTCAATGATATCTGAAATTACCAATAATTTGAAATTTCAAATTATTGCTAAAGTCCCAACTTACAACGCTATCCGGCTCACCTGTCAGCGCAAAGGTATCAAATGCGACTTCCGGTACACCAGAAAGATATTTGCTAGTTGGTTGCGCCAGGAAGGAGGGATACAGCCAGAAGTCGTTGACATGCTTCAGGGACGAGTCTCTCAGTCTGTGTTAACAAGACATTATCTAACGCCTTCAAATGACCTAAAAGATAGAGTTCTGTCCAGTCTGTCCAAACTCTCAAGCAAACTATAGGGCATCTATAGGTATAAATAATACTTTCCTGAAGAAACAATTGACTTAGATGTCACATACAGCATAATACAGCCGACTCATGGCTATCAGCTGCGCAGCTGATGTATATTATTGCTGTATGAAAACGAAAGAAAGTCCACGATCCATACATCATATGTGTCTGTTGTGATGCACACAAAAAACACATAAGAAGAAGAAAAGAAAGGGCAGTAAAGGGGGGTTTCCTGGGTCGGTCATCCCGATCCATAAACTCCTTTTGGCAGACGCATGTTTCCCCCCTTAGCCCTTTTCTTCTCTTCTTCTTCTCTTCTCTTTCTTTTCTTCTCTTATGTGTCACCACTACTGCTACCTACTACAAAGATCAAAATCTTATTGACAGTATGCATACACACACGCTTCTTAGCTTTAGATTTTTTCCTTCTTAAAATAAGAAAGTGTAAATATTTTAAAGGAGTAAATAAGGGAACGGATTTCTCATTCATTATAATTTGAATATAAATAAATTCTATTCCAGATGCTGATAAAAATTGGGAGAATTTCAAATAAAGGATAGGTAATGTCAATTGTTACCTATGATAGGAACAAAAACAACAGTTCTGATGTTGACTATGAGCCTATTGGCGGCAGGTCCATCAGTAGCAGCGAAGGTGTTTGCCGACGACACTATAATACAGGCTAGCAACCAGGAGATCGACCCGTCAAACTCCGCTCAGATAAATCAGCCAGGTGATGGTGGCGTCCGCAACGCTGAGATTAGCCACGAAAATAACGCAGCCAATCTTGATGTACAAGAAGCTGGCATAGGCGACAATAACAATGACATTGCCACTACTCTAATACAGGCTAGCAACCAGGAGATCGACCCGTCAAACTCCGCTCAGATAAATCAGCCAGGTGATGGTGGCGTCCGCAATGCTATCATTGACCAGATAAATAACGGACTCAATGATCATTGTCAAAACGCAGAAGAGTTTCAACAATGTGTTACAGCGGAAACGCCGCCATAGCAGCGGCTGATCTGGGACAATGGATCTGGCAAAAATTCGATCATAATCCCCTACTTTTTTTATGAAGAATGTCAAAGCCTGAGATTCTCTTTTATATCTAAAAGCTCCTCTCTTCCTTTCTTTTTTCTTGTTCTTTATCGAATTCTCAGAATATAAGAAATCTGAAGAGGAAGAAAAGAGACAAGATAGGAACTAGCTGATTCTTGTAACACTTTGTGAAAAATAATAATAAGAAGAAGACAGCATCAACAACACCACTATCAGTCGCTCTAATGATTGGTGCTGCTGTTGTTGCTACTATGACAGTGACTTTAGCTCCTGTCAATATAGAACAGGCATACGCTCAAGTTATTGACGATGACATAAATACCGACGACGATGGTACTGCAGCACTCACCATGGATAAGGAAATTACAAATCCAAGTGGTGGTGGTGAAGCATGAGTAATAAATGCACAATCAAATGAAAATTCAGAAAATGCAGCAGCCACACGTGAAAGTACTTCGTCTCTATCAGTCCAAGAAGGAGAAGACGATACACCAGCAAACCACCGTGAAATGACTTTCTTTCTACCTAATTACAGGATCCTGTTTAGAATTGTAGAATCAGCAAATGAGTCCTCAAGTGCAGAGGCAGAGGCAGAGAATGAGGCTTCGGTTGAACAAGATCAAGAACAAGATGCAGATTAAGATCAATGAAGACTCTAACTGAAAAGGACTTACTTACCTATTCCTAAAACTAGTACTTTTGTGGTGAACGTCTCCATCCGCGCCCACTCGCGCATGAGCCGCTTCCTTCTTTGCCCTGAAGTTCTGCCCTGATATGTCTATTCTCTTTTATTATTCCTAGGTTTCATCATCAATCAGTCAGTTGTCGCTATGATAAGCCTCTGACTTCTGTCGAGTGTGTAGACTCCAGTTGAGTTGTAGATATACCCTTGAGCTGCTCCCCAACGATGGTCCATTATAACGGTCATTGTAGTCATGTTGCTGTCACTAGCAGGACCGGTGACAAAAGGATGCACCTTCACTTCGAAAACAAATACTCCTGTGCCGTTTTCATACAGTATGTAGTCTGTTAGCTTAGCACTATCACCACCAAGCCAAAACACATCTGTGATATTCTTTATAATCACATCTGACTCGATGATTTCGACATCAGTAGGTGATTGCTGTTGTTGTTGTTGCTATCCGTATGCTGCATGCCAAAGGTCAGGAACCACAAGCGGAAACATCTTTGCAGTAGGTGCAGTACGCGCTTCTAACGTCATTGTCAATATAGCTAGCAGAAAGACTAGCCGCACGATTGTAATAGCCATGCCGCCTTCTTTTTTTAGAATTTTGATACAATTTATAGATAATAAGACTGATATAGGCTAATAGTTATAATACTGAATGATCATTCGAATAATAAGTAGAAGATTATGCCACAAAAGTTAAATTTTACAATACTTCTGATTCTTTCCCGCTATATTAAAGTCAAAAAAGCTATCTACTACAATCCTTACACGGAAATTAGCTCCTAATAATTATCACAAATCGAGGGTGGCAATTACAACAACAACAATGATGATGACTATAATGACAATATTAGTACTGGCTACGTCAGCATCTATCGTTGCTCCTGCACAAGCACAAACACTACCACCGCTGGATCGCATTATAATACCCAAGCCAAATGGGGATACGGGTGGTGGTGATGGAGGAACCTTAGTAGCGTCAGTCAATGAATGTTTTGCAAATATACCTCCACAAAATCATATTGCATTGACTAACTGCATAAAGGCAGCGATTTTTGATGACGATCCCCCAATTCCTCCTAGTGACCCATGCGAAATAGTCCCTGAATTCTGCTAGATCTAAAAACTTTTTATTATTTTTTATTAATTCATATTCTACTTACCTTACACTCTATCAATCAGGAGATTCCATCTCTTCTATTATTCCATGAATGAACGCTGCTACCAAGAGACACCTAGAGCTAGAGATAAAGACTTTGCAAAATGCACCTAGAGAGGCAGATAAGCTTGAGCAACTGATAAAAATAAAGAGAAAGCACAAGGAAGAATCTATATACATTGAAGATACACAAAGGTTAGTTGCAGAGATTGAAATGCTAAGAGTGGTTCGATATTTGGTATGTCGGAATCTATACAA
>DASUUX010000010.1:0-16224 GCA_036373855.1 Nitrososphaera sp.
TCTACGTCGATCTACAGCAAAGTAGCTGTCGTCCCTTTTCTTTGACAATTCGTTATTGACTTGACATGCTGATTAATTTAAAGCTGACCCGGCTCCAATCACAATTTATATAAGCAATCCTTCAGTTGCAAGTTCGGCTATGACAATTACCATAATCGGATCTGGAAAGGTCGGCGCCTCAGCTGCCCTTAATTGCGGGCTGAGAGAGCTTGATAGAGATCTACTGCTGCTTGATATAGTACAGGGCCTCCCTCAGGGAGAAGCAATGGACATCAATCACCAGCTGTCAGAAAGGGGCTCGGACATCATAGTGCGGGGTTCAAACAATTACGAAGATATGCGCGATTCTGACTATGTAGTGGTTGTTGCTGGCGTCGGAAGAAAGCCAGGCATGACGAGAATGGATCTCCTCAAGATAAATGCAGGCATCATCAAGGATGTCGTGTCCAAAATTGCGCTTTATGCAAAGTATGCGACTGTAATAGTCGTTACAAACCCACTTGATCCGATGACTTATTTTACGCTCAAGACTCTTGGAGCAAAAAAGAACAAGGTTATGGGAATGGGTGGCATGCTAGACTTATCAAGGTTCAAGAGCTTTATTCGAGATGCGACAAATATTTCACGCAGTTCGATTCAAGCTATGGTGATAAGCGAGCACGGCGAAAACATGCTCCCGCTGACAAGGTTCTCTTCTATAGGAGGAATACCGCTTCATGAGTTTATCTCAAAGGATAAGGCAACGGAGATCTTTGAAAAGACAAGAAAGGTCGCAGCAGAGATCATTGCACTAAAGGGAGCGACCGTATACGCACCTGGCAACGCAGTTGCAACTATGTTAGAGTCTGCCATCCGAGACAAAAAGCTGGTAATTCCAGTGTCAACATTGCTTCAAGGGGAATATGGATTTTATGATGTGTGCATAGGCGTCCCGGTTATCATTGGCGCAGGTGGCGCCGAGCGCATAATTGAGCTCAAGCTGGACAACTTTGAGCAGGACATTTTCAGCAAGGGCGTTGCAAGCGTAAAGGAAGCGATCAAGGCACTTCCACTTTAAAGCCTTTTATTTTCTTGTTGTTGATAGCTTGCTGACGGATGGATCTGCATACAATTCTTGACGAATTTGCAAATGGCAGCCTTAGCCTATCGGAGGTACAGAAGGAGATCTCCATCCACGCAATTGAAAAGATAGGCGATATTGCCAAGCTCGATGTCGGCAGGGAAATGAGAAGAGGCGGCATGCCAGAGATCATTTTTTCTGAAAGCAAAGAGTACAAAGACATCATCAAAATAGCCTCCGCTATTGTTAGGCGTAACCGTCAAGTTGTAGTCAGCCGGATAAAGAAGAACGAGCTATCAAGAATAGCAGGTGCGCTCCGTAGAAAGGGTCTTAATGTCGAAATTGGTAGGAACAGCACAACGCTACTTGCCTCTGAAAAGTCGTTCGCTTGCAAAATGACTGATGCAAAAATTGGAATAATGTCGGCCGGCACTTCAGACGTTGGCGTCGCAGAAGAGGCACGGATTGTTTCCAAGGCTATGGGCTGTGAGGCGATAACAAGTTACGATGTCGGCATTGCTGGAATGCATCGCCTCTTTCCAGCTCTTAAAGAGATGTTCAAGCAAGAGATAGGCGCCATTGTTGTCGTGGCAGGAATGGAAGGCGCACTTGCATCAATTGTAGCGTCGATGGTCGATATACCGGTTGTGGGGGTGCCAACTTCAATAGGTTATGGCTTTGGTGCAAACGGCGTAGGCGCGTTAGCATCTATGCTCCAGAGCTGCACCCTTGGCTTGGCAGTAGTAAACATTGATAATGGCATCGGCGCAGGCGCATACGCCGCATCGATTGCAAAGAGAACGATGAGGAGGAAATGAACTAATACTTTGTTTCATAACTTGCAGTATCGTATTATTCAATCGTTCTGCCAATAGTGCTACAATAGGCTGCTAAAGTCATAAGAACCATGATCAAGATTAGATCTGTGATATGCTGCTTTGAATTGCTATTCTTAATCGTAATCTTGCGCGGTAGATTAGTCCTCTATTGCAGTGGGACAACCGGATTTGAATTCGCTACTGCATGTTGTCTGATTGACAATATATCTCTCTCCTAATTTCAGGGCATGAGAAACTTTTCTTTAAAGGCTTTCAGTGCAAGAGATAATATAGTAAATAGAGCTGTAGCGGAATAGTTAATGCGCATATTATTGTGATAAATATAGAGATTACATTTTGGCAGAAAAGAAAAACAAGCCTTCAAAATTAAGGTTCACTGACTGAATCTTTAACGTTTATAAGTGCTTTACATTGGTTGCTTCTCTAATCATTGAATGGTGGATAATTGTTGACTTATGTTCGTACGCTAAAAAGGATTAGAGAAGATAAAACTAATTATCGCAAGAGGTCGGCGATTCTGATCGGCAGACACCTGTTTGTTACTATCAGGATAAGCGCTCAGAATGTCGCAGCCCAACTGCTCAGGCCTACTCCTACAGGCGATACTGTCATCGCCTCTGCTCACAGTAGGGAACTTGCCGAGCACGGATGGAAGGGTGCCTTTAACAATTTGCCAGCCTGCTATCTCACAGGCATGCTATTAGGGAAGAAGGCAATACAAAAGGAGATCAACGCTGCGGTCCTCTACATAGGCAAGAACCACTTTACTTCAAGGGTTGCAGCATGCATGAAGGGCATTGTTGATGCTGGCGTCAGTATGCCAGTCTCTAAAGAATCACTTCCAGACGAAGACAGGATCAGTGGCCATCACATAGCAGAGTACTCCCACACTCTGAAAGAAGATGAGAAAGAGTACAAATCACGTTTCTCCGCTATTTTGAAAAACGGCCTCAAGCCTGAGGATTATCCTTCGCATTTTGAAGAAATAAAGAGCAGAATTTCAGGCAGGCCTGCAGAAAAGGCGATGTCAAAGAAGGCAGAGAAAGTAGCAACAGCCGAGAAAGAAAAGGCAAAGGAAAAGAAGAATGCCACAGTAGAGAAGCGAGGCCAGAGAAAAGAGGAATGAGCCAAATGTCATCGTCAGCAAGGCAACATCAGGCTGAATGGAAACCCAGAACTTCGCTTGGAAGCATGGTTCTGGCAGGCAAGATAAACTCAATGGATCAGATTTACGAAAACGGCATGAGAATACAGGAGCCAGAGATCGTCAAGCACCTTCTGCAGGACATCAAGAGCCAAGTAGTTCATGTCGGTATTGTCCAAAAGCAGACTGACGCCGGCGAGATGACGCGTTTTAATGCTCTCGTGGCTGTTGGCAATGAGACTGGCTGGTTTGGCATAGGCAAGGGCAAGGCTTCTCAAATGAGGGTTGCAATCGACAAGGCTACAACTGCTGCTTACCTTAATGTAATTCCTGTCAAGCTTGGCTGCGGCAGCTGGGAGTGCAAGTGTAATCAGCTCCACTCCGTGCCGTTCAAAGTGCGTGGTAAGGGAGGCAGCGTCACAATTGAAATCATCCCCGGCCCAAGGGGCCTTGGTATCGTGGCTGGCGAGAACATAAAGAACCTATTGAAGTTGGCAGGACTAAAGGACTCATGGACAAAGACCTTTGGGTCAACAAATACAATGTCTTCGACTACAAAGGCAATTTTTAATGCCCTCAGGAGCACATACAGTGTAGGGTGATGATGAAACTAGATGGTATATCTCGTAGTTAGAATCAAGGGAACAGTAAATATCCCCCAGCAGGCCAAAAAGACGCTTGATGGCCTCAACCTCGATAAGCGCTTTCGCGCGACAATAGTGCCAGAAAGCGCGGAGTACCTGGGCATGCTGAGAAAGGTCAAGGACGAGGTAGCCTGGACAAAGGCAGATGCCAGCATAGTCAAAGAACTTCTTGAAAAGCGGGGCAGAAGAGCAGGATACAAGCCGATCACAAAGCCGGATCTCCCAAAAGAGTACAATAGTATTGATGACCTTGCATCCGCAATAGCAGAGAACAAGGTCGCAATGAGCAAACTTGGAGAGATCAAACCATGGTTCGCTCTTAACCCCCCAAAGGGCGGATTCAAGAGAAAGACTAAGACCCAGTATATGCAAGATGGAATTCTTGGAGAAGATGGCGAACTAGCCGAGATAGTCAAGAGGATGCTCTAGTGCAGCAAGACTTAATTAAGGTGCGAATGAACGTGATAGATATAATTTCAACAGCACAGAGCAAGTGATAATGATTTATGGCTACTAGATTTAGAAAAAGCAGAAGACAGCGCGGTAGCAGATACTGCGGCTGGGGCCAAGTTGGCCAGCACCGGCAGTCGGGAAGCAGAGGCGGTGTCGGAGGTGCTGGAAAGCACAAGCACTTCTGGATACGGACAGTCATGGAGGAGCCGGACCACTTTGGTCACGACCCTTTTAACTCTTTTAACCGCAACCTCGTCCAGAGGTGGATCAACATCCGAGACTTGGATGCAGTATTTGCCAAGCACGGCAAGGCCGATGAAAGCGGCAGGGTTGTCCTGGATCTGACCTCGCTAGGTTATGACAAGCTGCTTGGAGGAGGCTCTATTAGTGGGGCTTATATGGTCAAGGTAGATAGGATTTCAGAGAGCGCCAGGTCAAAAATTGAGGCTGCAGGTGGCGGAGTTATAAAAGATGAGCAGCACGACAACAAATGAGAACATAGTTAGGCGGTTCGTAAAGACCGCATCTGTTTACGTTCCTCAAGTCCCAAAGCCAAAGAAGAAAATTTCACTGGCTGAAAAGTTCGCCTGGACTGGAGTTGCGCTTTTCGCTTATTTAGTAATGGGACAGATCCCGCTATACGGTGTTACAGACGACCCACGCTTTGACTTTCTTGCATTTGCACGTGTCATCTTTGCCGCTCAACAAGGAACACTTATGGAGCTTGGGATTGGACCCATAGTCACAGCAGGGTTACTCATGCAGTTGTTAAAAGGCTCTGGTTTGATCAAGTTGGATTTTAAGAACACGGACGACAGGTCACTCTTTACTTCAGCGACAAAGATAGTCACTATAATAGTAATTGTAGCAGAAGGTGCGTTGTACGGAGCTAGTGTCTATGGACCGCTGACTGCAGATGAGGCTCCCCATGCCATCTATGTAGTAATTGCCCAGCTTATAGGCGCCAGTGTAATCGTCATGCTAATGGACGAAATGATACAGAAGGGATGGGGTGTCGGCTCGGGCCTAAGTCTGTTCATCATGGCAGGCATCGCCCAGACCATACTGTGGAGTGTGTTCAGTGTAGTGCCAGCAGAAGACGGACCATTGGGTGTAGTTCCGTTCACAATAGACGCAATTGCTAATGGGCATGGAGCTGACGCGATCTTTCGTACTGGCCAGTTGCCAAGTTTGTTTGTACTTGGCCTGACAATAGGAATTATACTGGTACTAGTCTATGTTGAAGGAATACACGTCGATGTCCCAATAGTGTCAACTAAGTATAGGGGCTTTACTGCAGTATACCCGATCAAGCTGCTTTACACCTCAGTTATACCGGTAATACTGGCATCTGCACTTCTAGCCAATGCCGTATTTATGGGACAGATGCTTTGGGCCAACTATAACCCAAATAACACCAATCCTGCATTCAACTGGATCGCCACATTTGACCCGGGTGCTCAACAAGGAGGAGGCCAAGCAACCCCGACAGGCGGCATTCTGTACTACATCACCCCTCCAAGAGGCCTAGATGCAGCGGCAGCCGATCCTATAAGGGCTGTAGTATATGTAATATTTATGGCAGCGATAGTCACAGTATTCTCTAGATTATGGGTAGAACTTGGCGGTCTTTCCGCAAAGACTGCTGCCCGCAACCTCCTTGATGCTGATGTGCAGGTTCCCGGCTTTAGACGATCCGAAGGATCTGTAGAAGCCCTCCTCAATAAATACATCCCTGCGCTCACTCTACTATCCGGTATGATCATTGGTACTCTTGCTGGCATTTCTGATGTACTAGGTGTCTTTGGAACTGGAACCGGCATTCTGCTAATGGTCAGTATCATGGTAAGCTACTACCAGACGCTGGTCAAAGAGCAGGTCGACACCTATATGCCCACTCTGGCGGCTCTAATTGGCAGAAAATAAACGTGCAATAATTGTCGGTATCCCAGGTGTGGGAAAGACCACCCTCATTACTCGCGCAGCTGAGATGCTAAACCAGAAGCGCAAGACCACAGTTGTAATTTTCGGCACCATCATGTTTGAAGAGGCTAAAAAGATGGGCCTCAAGAACCGAGATGAAATGCGCAGGATGACTGTCGAGAATCAGAGGCAACTGCAGGATTTGGCGGCTCAGAGAATCACAGAAATGAAGGACGACATAGTGATGATTGACACTCATCTTTTTATCAAAACAGATGAAGGGTACTATCCAGGTCTCCCAATGAGGCTGCTAAGCATCATGAAGCCAACGAATATGGTCATGGTTGCGGCAGACCCAAGTGAGATAGCAGAGAGGCGCAAGTCTGACCAGACTCGCCAGCGGGACATCGCTTCTGCAGAAAATATCCAAAAGGAGCTTGATATCTCGAGAGTTATGGTGGCGTCCTGCTCTATTCTGACAGGTGCGCCGTTTGCGATAATCATGAACAATGATGGTCAGATGAGCGAGGCAGCAGCAAATATAGCAAAGATACTGCTAGGAGATGGAAGTTGAATCTGCTGCAGGATCTGTTGATGCAGTGGCCGTTAGCGCCACAGTATACCACACACCCAATATTTCCTGACATGATAAGCGCTATGCTTATTGCGCTATTAATAGCGGTGGGCATGAATTTTGCATTTGCAATGCTCAGGAAAAAGACCACTGACATTGAAAAGATGAACAGGGTCATGAAGGAGACAAATGAATGGCGTAAGCAGTACACTGACGCGATCAAGAAGCAAGATAAGCCCAGAATTGAGGAGCTGAAAAAGAGGCAAGCCTATGTAAACAAGATGGCCCTTGAAATGCAGCAACAGCAGATGCGTCCGATGTTTATCTATATGATACCGTCATTTCTCATCTGGATCCTTGTGTTCCCTGCAATATTTGGCGCAACTGTGTCGCTATCGCCGATATACATTCCATGGATAACGTGCAGTGATGAAAATGTGCAAACCGACACCCAACCAAAATTAGATGAAAATGGCCAACCTGTAATAAATCCTGATGGCGGCACCACCCTTAACGGTCCCTGCCGATTACCAGGACAGGTTTACCTGTGGGGTTGGTTCCTGATAACCTCGTTTGCGTTCAGTGGAATAATATCCAAGGTGACTAAGACAAGCATGCCGAGCATAACAGGATAAGATGGTCGCCAATAAATTATTTAGTATTGTAATTTCTGGCTGGCCTGCGGTAGGCAAGACTACCATAGCTTGCAAGCTTGCAGAAGAATTTGACATCGCGATGTACAATGGAGGTGACATATTAAAGATGCTTGCCGAAGAAGACAAAGGCTATTCAGTTAAAAGAGAGGATTGGTGGGACACTACAGAAGCAAAAAAGTTCATGGAGGAACGCAAATCAGATCCTTCCTTTGACAAAAAAGTAGACAAGAAGCTCATCGAGATAGTGAAGAAAGGAGGGGCAGTCATTACAAGCTACACACTGCCTTGGCTTGTGCTAGAGGAATCAGTCATCGCCATCAAGTTTTGGCTTCGAGGATCGCCGGAAAACCGCGCCAAGAGGATGGCCAACCGCGACGGCATCAGCTTTGCGGAGGCAAAAAGGATAACCAAGCTGAGGGATGAGGAGAATAAAAAGATCTACTACAGACTTTACGGCTTTCGCTTTGGCGAAGATCTGACCGTTTTTGACTATGTGCTCAACACTGATAGGTTATCCCTTGACTCCCTTATAGAGATATCAAAATTAATAGTCAGACGGCACATAGGTGTATAGCCTTGATGATGCTACCGCAGCTGGAGAACCTTGTCAAGATAGATGATGACATTACCAACGATAACTACGGCTATTACCCAGATAAGAGATCAATTGAGTCTCTGCTGTATTATGGATTAGTGCTTGTGGATAAGCCGGCTGGCCCTACAAGCCATGAAGTTGTAGCATGGATAAAGCGCATATTGGGGATAGAAAAGGCCGGCCACAGCGGCACACTTGACCCAGGCGCAACTGGTCTTCTGCCAATAGGATTGGGAGAAGGCACCAAGGCGCTATCTGTGCTGTTGTTAGGACCAAAAGAGTATTATGCCCTTGCGCGCCTGCACTCACATGTTTCACCAGATAAGCTAAGAAAAGTAATGCAGGAATTTACAGGCGAAATATATCAGCGGCCGCCCCAGCGCTCATCTGTTCGACGTGTGACTCGCGTGAGAAGTGTCTACGAATTTGACTATCTTGAAAATTATGACAGGCTCGTACTCATGCGTATCCTATGCCAGGCAGGCACATACATCCGCAAGACAATCTATGATATTGGCGAGGTGATGTCATCTGGAGCCACTATGGTAGAGCTCCGTCGGACAAGGGTAAGCAACCTGTCAGAACAGAATGAGGGTCTTGTGCGCCTGCATGATATTGCAGATGCCTATGAGCGTTACAAGGAAAGAAAGGACGAGGAAAAACTGCGTAGACTAATCCTGCCAATAGAGCACTGCCTAGCAGGTATACGGGCCATCACCGTTCGCGACACAGCAGTCGATGCGCTGTGCCATGGCGCACCGCTTGCAGTGCCTGGCGTGATAGCAGTGCCAAAAGACCTACGCAAGGGTGAGCTTGTAGGTGTCTACACTCTAAAGGGAGAGATAGTAGGGTTGGCACAGACGGCGATGATAAAGGAAGAGATCGAGCAGAACGTCCGCGGTATAGCATTTGTCATGAAACGCATCATCATGAAGCCCAACACCTATCCAAAGGCGTGGCGCTCAAAGGGCGAGCAGTCTAGCAACGTCACGATACCCTCAGAGGTCGACCTTGACAAGCTTGAAAATGAAAATGCTGATGAATTCTAAGAATTAATTTTAGAGGGTTTCGCCAATGCCTGGCCGCTTGCGGTCTAACTTGGCAATGTTCTTTGCAAGGTTTTCAATTGTGCCGGGAATGTGACAGCGGCACATACAATCGTTGCAATCGACATGATCCCCTGACTTACAATGATCGGATAATCCCGGAGTAGCCAAAAGCACTGATTGATGCAACATTCCTCAATTTTTAGCTTTGTCTTTGCCCATAATTAATATAGTGATATGGTGGCTAGTGCACATGTTATGTGATGCCGGGGTCGCCTAGCCCGGAAGGGCGCAAGCCTGGAATTTGTCAAACCGGCCAGCTTGTGACCCGTGAGGGTCCCGAGGGTTCAAATCCCTCTCCCGGCGCTTATTTCGAGGGCATTAGCGAATGCTGTAAAATCCGATGAAAGCAAAAAGCATGGGATTGAGAATTTGAAAATGCAAGTGGCTTCAATTGACTTAAGACGACGGCAGCAGTTCTACTGCGTCCAGAAAATCCTTTTATTTATTTTATTCCTTCAATTTAAGAGGCCAGTATTTCTTCCGAGTGTAACGCATAGAAAATCTGTTTTGGATACCAAATAGCTTCAGATCCTGCGAAACGGTTTCTGAAAAAGGCAATTTTTTATGTTGTTATCATGTCTCCATCATTGATGGAGTAATAATAGACACGTGCCATCCCCCTTGAAAAGGAGCGAGTGTCGACATTCGGACGATTGACAACAGCTATTATCGATTGAAGTTTGCTTACGCTTTTTACCTAAATGCCTGAAAGGCAATTTCTAAAGATACTGTTTTAGGAATCCAATTGTCTTTTGCCAAGCATCAGCAGTCTCTTTTGGAGCATAATTGTCTCCTGAGGGATTTGCAAATGCATGTCCTACACCCTCATACAGGTAAATCTCATTTGTGATTCCTGACGCATTTAATGCAGATGCAAATTGCTTTACTGATTCAACGGAAATCGCCTGGTCTTGGTCTCCGAAAATACCAAGTATCGGCCAACTAATGCTAGAAAGAGAAGCGGTATCTGTTACCGGACGCCCATAATAAACGATAGTAGCGGCCAGCGGATTCTCGGAGCTGTTTAGTGCAAGCTGTAGAGACCAATCTCCACCAAAGCACCATCCTAAAGAAGCTATTCTACTACCATCTACCATTTCAAGTGATTTGACATAATTCACTGCAGATTGCAAGTTGTCTATTGCAGAAGCAGAATTATTTCTAACAGAAGATGTCAACTCTCTAGCACGGTTAGAGTCAGCTGCAACCTCACCTCGATACAGGTCAACTGCCAGTACAACATATCCTTCCTTGGCTAAAATGTCTGCTTGGTTCTTAATATGTTCATTTAGCCCCCACCACTCATGAATCATGATTACTGCAGGCATAGGTTCTTGTTGTTGTTGTTGTTGAGTATTGTTGTCTAGCTCGGGGTAGACAAGATATCCTGTCGTGTTGTCATAATAGCTGACTGAACTGTTATGTAGTCTTGTTGGTACTTCTTGAGTATTGTTATTACTGTATATATTGTAACTGTAAGCTACAGTGTTATTACCAAGATTATTACTATTATTTTCATCTTCTTGTGTCGACGCCTCTGTTTGCGCAAGGGCGGGTTCGAAAGTTATAGATGGCAAAAGGAATGATACTGCGGTCGTCTCTAGCATAAAAAAGGTAATTAACGATATAGTCAGGGGTGAAGAAATACTCTTCATGAACCACCCGAGTAAAAATATGTTTTAACGGTTTTCTCTTCATGTTAGGGAATAATATTATTGTAGCGTTGAGCTTTAGCCAAAAACAGGGAGAAAAATATAACACGGCTAAATCTAGATGATAGATGTTAATTATCAAGATCTACCACTACTGAAGACGAACAAATACGAGCAGTTCTTCTGCCACAGAGACTTCATCGACAACGGGCTCTAACACAATAAGGATAGCTCCAAAGAAAGGAGATGTCATATAGAAGCCTACGTGAAATGCAATTGCAGCAATAAAAAATTACAGTAATTATTATTGCTTTTCTCTTCAGAGGTTCTTAAACCATCCTACCGATGCAGAAGCGCATCTTAAAAAAAGAAGGATCAAAAGATGCTCTACTTCCCAAGGAAAATAAACTTAGGAATAGGAACAAAACTTAACTTTTATTATGATTCTTCCTCTAACTGTTGTTGGCTGCGTGAGCTTATCTCTTCAAGGCAAGTACGACAAAGCATTGCGCTATTGTATCGGTAGATCTTCTTTTTGTCATGAGTTAAAAATGAAAATTTTGATAATTCCCTTAAACAATTGTCACAGTACTTCTTCATTGTGAAGAGGTAAACACTTAAAATAATATTTAACTCCTCTGGAGTTATAGTCAATATTCATAATTCTGAACTTATAGTATATTAGATATGCCTATATGATTTTTCAAAGCCTATCTCATACAATAGGAAATAGATCGAGGTATAGAACTTCTACGTAGGCAAGTCATGGAAAATAACCGCAAAGAGAGGATGATGATGCTTTTGGCATGCAGTGATAGAATAAGTAGCAGTAAGTTTTTGGAGATCAGCCCTATTATTACGAACAATGGAAAACTTGGTAAACCAATAATGAGAATAATAATAGGAAACCTTGTATTGAGACGCTCCTAAAGACACCCATCGCAGACTATTGCAAGAATGCAGTCTTTTGGAGTCTGGCCCCTATTTAATTACAGTTAGAAAGCTGGACTATCAGCATGTCTATGATACGATAATGGACCGACTAGGTAGATGTGATTCGCTAAGAAGGTTAGAGCCTTCACATCAAGCACTAACGAACGTAGTCAAAAACTCTCTAAATGCTGCAACAAATGGAGAAAGGCGCCCTATCAAGTTCGATACTTTGCAATCTTACAACGCAGAGCTCTATCAATCTTTAAGACTGGGAGGTTCGGTTAAAGACAAATGGGATCATCCACTGATGATGACGACGACAACAATAGGGATTATGAAGGTGAGCACATGAGACTAGTAAAACACACACCTTCTGCACAGGAACAAAGCGAGCGTTATACACGGGATTCAATGGATAAACTGAACGATAGTATTGTCGACTTAGATGACGACATTAAGGTTCTGATTAATGAGGTTAAAGAATTGAAGGAAGTCATCAAAAATATCAGGGGCACGTTTAAGAAATCAGAATAAGAATTATGAAACCTCCCTACAAAGAGCGATTCCTTTAATTCATGGATCCATGCAATCTACTGTTAGACCGTGCGAGGATTGATGCACACATAAGGACCGTGCACAAAATAACAAATAACAGGTACAGGGGATCTAATAGACTGGCGTCGGTCTCAAGTCATCCAGCTATTGGGTAAGGGCAAAACTTTGAGCCAGATAGCGGACATCTTGAAGATGGACAGAAGCACTGTAAGCCGTGATTATCAATTAATTAGAGAGAATGCATCTCACGTGTTGCGAAGTATTGGTTGAGACTATAGTATGGAACAGGATATCAACCAAAAGAAGTAGTAGCGGTAGTATTTCTTGAGGTGATATCTGTCTCAGTTCCATCAGGATACCTTATGATAATTTTTTCGCTCTTGGTGCTTAGCGGTATCTTTTTATTCTCCGTTATTTTTCTCTTTGTGATCACTGCTTCTCCAACCTGTCGTATCCTCTTTCTGATCAATATTTCCTCTCCAAACAGTGGAAGTACCTCTTGTGTGTTCGAACTATCTTCAAAAAGTGAAGCTAATTCTCCCTTGAGAGCTTCTTTCTTCTTTCTTACCATCTTCTCGTCGCTTTCCTTCTTTTTGCTGCCACCACCAATCATTCCTTTCATAGAAGATAGTAAGCTTTCAAGTCCCTCTTTGGAACCTAATTTCTTACCGTTAACATAGACTTCTTCGTACTTCATTGGCACCTCTATTTTCGCAGTGCCTGTCACCCATCTTTTTTCTACTATAAAGTTCTGTGTTGTAATCTTCTTTGAGATAGAGTATTTATCAGCGACAACTGGAACAACTTGTATCTCTGTAGTTTTCTGCTCTTCTTCATTTGTCTTTGAGTCTATATGGGATGGTGACGACATTATCGCTTCCTCTTTTTTAGAATGGCATTTTATGGGATATAAAAATTAGGACATGTTGTCCCAAGCGCTGAAGCATAAAAATACATGGCAGCAGTCTCTATGTCTTTATAAGATATTTTTTATGCAAAGGTCTCGGGGGAAATCAGAGTCACTTTTTCAACCATTTTGTGTCCGCTTGAACCCTTATGATCGTCAACATCACTATGAAAAACAAATACCTTATGACATTCGTGGCAAATCCATACTGCTTTTAGATCATCTGGGTGCATGTATGTATCTCTCCGCAAGATGCAATAGCGTTATTAATTTATGAATTGATCAATTATGTTCATAGTTTTTGTTCAAATATATTTCACTTAATTGGTGAAAAAAAGGTTATTGCTGTCTTTGTAGTATATGCAGTGGATGTATTCTAAGTTTCATTTGTTGTGGACACACTGCTACTGACACACACCTGTATAGAGGAACACTGAAAAGATAGTATGTCCAGGCAAGAAGGATTATTGACATAATGAACCAAAGCGGGTAGGCAAAGAATCTAGACGGCACAATTAGCTTGATGACAAAGACTAGCTTGATGCATTTGAAGGAAATATCAAGAGGCAGTCTATTAGCAAGAATACAAGATAGCATTTAATACAATTCTAATAATTGATAGAACTACAGTTAGAGTCCAAGCCCATTCCATCCCCTTTAGCAGACCATAAGCTACTATAAAAGACACAATACCTATGGCGGCAATAATTCCGCCAATTGCAATACCTACTGCGCCGAATACGCTCGGCGAAACACCTGAAAGGTCAATATCTGTTGTGTCGATCATATTTTGCGACTGCTCAAACGCTGACTTTAGCACCAACGAATGGACGGAATAATCAAAAGAGAGAAAAGGAATAAAATAATCTCATGACTCAAAAAGCGAGCTTGAGCTGCTGCTCGCTCTTTTTCTTTCCTATAGGAGGTTAGATTCATGACTTTAAGGTTTATTCTTCTTCCTCCTTCTCCCCTTCATTGCTCTCTCCCGCCCTCTCAAGTTAAGTCTAATAACTTTAGCTTTTCCATCTAATCTTGTCGCCTATAAGACACGTCAGCAAGTATTCGCTCATATTGGTACGGGAGGAGATTTCTCTTGTGCCAAATACTGCATGCACGCGTTGTCATCAGTATAAGAGTGTAGGGTTTGTCAACATCAACAACCCTACCTCCTCCCTCCCTCTCAGTGCCATCTCATTTATGACTATCATTATCTCGCGCTACCTTTGGTTTGGTCTATTCAAACCACGATTCCACAGAAGAAGCCATCCAAAAGATGATTGACGCAAGTCAAAGAATGATAACGATGAACAGTCAAGGAGAAGAGGAAGGAAGAGAAGGATGGGGAATTAATCCAGCTATAAAGAGACACCTAGAATTAGAGATAAAGACGCTTCTTCAAAATGCTCCAAGAGATGAAGACAAGTTAAGGCGGCTTTTGGAAGTAAAGCAAAGGCAGAAGGAAGAGGCTATGCACATAGAAGACACAGAAAGGTTAGTTACGGAGATTGAAATGCTCAAAGTCGTATTGTGTTTGGTAGCGAGAAAATCTTTCAAAAAATAGAGAAGAGGGGGAACGAAGGAGAACGGGAAAGGGAAAAGTAAGAAACGGGCTTGGGACTGCTGCTGCCTCTTTTTTCCTCTTGGGATGGCAAAGACTACTCTCTTATCAGAGACCGCAGCAGCAGCAGTCGCCGTCGTTGTGTTGTGCAATCAAGTCCTCTCGTTGCAGCCGCTCCATATGTGCTTGTGCTTGTGACATCCAAATTTTCTACGTCAGGGGCAATACTTGCCCCCTGTGTTTGTTGCAAATGTGAATTAGAAATTACAGTTTATAGCTTTACCGCTTTTCTTCTTCTTCTATCTACAGGTTCTTATTGGTCGTCTGGGTCTAGCCTAAACTGGAAGAAGAGACAATACAAAGCCTTAGCTTTCTCTTGTAATATGCCTCTTCTATTCTCCTCTAACGGCATCTATTTTTAAGAAGATCTCTATCTCAGGGAGAGGTACAGGAGTTGAAATCGATAGATCAGGTACCTCACCAGTGATGTCCACGGATTGGGCTGGATCTGGTAGGGCCATTTTTATATCATAAACAACAATTGGTAGGGTCGTTAAGTCAAGTGGGAAATTGATGTCCAAGGGTGAGAGTTCTAGAATCTGACTAAATGCAGTAGCAGCAGCACCTGCTGCTGGTAGTATGGCGGCAAATAATAATGAAGTTGTAGTAATTGCCGTCACCATAAGAACGGTTGTTCTTGCTCTTGTCAGCATTATCATATATACGGTGGTACTAGGCAGTAATGAAGTTATTAGCAATTCTCAACAAATATTCTTAGTATTCATAATAGAGAATACCTATTGTTATAATTTTTACAATATCGAGGGCACTTATATTATAAAAATAAAAAAGGTTTATAGCTTTCCCCTTGATGGGGCCCATCTGTCAGCCCTTTCAGCTTTATACTGACACCGTTGGGTATACCCAACGGTCCCTTGCCAATTGTAATTGTTCAACTATCCTGTCAGTTATCAAATATTAATACCATGGGCAAGGTTATTCCTGCCTATTACAAAGTCAAATGATATCCAGTTAATTAAATCATATAGTATATATCTATAGTAAATTTCTGAAGAAACAACGATGAGATACATCAAAGATTAATATTTAGGAAATATTTCATAATCTTACTCTGATATCATTGTAATAGTAGTTCCATGTGATAGGATCCGAGTGATAGAGGTTGTAGTTGCACGTCAGTTGCAATAGTGAAAAACTGCAGCATGAAGGTTTATCCTATCAAGATTGATACCCTTTCAGCAATACGACTAAGGTTATGGAATAAATAGTATAACTGTAATATCTTATTGTAAATACATACTAAGGAATATAACTAGAGTAATTTATCGAAATCAAAATAAGCGATTCTAGGTTTGTCGTAGCAATGACAGATCAATTTGTTTTTTTAGGAGATAAATGCAAGGCGGCAATTGCTGCCATGAGCTTGGGTGTTCTCTTATTATTGCCAGCTAGTCTTGGATACGGGGGAACAATCATACAAGAAGCCTTTGGACAGTTCAACCTTCCTCTTCTGGAAGACGAAGAGGTATCGGAAGAGGAAGAAGATGGAGGTATAGTTGTTGAGGAGGAAGAGGAGGCAACGACAACTACTACCACTCCTA
>DASUUX010000011.1:0-4003 GCA_036373855.1 Nitrososphaera sp.
GGTGATTAGCAAGGATTGGCAGCGATTTGATTTCATGCTTCTACCCACTACTCCGACAATTTACAGGATGGACGAAGTAAGAGCTGGCTATGACCAAGATCTTGGACCAAACCCAACCGATGCGCAACTTGCTGAAAAAGCTGCTGCAAACACTCAACTGAACTCGAATCTAGGAACCTACACGAATTTTGCCAACCTGTTACAAACGACAGCAGTCGCTCTTCCTGCTGGATTCCGCAGCATAAACGATGGGGACGTCTTGCCATTTGGGGTGACGTTGTTTGCAAACACGTTGCAGGACTGTGAATTGTTAGCACTTGCTGAGCGTTATGAAGCAGAGCTAGCAAGGGAGCAGAGCTAAGAAGGAAGTCATCTACACCAAGGGGGCTAAAAAAGACTAGGTTTTTTTAAACCCTTATCTTTTCCGATGACTTTGAGGTGGACTTGCTTGGCACACTTGACGATTTGCTCATGTTAATATAATATCTTGACAAAAAGTATTGGAAAATGAGCTAGTGATCTGCACTTACATTATTTTATCATGTTTGTCATGCACTACTACCACATGCTAGCCTTGGGCTGTAAAAAATTACATAATCCTTATCTACAGTGGCTAGGTAAGCACTTGAATGGCATTAGGTGAAGTGCTAGGAGAAGCACGTGGAAAGGTTGCCGGATTAAGAGCGTTAGGTGACGGTATAATCGAAGTCTCACTTCAAGGCAAGGGCACGCTTCTTGGTTCTGAAATACAGGATGTAACCACATTCGGGTCAGCAATGAGACCAAATAGTACAGCATATGGTCAAGGGAATTCAATTCAGATGTCTACTGAAGGTATGGCCGAATGGCGAGGATCTGGGGTTGGCAGACCGACAGGGCCCGGTACGTGGAAGTACTCTTATGGCGGTGTATATATAATTGCTACATCTGAGAAATGGCAGAGATTGCTTAATGTTTACACCGCAGGCGAATATGAAGATGACGCTAACGGAAATTACCACTGGAAAATTTGGGAATGGAAATACTGACATTCTCAAAGCGCTAATTTCAAGAAAGCGCCTTTTCATTTCAATCCCTGAGCAGATTGTACTATACTTTCGTCGAGAATAATAAGCCTACTTTGGAGTGTGCCGGCTACGAACAGATTTACTGTCTCGACATCTATTCCATTTCTAGACTGTTAATGTTAGAAAAGGAGGGCCCAGAGGGTTCCAGCAGAAAAAACTTCAAAATTTGGAGTCAATTAGTAAAAGAAGGTAAAGATTCAAGATCTATCCTTTCATATCTGCTATACTAGTTTCATCTCTTGACACATCAAATAGTGATGACTAGCAAAGCACTATCAATATGCAAGCATATTTACTTTTGATGTATTATATCAAAATAGCCAGGGTACCCACAGTAGGCAAAATGTGATGACCTTTATAAAGCAGAACCCTCGTACCCTTTTGTAGACAGCGTTGGCCAGGGATAACACTACCCAGAAAACCGAAATATGGTCTGGTCTGGAGACAATCTCAAAAAAATTACTAGAAGTCTTGTCTCGAGCTGAAGCAACATCGGACTATTGCCATGATTCTAAGTCTCCTTCCTCTCTGGTTACCAACGATCAGTATTTTCAGATTATTAAGCAGCTTAAAGCGAAAGGTATCAGACAGAGATTTATCACAGAGATCACACAGGAAAATGTTAGATATTCTAAAGAGTTGGCTAACCACGTTGAATTGCGCCATTTAGAAGGAGTTAAAGGAAATTTCGGAATTGTAGACGGCAAGGAATATGGTGCTGCAGCTAACATATATGACCTGCAGCCGCCAGTCGAATTTACCTATAGCAATGTCAAGTCATTTGTAGATCAGCAACAATACTTCTTTGATATGCTCTGGAACAAGGCGATTCCGGCTGAACACAGAATTAAGGAAATTGAGGAAGGAATTCCTATTGAAAAGACTGAAGTCATAGAAGGTAAAGAAGAGGTCATCAACAAACTCATAGAGGGCTTTTCAAAAATAAGAGACACATTTGATAATTGTATTGACTCATCCTGCCCATCAGCATATGTTTCGACTAGTACTGTATGGGATAGGTGTCTTGAGCTTAATCAAAGGGGCGTCAAATTGAGGTTCATCACAGAGATAACTAGGGAAAATATCTCCTATTGTAGAGAGATTATGAAAATAGGAGAAGTACGTCATCTGGACAAGGTGAAGGGCAATTTTGGAATAGCTGACAAAAAAGACTATCGCGGTGTTGCAGACTTGGAAGAAGGCAGAGCACCAACACAAGCTATCCGAAGTACTGTCAAGTTGTTCGTTGAACAACAGCAATACTTCTTTGAAACTTTATGGAATAAGGCAATACCTGCCGAGCAGAGAATAAAAGAAATTGAAGAAGGCAGAGCACCAGAAAAATTAGAGATCATCGAAGACACACAGAAGTCAATAAGTCGTGCATTTGATATAATGAACAAAACACAGAAGGAACTACTAGTTCTGTTTGCTACACAGCGTACATTCACTATTGCTTTGCAAGCAGGGACAGCCTATATTTACAGAAAAATGTCTGAAAATGGAGTTAAAATAAAGGTGTTGGTACCAAGAGGAGGTCAAGGTGACTCGATAGAGATTGAAGAAAATAGTGACCAGCAGATGTCAAAAGTAAGAGAAGAACTCTCTTCATCGATAAATCTTAGATTTTCTGAGGTAGATCTAAATACAAGAATTACCATCATGATTTCTGACAGAAATGAGTTTATGAGCTGGGAACTAAAAGATGATACCCTAGATGACCCCTATCTAGCTGGTGGTGTAGCCGCCTATTCAAACATCAAAGCGCTTGCTAGCTCATATGCCACCATATTTGATAACCTTTGGAAGATAACAGAGCTTGCAGAGAATCTCCGTTTAGCAAATATCAAATTAGAAAGAAATGACAAAGCCATGAAAGAATTCATTAATATCGCAGCACATGAGCTGAGGACTCCAATACAACCAATACTTGGCTTATCAGAAATGCTGTCTTCTGATACGGGTAATAACACTGATCCTCAGCAGCAGAGAAAACTTATTGACGTAATAATTAGAAATGCTCACAAGCTTGAGAATCTTGCAGAAGATATTCTTGATGTTACACGAATAGAGAGCGGAGGCTTGCAACTCTCAATGGAAAAAATAAATCTTTCTGAATTAGTTAAAGGTATAGTGTCAGACTTTCACGCGGTCATTAAAAGCAAATTTGACAAAAATAAAAATTCCAGTATGGCAGTAATCTGTCTCAAAGAGGAATACCCCGACGATGGAGCAGCAGACCCCAACCGAGAGCATCCAATAGTAGTATTGGCTGACGCAAACCGAATAGTTCAAGTGATTGCAAACCTGCTTTCTAACGCAGTCAAATTTTCAACACAGAGAGATAGAAGAGCGCTTATAACCGTAACAACAGGAATAAGAGTGATAGACCATAAATCCATGGCCGTTGTTTCCGTTTCAGACCAAGGGCAGGGAATAAACCGCGAAATAGTACCGAGGCTATTTCAAAAATTCATTTCTGGATCAGAGAAAGGAACCGGTTTGGGACTGTATATCTCAAAAAACATAATAGAGGCTCATGGTGGAGAGATCTGGGCTGAAAACAACAAGAGTGGAATAGGAGCAACTTTTGTATTTACTTTACCTCTTTTGAAATCATAGACTTGTCAAAACTCTCAGCTAATCTCTATTGACTGCCTCTTATGAATAGGAGAATGAAGCCATGGACTTAAGGTTTGATGGATTCAAATTAAAATTATAGAGGCCCAGAGGGACTCGGCAGAAAAAACTTCAGAAAATAGACTCGATCGACTATATAACTCAATAATAATAGAATAATAACTTGCAATGCATGAGGATGTTGAGATGATGCTGAAGGGATAGTTGCTTGGTAATGCAGACTGTATCTCCACGATTTAGTAGTGTCTCCTTAACTTTTACCCTGATTTTGAATTGGAGCCATATCAGGAGGATGT
>DASUUX010000012.1:0-7065 GCA_036373855.1 Nitrososphaera sp.
CTTATGATTTCAAATGCTTCATACCCAAAGATTCCAACATAGCGGGCTTTACAATCTGCGCAGATTGGGATAAGGCGTCTAGGAGCTATGAAATCAGCATTGTGTCTACATATGTGGCAAGCATAGTATATGCACCTCACCATTTCGTGGATGCTGGTGATAATATCATGTTCTTCTGTTGTTTCTCCTTCTGTTGTGGTGGTAGCGGTGCTGCTGCTGCTGATGATGATAGCAAACATCACAGAGTGGAATCATCTCAGTCGGCGATTTAGGATTCTCTCCAGTTAATACATAATAGTCAGCTGGTTTTGTAGTGCATTTGCAGCACAGGTAATAAGAAGGCGATTTGTTAATGGTGGGGAATGTCGTATTATTAGTAGGCATCATATCTTTTATGTTAGCACCTTCTTCCTTGTCCTCAACAAGAGTATATACTGCTATTTGCCGCTGCAGCCATTCCAAGCCGTCAAGCTCCGCAAACAACCTGTCTGACTCATGCACATTTTTACTGTTCTTCAATAGAGCCTTCTTTTCCAAAATGACTGGTTCTATTAGTTCAATATCGTCGATAGACCTAATAGCGTCTATTTGTAGCTGAAAGGTGTTGTTCACTTCTGGCTTGTTCTCATCATGATTAATTTGCTCTTTTAGGAAAGATATTCTTTCGTCGATTATTTGTTGTAGAGTCGTTATCATATACATGGTGAAGCCAAGCTCCAGATGGATTGTTATATCATAGCTAGCACCTTGGGGAGAGGGTGGGGACTCAATAAATGGTTATCAGAATTCTAAAGTTTGTAAGTTTAAGCAAGAAAGAAGAAAAAAATTCGTTTTTCTGGAACGACAGCAAAACTTGGGTGTTAGAATGCAATGGGCGTTAGGTCAGTTAGTATGCAGTGAACGGCACAGTACACCTCCTATTCTAATAGTATGCTTTCAAGTTTGAAGGCGTTGACACACAAAGCAACAGACCTAGATAGTATGTCAAAGATTCATAGGCGTTCAGGCAAGGCGGTAGCATCCGTACTAACCATAACTGCATTAGTCTTTGCAGCCTATAGTGTAACAGCAATATCGTCATCGTTCATCAGCAGCCCACTACAGGCTGCCTATGCACAAGGTGAGCAACAACAAGGCCAGTCAAATGTAGTTGATAAAGCTACAAGAATGTCAGCTGCAATAGACGCAACACTGAGATATTATGCAAAAGCAATTGGAGCACAGTATGTAGAAACTGATATACGCCCAATTGCTGGTGCTGAAAACATCAATGCATTAGACGATGTAACAATTCCAAGCGTACCCGTAGGTAGTACTGAGGGAAACACAACAGGAATTGCCAGCATGGGAGATTACCTGATAGCCACAGGACTGATTGACAAATCATATGAACTATTCCTAGAGACTGCAAGAGAAATGCGCAATGTCACCATTGAAGACGTTAACGAACTGCAGACTACCCTTCTTCAGTTGCATACCCTCATTGATGAGAGAGCACCCTATAACCTAGCGGAGGACGTTGTCCAAAATCTCCAGGGTCACCTGCAAAGGACTTTGGCTAGTACAGAAGAATTTACTTCTGGAACAACAACAACAACTACCACCGAGGGTGGTGGTGCTACGCCTAACGACAGTCTTGGCAATGCTACTACTGCTACTTCTACAACACCCTCAGATACCACGGCAGAAACAGGAACGACAAGTGATACTCCAACAATACCAGCACCGCTGTTGGAATAATAACAAGTAGCAGGGCGGGCAATTAGAAAGTTTTTTGCTTGCCTAACTCTTTTTTCTATATTTCTCTTACTTTCTCCCTTTCTCATGCGTGTGTATGTGTGTATATGTCTGTCTCTGGAGTGAAATTATGGGGGTCGAAATTGTCATTCATTCTTCTTTATGGGTCTTTTGATTTTCTATTGGCCGCCTCCTCAAAATATGCCTTCTAGTACTCCGTCACCCTCAGTGCCGCCTGTGGTCATATTAGTGGCATTACCGGCTGCTGTCATATTAGTGGCATTACCGGCTGCTGTAGTATCAATAGCAGTGATATTAGTACCTCGTAGAGCGCCAGCACCACCTAATGCGTTATAGGCTAAATCCAAGTGCATCATCGCACCTTGGGTATCATTGTTCTGCAATGCCGTGCGTGCTTCTTCTATATGCATCCTTATCTGTGATAACGAGTCGTTTCCTCCTCCTCCTGCTCCCCCTGCAGTAGTAGCATTTCCACCTTGTGGTGTAGCGCCGCCTGTGGCTCCACCTTCAGCGCCGCTGTCTGTCGTTGCGCCAGCACCACCCCCACTACCCGTTGTCATATCCTGTTGTTGTGCTATTGCAGGCTGGTAGCTGCTACTAATGAGGGATAGTCCTGACAGCAACAGTGCTGCAGTTACTATGGCCCCTACCATAGGGATAGCAGCTGTTGCTTTGGTTCTATCTTTGTTGTGATTTATTATATTATTTGAATTCATTACAGTCGTTGAAATAATAAATATGAAACTTAACTGTTTCTGTATAATCAGAATAGTAGTGTAATTAATAGTAAGTTTCGTTACCGAGATAAGATATAGTCAATAAATAACTCAAAAATTCACGAGGACTGAACGACCATCATCTGCTTAGCTGCAACAAAAGCACTGAGGGAGGCACTCGATTGTTGTATTATCAGTTAAGGTCAAAATTGTTACTCACGATGACCAATTAGTTACTAGAATTTAACTAGCCATGTTTATCAGGCCAAGCTAAACGCCTTCTCTCACAATATATGGTGCAACACCTCTTAAGCAAGACAGAATTAGCTTTTCTTTCTGGCTCGACAGTTTACCAAGCCACAAACTAGGTGTACTAGGTACAGACTCAACAAGAAATTAAAAACGTTGAATGATATCGACGTGTCAGCTTTTCGCGACGCTGTAGCGTCAGAATTCCGCGACGCTCAAGCTGCCTTGATAATAGCTCAGCCTGGTAGAGCGTTACTGCTTAATGAGAGCGATAAAGAAAAGGAAGCCTTGGGCGGGATTCGAGCCCGCGACCTCTACCTCTTTGGTGGGGGGTGGATTTCGGCATGATTCCACCGAAACCTTACCAAGGTAACGCTCTACCAGGCTGAGCTACCAAGGCAGCTAAACGAACAATCGAGTCAATAAACCATATAATAATTATTGGGAGATGCTTAAGATCAAGATTTAATTATGCATGCCTATTAACGCAACTCGAGCCTGCGGGGGTTGTAGAGCCTGGCCAAATAGGCTAACAAAATTGGAGACGCGGGACTTAAGATCTCATAAATGGGTTATCCCGTCCCTCAGGGGTCCGTGGGTTCAAATCCCACCCCCCGCACTTTCTCAACTCTGCATGGAAACTGGAATATTAAAAGGGACAGCTTATAAGGACCAAAATCTTTTTTCTATTATGTCAAAACTACTGTATCAAGAATCTGCTGATCTGCTGTTATCTGAATTTACACAGGTCAGAAAAAAGACTATGCAGCTTTTCAAACCGTTAAGAATAGAGGATGCAGTCATGCAATCTGACCCTTTCGGCAGCCCTCCCAATTGGCATATTGCACATGTCTCCTGGTTCTTTCAAAAGGTCTTGGAAAAGCACGGAGCCACGCTGGAATCAGACAATAGTGCTTTTAACCTAGAATATCTCAATTCATACTACCAGCAGTTTGGAAAAATTTTACCCAAGCAAGAGAGAGGTAAGTTCCCTCGACCTACTGTAAAGCAGACTCTAGATTACAGGTCATTTATAGACAGAAAAGTAACCAAATTTTTGAAAGAGCGGGGGTCAACAACATCTTCTGAAAACGCAAATACAATCAATCATGAGCTGCAGTACGACATTATGCTTGGAATACAACACGAGATGCAGCATCAAGAGCTTATGGTATATGATTTTCAGCACTCATTTGAGCGCTTCCCTGACCCCTCTGACAACTACGAGCCACTAATCATTAATGAGCCTCCAAAAAAAGCATCTGAAATAATAGGAATATCTTCAAAGATGGTCGATATCCCAGGAGGGATCTTTGAGGTTGGATACAACGGCAACGCCTTTTGCTACGATAATGAGCTTCCAGAGCATAAAGTATACCTGCAACCCTTCAAAATGGATGCGGTACCTGTAACCAATGGCGAATATATGAAGTTCATGGAGGATGGTGGCTATGAAGATTACAGTTACTGGCTAGCTGATGGATGGGAACTCGTAAAGGAGCAGAGATGGAACGCGCCGCTATATTGGAGGCAAGAAGATAATGTTTGGAAAAAGAAAGATTTTCGTGGCCTGAGCAAGATTGACCCAGACGAGCCGGCCGTCAATGTAAGTTACTATGAAGCAGATGCATATGCGCGCTGGGCCGGTAAGAGGCTTCCAACCGAAGCAGAATGGGAAAAAGCGGCAAGCTGGAACGATGAATTGGAGAGAAAAATGCTGTACCCATGGGGTGATCAGAGGCCAACCCCCAAACACGCAAACCTCCTTGAATCCTACCTATGGGGTCCATCCAAGGTGGGAGCTTATCCTGCGGGCAAGAGCTATTATGGTTGCCACCAAATGATAGGAGATGTTTGGGAATGGACATCGTCAGAATATGTCCTCTATCCAGGCTTTAAGTCAAAATTTTCTGAATACACCGACAAGTGGACGATAAACCAAAAAGTGCTGCGGGGAGGCTGCTTTGCAACACCGACAGGGCAAATACGCAACAGCTATAGAAATTATTTCAAGCCGCACGAAAGGATACTGTTCGCAGGTTTCCGTTGCGCCAGAGACATTGTTTAAGAAGGCGAAAGGAGAGCCAGATCAAACCATCTTTTTTTGTCTGTAAAGCTTTTCTCTATCCTAAAGCCGCAATCCTCAGCAAGCGCGGCTATTTGATTCAAACTGTATTTGTACGAATTTTCTGTGTGGATACTCTCACCTTTTCTGAGGGAAAAAGTTTTGTCTAACGCCCTTATGTACAGCCGTTGGTCGGTTTTTGAAACTAGATGCATTTCTATTCTATGTTGTTCACGGCTGTAGAATGCACAATGTTCAAATTTTCCAAGCTCGAAGTTCCCACCAAGTTCCCTATTTATCCTTGCCAGCAAGTTCAAATTGAATTTGGCTGTTATTCCTGCCTTGTCATTATAGGCTGCGTTTAACACTGACTCATCCTTTTGCAAGTCAAAGCCGACAAGCAAGAAATCGCTTGTATGTAGTTTTTGCCTTACGGACCGAAGGAAAGATCTTGCCTCTATAAGTTCAAAGTTGCCAATGCTTGAGCCTAGAAAGAGCACTAGCTTAGTGTTCGGGATGTTATTGTTGTTGTTCTTCTCAGTAGCCATGCATTCTGTTGCTGCCCTGTCAATGCCATTGTTGTAATCCGATCTAATTCCAACGATGCTAGCGTTTGGAAATTGTGCTTTCAATCTCCGGATACTCTCTGTCAAGGTGCTACTTGATATATCGATTGGAAAGTAGTATATTCTCTTTTCCTGTGATGAGAAGTGGCTGAGCAGAATAGCTGTCTTGGAGCTGCTTCCACTTCCAAGCTCTATTATCTTGATGTTGCTGCCAACCAACTTTGAAATGACTGGTGCATACTTGTGAAGTATCGATGCTTCCGTCCTTGTAAGATAGTACTCAGGCTGAAGGCATATCTGCTCAAATAGTTGTGAGCCCACCTTGTCGTACAAATACTTGGGACTGAGGTACTTGCTTTCGCTTGCTAGGCACATTGCAACATCATTTGCAAACTCTTCAAACTCTCTATTTTGTTGAAGCGTCATTTTTGCAATCTCCTCCTCTTATCCATAGGCTTCGTGAATGTAGCACCATCTCCATGCCTTGTTGGGCAAGGCTACCATTACAGGATGGTCTGTATCAATGAAATGTCTGTTCGCATGTCTTCCAGGGGACGAATCACAGCAACCAACATGACCACACGACAGGCACAGACGTAGGGCAATCCAGCTAGTCCCCTCTTTCTTGCATTCTTCACATTCCTTGGTTGTGGCTGAGATATACTCAGGGGTTTGAGCTAGATGGTTGCAAGTCTTATGCTTACCCACTTCGGTTAGGACCGGGATCTCTTCCTACTTATCTCTTACTCAAGGGTTTCAAATAAAATGCAGTAGCCTTCAGAACTGTCATTGTCCTTGACATTACTATGCTTCTATTATCTGTTCATGTGATTTATTATAGATTTTTCTTTCCATACCTTAGAATCAATTCAAAAAAGCATCTGAACTCGCTGGTTACATTGAATGTACGCAAAAAGATTCCATGCAATCAATGTAGCAGAGTCGGTCAAATTCGTCTTCTTTGCATGCTCATCGAATAAAGTACATGATGGTACGGTAAGCGCCTTAGGTTAACTGTGATTCATTATTCATCTTGTGATATCTCCTTCTTCTATTGTCACAGATTAGGCCAGTACATATACACTATCATGCAACAAGTCAGCAGTAGCTTTTGCCTGTGACGAATTGAGACTCTAGTTTCAGTTAAACTGGTCTGCTTGGTTGGTTATAGTAAATGCGAGGTTGCACCAATTTTGCAATCACACTGCTTTCTTCCTCGTCGTATTGTGTTTAAGCGTGATTAAGACCCAAGTTATGAGTTCCTCAAGAAATTATTCGTAGACTGGAGAATGTGATTGAGTGTCGTATCCTCCAGCAAACCTTGACCTTCTAACACCCTTCATGTCCTTCTTCTTTGGATTATTCCTTAGCTTAAAGGCATACTCTTTGCATTTCTTGTCATCAGATGACGAAGAGACGTTGCTGTCATTTTGATTACTAGCGATCATTCTCAGGTCTACTAGCCTATCGTCGATGAATGTGTATCCGTCGGATATCTTGGACCCATTTTTCTTTATGATTCTAATTTCTTTTCCCATTTTTCTTTTTCAAACTCCCGTGTGGCTCTGCACTCCCTTACACAACAATTTCCGTATTTGCGGCTCTCGTCCGATGGCGAACGCAGCAGAGGCCGGAAGTTATTATGGAAGATGCTGGAACCACAGGAACAAATGCTACATTCGTCGTCGGCGCACTAGAAACACAAAATTAC
>DASUUX010000013.1:0-4200 GCA_036373855.1 Nitrososphaera sp.
TTTTGCGGCCTTTGTGTTGATGCATGTCCCTTCTATGCACTCTTTATGACAAATGACTATGAGCTGTCAGCGTTTACAAAGGAGCATCTCATTTACACACCAGCCCAGCTTGCAGTCAAGCCCAAGTACCAAGGTGATGTATAGATTGTAATAGACGACAGAGGGGCAACACATGGCTGATTCAATGCGTTCCTGTCCATCACATCATTCCAAACTTCGTTACGTCAGAGAAGCAAAACCTCCATTATCATCCGCTGACAACTATTAATAGCACTAGACTTCGCTCTTCTTCTTGTTGTTGTAGTAGTAGTAGCAGCTGGCCATAAGTCGTCTAGGAAAATCCATACCACCGCGTAGCTTTAAAGGGTGGGTCTTCAAGGCACAAGTTTTAGGCACACTCTGATTGCTGCTCAGATAACCCACACTATGCCAAGTAACCAAATGTTATTCCTGCTATTCAGCAGCCATTTTTTCCAATTTTTACAAGAAAAAAGATTCTCCTCAAAAGCAAGTCTGAAAATAGGTTCTTTTGACGTCACATGCTATAAAGGAAAATCCTCTTATTACAAAATTCAAACAAGACTACTGCAAAAGAATGCAGATGTAGCTCCTCTAATGTAGTAGCAATTCTATCAAAAAGAAGATGAATGAATTTGCAAGACCAGGTACAATGGAAGGGGTCGAGTTACTCTTTTCGAGGGCAAACATGATGAATTTCAAGAACTCGCCACGTAACTTAGCAGAACTGTTAAAGGACAGAAGCAGATACGGCAATCCTAACGATGAGTTAAAGAAAACATTAGCCAAATTTGGCTCAAAGAACTATCATTTCCTCTTGGTGTTTGCGAGGTAAACATGATGAGAACTCTTTTTCGCTAACTAATCCTACATGCATTGTACTAATAATCAAGTTAATGATGATTGGGGAGGGATATAATAAGTAGGCACGGTAGGAATTGATAGAGTAACTTTTTCCCTAATGCGTACGTTAGGCAATCGACCATTGCGGCGGCATAGAGGAGAAATCAAGCAACTTCTCGAAAAGTCAATCTCTATCAATGGAAAACGAGAATGACTACAAGTTATGCCAAGTTTGCCCATCATCAAAAATTGGTTTTGCTTCCCTAAAAATCTGCGGATACTAATAATAAGAGTCAAAAACTAATTGAATAGGCATTATCTCACATTATGAAAAAGAAGATAAATCAATCTTTGACATATGCAGTCAGAAGTTAGAATCTTATGAGATTCTAAACTACATGTGGAAGCTTTAAAATAGGTAACATTAATAGCTGTCAATACTCGCTTGACGCGAAAAGCCGTCGTAGTACATCATACATTGAACTCTCTTGGAGGCGAAACAACAGTTGCCATCGAAACTATAGAATCTTTATACGAGCTTGGTTACGAGGTAGAACTTGTCACTGTTCAGCCGCCTGACCTTGACAATATCAGCAAGTCCTATGGTAAAAAGATACATGCTGCAAGAATAAAATCTCTGCTTCCTTTCAAATTGAACTATTTTGGGGTATACCAAAGACTCTTAACTATGCTTTCATCAATAGATTTCAAGGATTCAGATGTTGTAATCAATACTCATGGAGATGCTCTGCCTTATAGAATTTCAGGGAATGTGCCATATCTATTATATCTCCACTTTCCCACATTTTTGATGAATTCGACGGGTGGCTATGGTAGCAATAAGTACCGAAAATCTTTTTTCTGGAGAGCATACTTTAAGCCTTATAGTATGATGACGCATTCTCTTGCTATGCGCGCCACGACAAGATCAAACTTGATACTTACAAATTCCAAATTTAGCAGAGAAGCAATAAGAGAGGCCTTTGTCGATGTACATCCCTATGTACTATATCCTCCTGTAGATACCGAACGTTTTTCGCTTGCCTACAGCCAGCCAATAAATGCTAGGGAAGTAAAAGTACTAGTAATATCTCGCTTCTCGCCAGAAAAACTCATTGAAAATGCTATCAAAATTGCTCATATTCTTGGAGGGAAAATCAAATTTCAGATTATCGGCTCACTTGCACCGGCAAATCGGGCATATTTTAAAAGGCTACAGCAAATGATAGAGACGTACGGCTTGAGCCAGACAGTAACTTTGACACCTAATGCGAGTAATGAAGAACTTGTTGATTCAATGTCTAAAAGCATGATCTATCTTCATACAATGATTGGCGAGCATTTTGGAGTATCGATTGTAGAAGCAATGTCAGCAGGGCTGCTTCCGGTTGTGCCAGCATATGGGGGCTGCAGTGAAATTGTTCCAACCGATCACCAATACCATACGCTGGAAGAAGCCGCTGATTATATTGCAAAAAACGCTAAATGTGCTGATGACGAAAAAAGGCTGCAAATGCATGAAATCTCTAGGCAATTTTCGCCAAATAACTTCAGAAAGGCAATGAGAGTCTACATCGAGCGGGCAAGAAGCCAAATAAGCGTATACAGATCTTCAACAACTTAAAAGCGATGAAGATCTTAGTAGTCTCTGGCGAGTATCCTCCAATGAAAGGAGGTGTCGGCAGATATACCAAGAATTTGGTGCATGCGATTGCCAAGAAACCTAATGTTGACGTGTCTGTTGCAATTAGTGCTTCTTCTTCTTCTTCTTCTTTTGCTACAAGTGATCCTAGTCAGGACAGCAAGAATGTTACCATCTATCGCGGAGCCGTAAGAAAAGGTGACAAGCGGAATTCGGACCGTATCTTGCAGATTGTTTCTGAAGTAAAACCTGATGTCGTGAATATACAGTATGAAAGAGGACTATACGAAGTCGACACCACTATAAGACATACATTTTGGAGACTTGTGCATGGATCCACCTTGGATCGATTCTACAGAATGTGCCCAGTACCAACAGCATCTACACTGCATACTGTTTTTCCTCAGGACGAATATTGTGCTTATGTAAAAGATAGGGCACTAAGAAAGGAGGGCAGATTTGGTTTCCTGCCTCAGCCTTTGCGTGCCGCTATGCGAAGATGGGTAATGGAGCAGCGTTATAATCTACTACTTCAAGTAGTAAGCCAATCAGACGGGATAATAAGTCCTGCAAGGACACTTCAAGAAGTAGTCAGGCGCGGAACAGTAATTTATCATGGCGCAGAGCCTGCTATCGAACTATCGTCCTCATCTTCATCAATGAATGATAAGAAGGAGTTTAGAAAGGAGTTCGGATTACCTCTAGATAAAATGCTTTTACTCGCATTTGGATACGCGGGTTCATACAAGGGATTTGATGTACTGGCCGAGCTTGGGCTTCCTGATGGTTGGTCTTTAGTAGTAAAGCAGACCAAACACGAAAGAGGTTTTGAAAAACCCATAGAGATTGGTGGAAAGAATGACAGAGATAATGTCATCAGTCTGAATCTGGGATACTTGGATGATACCACAATGTCAAAGCTCTTCTTTGCATGCGATGCCATAATATTTCCATATAAGATTGTGTCGATTTCTGGCGTAATGTTCGATGCGCTGGCTCATGGACTTCCATTTGTTGCTTCTGATCTAAGATTTTTTAAAGAGTTTGCAGACATGGGGCTGGGAATTGTGTGCAAACGCACTACAAAGTCATTTGAGCGATCAATATCGACCCTTGCATCGGAGTATGATGAATACAAAACAAGAGTTGAGCAGTTCCGATCAAAATTACGATGGAGCAACATTGCTAACAAGCATATCGAATTCTTTTCAGGTTTGATTTCTCAATACAACAACAGTGAATCAGCAGCTACCAGATATGAAAATAGTGCAAGAAAGCAGAGCAAAAGACTGATGATGTGAGCTGACCAAATAACAATAATAAGAAGACATTCTTTTTAGAGCGTATTCTTATTCTCCTTCTCCTTCTTCTTCTCCTATTCCTAAGAATAATATGTGTTATACGTTTGCAATATGATAGTAGAAGCATATGGTTAAGAATTTAGTCGGTGGTAGTAATCGCGCTCGGACAATAGGAGAATGGGCAGGACGAAGGTTCTGGGAGTCTAGACAATTTTACTCAGCATACATTGCATTGTTCATAGCAGTATCAAACTGGATAACAATTCAGTACAGACTACTTCTTGAAAATATTCCTGTTTTCAATGCACTTTTCTCCCAGCTATGGGTATTTCTGATTGTCGCAGTAGTAGTATTCACTGTCCTAAGCATACTTGGTGGTCATTACATACATAGAAA
>DASUUX010000014.1:0-35108 GCA_036373855.1 Nitrososphaera sp.
TGCAACGCAGATGTCAAAGTCTATGCATACTTCTTGACCCCATATACCCAATTGTCCTGGTGGGTCAATTGGCCCCCATACTTTGATTCCTTGATAGGTGCCAGCTGCCTGTCTTTTTTCTTTGAACTTGGGGTCAATTGGACCTTCTGCTTTGCTGTAGCTTGTTCCTGTGCCAGTGAGCGATATCGTGGTTGGGCCGCCGCCTCCTCCTCCTCCTCCTCCTGCTGCAGCTGGTGCTGGTGCAGAGGCTGATGCAGCTGGTGGAATAGCAGCTGCGGGAGGGGTTGCAGCAGTTGCGGCTGGTGGTGTTTTGGCCGCAGTAGCCGAGGAAGCGGCAGGCTTGGGCGCAGCCACCTGCGCAGCCATTGTCTTTTGCCTTTTAACAATACATAATTGATTGTGAACATCCCTCATGCTTTCAAGGGTCGTTGGATTGCTGTGGCGTAAAAGGGTTCCACAGTCTTGGCACACGTACTCGGTTACCGTACTAGTAGACACAAGATAATATGGATTTTAACTTATTTATTAACTATGCCAAAAAAAGAAGAAAAAAAGGCAGACTTTTTACTGCCTTGTGAACTGTTGCTGTTGTTGCGCAAAGAACGTTGCCCACGCTCTTGCGATGTTGGTGGAAAAGTCAGTCAGTGTATCTACTGTTCTGTTGTAGATCTTTAGGTTTTCCCTTGCTGCATCCAGCGCGTTGATCGTCAGCTGGTTGTTTATGCCCACCGACCTGATTGCGTTATTTGTCACTTCATTTGATTGCTTTGTGAACACTTCTCCGTATGGCACTGATGGGACGTTTAAGATGTTTGCGAACTGCCTCTGAGCGGAAAATCCAGTCTGGATCATGTTCTTGGTTGTCTGGATATAGTCCAGCTGAAGGTTAGAAATTGACTGTGAATACTGTGGCTGAGCCTTTGCAAATTCATCTACTGTTCTGATGAGGTTGTCTCTCATTGTGTCATATACATCTACTACTGTTCTTTCGTCTTTTGTTGGGATAGTTTTTTCGACCATTTTTATTACCATCTAATGGTAATCAGTGGTAATATATAAAGCTTGGTCAATATCGGTGTTGATTGCCATGTAATGGTACTAAAACCCAGGTATTGTCTAAGCAACCTGTTGCCTCTTTTTTTCTGTCTTTTTTTCTGCATCGAACCTTTCCAGCTGATACCTATTCATATCGACGAACTTGATTCCCTGCGCAAGCTGAGGGTGTACACGCTTGATTTCACTGTATATCTTTTGGCATGCGATCCGGTAGTCCGGATGACCTTGTGGGGCCGTACGTAACTCTATCATGTGGCATGCTTCTCGCAGATTCATCTTTACAAAATAGGGATAGCGATATGCAAAGTTGACAACGTACTGAGCTTCCTCTGGCATAGTCTTGGCAATTTCTTCATAAACCTGCTTTGATAGGTACATGCAATCTCTAAAGTCCTTGTCAAGTCCTGAATCAACCAGCTCTTGAGGAAGGTCATAACCATGTCTCGTCGAGAGCAATTGCCGCTCAATCGTAAGAATTCTGTGCCTATGCAGGTCTCGGAATATGCCAAAGTTAGTAAACAACTCGAAGGTATAATCGACCATTTCAAACGCCCTGCCTGGTCTATGACGTCGGCTGGTACGAAATTCTGTGTATGTGCGGATCACCTTGTTCCGCTCTTCAATCGGCATTGATTTGACGTAATTCGTAATCCTGTGAAGCGACTGGCCCTGAGCCTGCTCATACAGAATTGCAGATATCACATTTACTTCTGCTTGAAAGTTGTCTTTGTAGTCAATCAACCTGACAAGTTCAGGCTCTTCTTCAAATGGGATTTCCGATAGATAGGACCTGGCAAACTCGCCAATTGCATTCCCAGTTTTTGCTGTATATTCTTGCAGTGCCTGTCCGTACTTGTCGTTTGCACGCCTGATAAAGGAAGGGATGACTGCGTTTAGCTCATTAAATAACTGGGCTGCAATAGCTCTGATCTCTTTTAGCTTTGACCCATACATTAGGGTCAACAAGTATTCAAACGCCCTGCCGTTGCCTGTAATTCCGATGTTTGTCATAGTGGATGCAGGCAAGAGACCCCTGAGAATATCTAGTGCCTTTGCCTTTATCGTCATACTGTAGATCCGCCTGGCGGCTTCAATGTCTTTATCTGCTATCAAGTTGCCAAAGGGCACCTCTTTTTGCGAAGTTGAATCAAAGAAACTAAAGCGTTCTATTGGCTCTCTCTCCTTCAGGAAAGCTTGTAACGGCTGGATGCTGTTACTGTAAGTGGTAAAGGAGTGGTCGCAAGCCTCAATGTATCTGTCTGCATGAGAGGATGACATAATGCTGTCTTCTCTGGCATACCGATAGTAGCCGCCCACCTTTTGGTTAAAAGCTACATAACGAGACGATTTTTCTAGATACGAGAGGCCGACTCTACGATCCTCGATCTTTTTTGCAGCAATATTTGATATCCCCTCGACAGCAACTTGAGCCTCGCCCAGCTCAGCTACCGAGTCATCCCCATATTCAAGAAGGACTCGTCTATAAAATTCTTCTCCCCTATTTGGATTCTCTGCAAACTCGTCTAGAAATACCCTCCGCATCGTCTTGTCTGTACGGGAATAGCGGGACATTAGGGCACCCCTATCTACCTGCCTTGGGGTGGTTATCGCAAATACTTGCCCGTCGACATTAGAGAAGTGGGTTTTGAGGATCGACTTTTCCTCTTCAGTAAAGCTGTCTAGAAAGACATTGCTGTCAAACATGTAGATAGATACACATGATCAATAAGAGGTCAGTACCAAAAATATTTTTACTAAACATCCAAATCTTATGAAGAAAATCCTCTAAACTAGATGGCATGATTAGTTGCACTATTTTATCGAACTGTTTTGACACCGTTATCATTATACAATCTTTGCTCACCTATTCACATGAGCGAAGAAAAGCTCGGATTTGTAGGCAAGCAAGTTAAGGACATATATGGTACTTACATCGGGAGAGCAGTCGGCATAATAACAGAAAACGATGGCGAGATAGAAGCCGTCGGAGTCGATTGTGGTTCTGGAGGTCTAAAGCAACTGCCTTACGAGCAGCTGGTTATCCAAGGAGAATATGTCTTCTTTATACCTAGATGGAGACTTGACGCACAGAGATTGCTGAGGCAAAAGTCACTCACGCTCAAGAGGATAAAGGCACTTCAGGATATTCTCTCTGAGAATGACTCTATGAAGGAAGATGCAGAGCTAGTATATACCAAATATGAGAAGAAGCTGCATGAACTTGATGAAAGTGGAAAGCAGGTAAATGACAAGCTGAACGCAAGACTGGCGGAACTTGACCTAGAAGTCAAGAACATCAAGGCAGTCCTGTTTGATGCAAAACTCCAGTTCAGAAGTAACGAAATGAAGGAAGAGACGTACCAGCAGGTCAAGGTTCAGACGGATGAGCTAATAGAGCACATAAACAACGAAAGGGCTGAGATAGGCAATGTAAAAGAAAAGTTGACAGCTCAGACGCTGGAAAATATCGTTACAACTAGTAGTAGTAGTAGCTCTTCGACACTTGCTGCTCCACCAACCCAGGAAGAAGCAGAAGAAAAGCAAACTGAACAGGCACCAAGCCAGCCTGCAGAAGTGGTTTCTGTTGTACAAGTGAGCGCAGCCAGCTCAGAGGAAAAAGAAGAAAATGGTAATGATTCCTCCGTGTCTTCTGACGGCGTGGAGCACTCTGAGACAAACTGGCTCAACCAAGTAATAACAAAATAATTTTGTTTGTAGGGCCGGACACACATACACACACACAGAGTATGTGTTCCGGTCAGTTCTCTTTCTTTACTTTTAAAAAATTTAGATGGGCAGCTTTAGCGTTCTCTGACGCTTGTCTGTAAAAGCTCCCCAATCTCACTATGCATCTTCAGGAAGTTAAGCCCTTTTGCAGTTGTCTTGTATGTTTGTGTTCCTTCCATGTATTCGAGCAGGCCGTTTTCGATCAGGACAGCGAGGTATTCTCTTAGCTGTGCATAGCTCAGGAAAGCTTTGTACATGATTTTTGTCTTGGTTGCTCCGCCATTCGCTGCCTCTAGGATCATTGCTACTATTTCTGTTCTGCTTCTATACTTCAAACTATTATAGAAGTGATTTTTCTGGATTTTTAATATATCGATTGACTCTTTAATAACAAAATTCTAAACGGCTTCTACATTTATGGTGAACTAAACAGTTAAACAAATACTTTAAAGACAAGATTTAGTTCTTTACAATGTTTGTCAAGTCCTTCAAGACTATATGAAAATACTGGTGGTGACAAAATGAAGGTAAGCATTAGGATAGGCAAGCGCCTTGAGAAAATCTCAAAAGAAGCGCTAGCTGAGCCGGACAAGTTCTGGGCAGTTCAAGCCAGAAATTTGATATGGTTCAAAGAATGGGATCACATCCTTGATTGGAACCCTCCCTTTGCAAGGTGGTTTGTGGGGGGTCATCTCAATGCATCTGTAAACTGCCTTGACAGGCACATCAACACTGACACGTAAAACAAGGCTGCAATAATCTGGGAAAGCGAGAGTGGAGAGACAAGGACGCTTTCCTATTTTCAGTTATATCGTCAGGTAAACAAGTTTGCCAACGTCCTAAGGAGCCTTGGCGTCAGCAAAGGCGACCGCGTCACAATATACATGCCTATGGTGCCAGAGCTGCCTATTGCAATGCTTGCATGCGCAAGGATTGGTGCTATTCACTCAGTAGTATTTTCTGGATTTTCCTCACAGGCGCTTATTGACAGAGCAAATGATGCTAAGTCTAAAGTCATCGTAACTGCAGACGGTGGCATAAGAAAAGGCCGGCTTGTAGAGCTAAAAAAAGTGGTGGATGAGTCACTTCTATCCTTGCCCTCAGTGGAGCATGTGCTGGTGCTCAAGCGCGCCGGCAATAATGTCAACATTGGACCAAAGGATCTGTGGTGGCATGAGTTGATGGAAGATGCTAAGCTATACTGCCCGCCGGAGCCAGTTGAAAGCACCCATCCACTTTACATTCTCTATACTTCTGGGACGACTGGCAAGCCCAAGGGTGTAATGCATGGGACAGGTGGCTACCTTACGCATCTCTATGCGACTGCCAAGTGGGTCTTTGACTTTACAAAACAGGACATCTTTTTCTGTACTGCAGATATCGGCTGGGTCACGGGCCACAGCTATATTGTCTATGCTCCTCTGATGCATGGTATAACGGAAGTAATGTATGAGGGAGCGCCTGATTTTCCCAAGCCCAACAGGTATTGGGCAATTGTGGAAAAGCATGGTGCCACTATACTGTATACTACACCAACTGCACTCCGCATGTACATGAAGTACGACGATGACGGCGTAGTGTCAAACTCGTTTGATCTGTCGTCACTAAGACTGCTTGGGACTGTGGGTGAGCCCATTAACCCCAAAGTATGGATGTGGTACTTCAATAGGATTGGCAATGAGAATTGCCCAATAGTTGACACTTGGTGGCAGACAGAGACTGGAGGAATAATGCTTAGCATGTGTGCTGGAATCGAAACTATCCCAATGAAGCCCGGCTCAGCAACCTTTCCTGTGCCAGGAGTTGATGCAGTAGTGGTTGATGAAACCGGCAGGCAGGTGAGGCCGGGAACAAAAGGTTATATTGTTATTTGTAGACCGTGGCCAGGGATGTTCTTGAGTCTCTGGGGTGACGATGAAAAATACCGACAGACTTACTGGACCAAGTTCCCAGGCCTCTACTATCCCGGTGATTATGCACTAGTTGACGAGGAGGGCTATTTATGGCTCCTTGGCAGGGCAGATGATGTACTTAAGGTGGCCGGCCACCGGCTTGGTACGATGGAGTTGGAGAGTGCATTTGTCTCATACAAAGCCATTGCAGAAGCTGCGGTGACAGGCAAGCCTGACGACACAAAAGGGGAGTCGATAATTGCATTCTTAGTGCTAAAGGAAGGCTTTTCAGGCTCTGAAAACCTGCGTAAAGAAGTGATCGCCCACATTCGAAGCACACTTGGGCCTATCGCAGCGCCGGATGAAGTATATTTCGTTAGCAAGCTACCCAAGACGCGTAGCGGCAAGATAATGAGGAGACTGCTAAAATCTATTGCAAGCAGCGACAAGATCGGCGACATCACCACACTTGAAGACGAGGCGGCTATCGACGAAGTCAGACAGGCCTATGAAGATCTCAAAAAGATGGTCAATTCTTAGAACTTCCAAGTGGCTAGATATGATGGAGTGATTTCAATCACGCAAGAATCTGGACCCATGGCAAGTATGGCCTTTGCAGTTTTACTCTGCAGCTTGCCCAAGTACCTCTTTACATTGCGTCTGGTCACCCTTGTAGCATACAGAGGGTCATCGATCACTCTTCCAATCCCTTTGCCTCTTAATCCTAGTGTGCCATTTTCGCGGGAGCTTTCGTCGACAAGAAAGTAGACGACTGGGTTTTTTCGAAGCACCTTTGCCTTCTTGCCCACTCTATCTGTTGCAACGAGAAACTTACCTCTGCTGTAATAGTACCATACTGGGTGTGCGATCGGATCGCCTCTTTCATCCAGGTATGCTATTCTCAATATGTTCGGCCGGGCAAGTAGCTGTGAGACTTCTCTTTTTAGGAGGGGCCTCGCGTGCCTGTCCGCAAGGACAAAGTTCAACACATCCTGCGCGTTAGCTTAGCTGTCTAATTAATCTAAACAGAGATTGTTGTCATGTTGGAACCAATAGCAATGTTGTGTACATCTATGAAACCTGCAGTC
Source organism: Nitrososphaera sp. (assembly GCA_036373855.1). Classification (GTDB taxonomy): domain Archaea; phylum Thermoproteota; class Nitrososphaeria; order Nitrososphaerales; family Nitrososphaeraceae; genus Nitrososphaera. The sequence goes on from DASUUX010000014.1 coordinate 6,764, forward strand.
GCAGCCATAAGATACAATGCTGGTTTTGTGGTCTTGTAGGTGCAGCTGATTGTTTCAACTACGTTGTCACATGGAGGTACATTCTCCTTTATGTATACTGCATTACCATTTTCGTCAAACCATATCAAGTCAAGGTTGTACTCGATGTTGAGCATCCATACTTCGTAGAGGTCAGGCTCCTCATGCTTGATCAGCATGGCAGTGTCAAACGGCAGCCTGTCCTGCCTAAATGTAAGCCACCTTTGCTGTTCAGCGGCAGTCTCCGCAATTTCGACCGTTATGACCTCCTGGTCTATTCTGACTGTGCCTTTTGGGAAGCCAGTGTTCTTGTCTCTGATCTCAGTCGGGATAAATACCATCCCAAGGGCGCCTACAGCTATTGCAGCAACTATCACCGGTATCAGTACTGTTGACTTGCGCGCCACGGGACATTTATGCATGCTAAAAATAATTTGAATTTTGTGTTTTGTCCAGTTCAGCAAAAAAATGGTAATAGATTACTGAATAAAAGAAATAGGAGGTAACATTGTTATATAATATATGTCTTATATTTCGCGAATAGTTAAGGGGGAAGAAAAAGACATCATATATACCTGCTGAAAAGCAGCAGAGATAGGGGATTTAAGTTAGGATCGATTTTACGTTTTCAGACTAAGTCAGCTTATCTTTTAGGGACTGGCACGCTATTTGCGGTATATTACACAGCTGGGGCATTCTATGCAAAAAGGATTAAGGTGGAGGGGGTGGGATTCGAACCCACGAACCCCTAAGGGACGGGATCACTCATCTCGCTTTTTTCTCTCTCCGTGTATGTGTTGCGAGAAGAAATGTTGACACAGACATCCGATCTTGAGTCCTGCGCGTTTGACCAGGCTTCGCTACCCCTCCGCCGCTCACTCGTCTTGCCTGTAAAACCTTATTTCATAGTTGCGGCACCTGAAATAAGGTTAAATTTTGCTTGGTGCCAGTACAATATGCTAATGCCTAAGCCAGAGACTGTCTCAAAGCTGTGCATAAAATGCCATTCAAAGACAGTTCATGAAGTACGGGAAAAGACGGTGGCTGGGACAAAGCTGGTTTGCACCGATTGTGGGCATTCGCTTATTGTAGCTACCATGTAAAACTTTTATTATCAGATGCAGCTTTAGCACAAAATATATGAAGATAGGCGAGCTGAAGTCGGGAATGCGCAACGTAAGTGTCACAGGCAAAGTAGAAAGCGTGGGTGAGCCCCGCACAGTCAATCTTAAGTCTGGAGGGACAAATACCGTGGCTGATGCAAGAATTTCAGACGAAACGGGGAGTATCAAGCTTTCGTTGTGGGGCGACGACATAAACAAGATCCAGCCCGGCGACACAGTTTCGATAGAGAATGGCTACATCAACACCTTCAAGGGCGAAGACAGCATCAACGTTGGAAAGTTCGGTAACCTAAAAAAGGTCTAGCTAATATAGCCAGTGTCGCGGGGCTTTTGAGGCGGCTGCTGACCTTCAAACTGCCTGCCGCCTTTTGCTGCAAGCATCTGCTGCTCTATAGTCTGGATCAGCATTTCAGTGTCTTTTGCGCGCTTGTCCAAGTTTGCCATGTCTACTCTGAAATTGAGTATCTGGAGAAGGGTTTCAAGTACTGCTTTGGACGCCTTGCCATCTACCACGTAGCCGGATGTCTCTCCAAGCAGACATACTCCCTTCATGTTGCGCAACTTTGCTATGCCGATGACAAGACCGTTCATCCCTGTGATGCTTCCGCTATCCATCACCGATATGTTATTTGATGAAAGGACTTTGACTGTTTCAGAGTCTGTGGCCGTACCAAAGATCTTGGGCTTGTCGACAAAGACGCCAGTGATGTACGCTGCAAGCGTAAACACCTGCTGCGTGCCAAACTGCTCCGCCAAACCAAGTACTTCTTCCGCCAGAGCGTATTCAGAGTCCGGGTTGGCTGGCTGCGAGTCGCCCGTTAGCAACAACAGGTCAGCTCCCTCTCCATGCCACCAATAGATACTGTTCTTCATTAGGTCAGATGTGCCGTCGGGCTTTATCATAATCTGTGGCGGAAAGGAGCTGGAATAAATGTCAACTAGGTGGTTTGCAGGCAGCTCTTGTATAAGGTGATCAACTGCAAGCTTGCCAACATAACCGCTTCCGGGGAATCCGCAGATGAGATGAGGTGACTTGAGCTTTGGCCGGTCAGCGGTAGAATAAACCATCTTGATGTCTTGCACAAAACTTGAGAGCTCATCGATGCGCTTTAAAGCTTTTCCATGACATTGCCTATGATGGGGAAGAAGTGTGTGTGTTTTATTTAGGCGCTAATTTGTATTTGTCTGCTCGACAAACACCTACTGAAGCTGTCCTTCGACCTCTGTATTGTTGAATCCAACCGCACTTAGAACTTTTATTTAATTTGGCACAGAGCTACATAATTTTTTTAAAAAAAATAAAAAAGAAGAGTTAGGCAAGCAAAAACATCTAATTGCTTACTCTACTGTCTTTGTTATTATTATTCCAGCAGCGGTGCTGGTATTGTTGTTGTAGTTGTTTGCTGCTGTTGTTGTTCTTCTTCCTCAGTTGCTGTTGTTGTATCTTCTTGTCCTGTCTCTACAGGCGGAATTGGCGTTGTTGTTACTGCTGTTGCATTGGTGTCATCAGTAGCATTTGTCGTTGTAGTTGCTACTGTCATATTTGCTGCTGATACTTCTCCTTCCTCTCCTGCTGCTTCTCCTTCCTCTCCTGCTACTGTCACTATTCCATACATCCCGGGGTGGAATGCACAGAAGTATTCATATGTTCCTGGCTGCTCAAACGTCACGGTAAAGCTATCTAGAATTGGGTATGGAAGCGGTGGGAATTCTCCTTCTTCATCCGTTGCTGTTGCATTGGTGTCATCAGTAGCATTTGTCGTTGTAGTTGCTACTGTCATATTTGCTGCTGATACTTCTCCTTCCTCCTCCTCTAAGGCTGCAAAACCACTGACGTCTAGTATTATACCCGAACTGACTATTGCCTCAGTTCCATTCATTGTATAATTGGCTGATAGGGTTGGTGGCTCAAACAATCCTTGTTGCATTGCCTCCTCTGTTAGCTGTTGTTGCAGTTCTTCTTGGTCAAGCAGGTATCTTGTGTTGTTCTCTTGGTCTGCAACGGTTGGATAGTATGCAGCCTTATTCAAGGCAATTATGGCTTGTCTGCCATCTGGCTGCTCTTGGATTATGGACTCGCCAAAATTGAATGGAGGCGCAAGTTCTAGTTGTTCTGGATCAGTTCCCTGCGGTAGTATGAATGGCAACTCCAAACTAGATATTGTTGATCCGTTGGTCATGTCAAATATTACATTATGTACTTCTGTTGAATTCTGTGGTGCATAGAATGCAACGCTTTCTCCTGTTTGAATCTCTACTGCTGCTGGTGAGAATTGGTTGACTGCTACGGTCATGTTGCCGCCTCCTACTGAGACTCTTTCTTCTTCTTCTATTGTGTTATCAATTGATGCTATTACTTGCTGTGGTGTAAGTAATGTAGAACCAGTTACACCGGCTGCTATAAGACCTGCTGCAGTGGCTATAACAGAGCCCACATAAAATGCACTATTCTTCTTCTTCTTCTTCTTCTTCTTCTTCTTCTTCGTAGTCATTAATATTTGCGTGAAGGGATAGCGTATATTTTAAGGATTGTTGTGAAGAATTCTATACATACATGGATTAAGAATCATATTATGACTAACACTGCTAAGCTCAAGCTGTACACTTAAATTTGCAGTGCATAGCTAACCAAAAGTTGACGTCCGTTATCTGAGCCAGCTTCGAAATATTGTGCTCCGTGAAAAGAAATATTCATCATCAAGAGAAAGAAGTCTGATATAAAAAGTTGACAAGCCTGATGCTTTCTGCAGCTTAGAGTTCTGGTCCGCGTTTGTTATGTGGCAGCATATATATACATGATGTATAGCGCAGGGCAACTTTGATACGTTTTTCTAATACAAGTCACTATTACAGCATAGTTTTTATCTACCGCTAAGTAATTTTGATAAAGATTATTGCAACTCCTGTATGTCTAATATAATAACCACATACCCCGTTGATGTATTATTGCAGCACTTGCTGGATGCAGTGTGTGTGTTTTTTGCGATCTTCCTTTCAATCTTTGGTACTCCTCCCTAGTTTTCATAAGACACCCCTTAAGTTACTACTTTATCCAGTTTGCCCTTTTTCTTTGCTACCTTTACTTCGCGTGCTATTCTTCTCCCCATGCTCATGGGCTCGTCATATAGCAGTCCAGAGTAAGGTGAACCGTCAAGGTAGAGGTTCGTCCCTGCCACGATCCTTGCAGAAAATTCAAAGGTTGTGAATTTGCCTTCGCTGTCATATACTCCTTCAAGGCAGAATGGCCCCGGCATTCCTGGTGGCACTAGCCGCTCTGCAGCACGCACAAAGTTTTCGCCTATCTTGTATACTTCTTCAAGCAATGATTCGCGCAGAACAAGCGGTATGTTTCCGATGACAGTGTACGACGGCTCGATGCTGCCGGCGCCAAGCTGCTGCTTTGCAGGGATCCTGCCGATGCCGTCAATATCTGATTCATACCGCCTGTCTATCCCCAGCAGCTCGAGTTCTTCAGTTATTGGTGAATAGAAATACTGCAAATAGACTGGCACACCTTTAATGAATTCCTGAATGTATAGTTCGCTTTCTCCTCTGATTATCTTTTGATCAATGAGCCGTCTCGCACCTTCTTCAAAGCTCTTACGGTTCCATGCGAGGTAATAGCCCCGCCCACCGGCGGCTCCATGCAACTTCACAATGCATAACCCCTTGATCTCATTTTTTGACCTGACAGCCTGGGGGGTCTTCAGTCCTGCCTCTTTCATCAGCTTTTCTTTGAGATCTCGATCCGCCTCCCACCTTAATATCCACTTGTTGCCAAAGACTGGTGTGTCTATCTTCTCTATTTGGTAGCTTCTCATCTGAGATATCAGAGTACCATGAGGAATTAGCACGGAGCCTGCCTGCTTGAGGCGACTGCGACATGCATCACCAAGGATCTCGGCAAAATTGCCAACCTCGACAATTTCATCAATAAACCCAAACCTTGAGTATAGCCCCAGCCGACGTTTCTCGCACACAAGCAATGTCCTAAAACCTTCCTCCTTTGCACCCTTGAGAACTTGTAATGAACAATGGGAGCCAAGCGTCGCAATCGTAAGCTTACTGCCAGTAGCAGCCTTTCTAGCCAATAGCTCCCTGTTAACTGCAGGAGATTAAAATTTCTTCTCAATAGCATTTATAGCTGAAGCTAGGACTAAATCTCTATTGTTTCACTGAATGACAACAACAGACGAGCCCACACCGCAGAGCACGCATTCATTGGATCGCTACAAAAACTGCTCGGCCAGACCCTAAAGGTCAGAAAAGTGGAGCACAAGGGCTCCGGCTACAACACCGCCTTCATTCTGATCCCGCAGCTTGATCTCGATACTGTGATCAAGGCAGAAGCAGAAGTGAATTCACTTATTGACAAAGGCCGCAGAGTAACGGCACGTATATTTTCGTCGCTTGAAGAAGCAAAGCGCGAGATACCTGACTTGCGCGCAAACGAGGAAAGGATAACAGCAGCGGCACCCTCTGAGGTTAAAGTGGTAGAGATCGAAAATCATGATGTGACCGCATGTGCTATGGAGCATGCCAGCAACCTGCAAGAATGCGAATTTTTCCTAGTCACGCGCTTGTCAAAAAGCGGAAGTGAATATGAAGTTGACTTTATGGTTGGTCGCCAAGCCAAGGATACAGCTGTTGCTTTGTCGTCTAAGCTATTAAGAGTCTGCCATGAGCTTAGAGCCAACATTAACACTGTTGAGAATACTGCACAAAAGCTCAGATCTGAAAATGAAACCAATGCTAGAAAGTTAAAAGCGCTTAGCAGAGAAAAACTAGCAGGTATACAGCCGATCACAAGCGGTAGCGTAACGCTTCTAAAAGGAATATTTGAAAACTTGTCAGATGATCAACTCCAAGAATTTGCAGGTGAAATAATTATCAATCCAAATACCCTAGTCCTTCTTGCGAACATCTCTGATGAAAGAGCAAACATAGTTTTCGCTCGCAATGAAAAGATGGAAGGGATCGACTTGAACAAAATGTTTAAGCAATTTGCTGACCTAGATGGCCGTGGAGGAGGCAAGCCTCACTTTGTCACTGGCATTGTCAAAAAGCAAGCCGTCAGCAGAGTGCTCGACAGCATTGCAAGAGAAATCTTGTGTTAACCGCGTAATTCCATTGCTGCTAGCCGTCACTACCACCACCACCACCACCACCACACATACACACTGATGCTGGTAAGGTTAAATTAACCTCTTCGATATACCCCTGTTTAATTGGACGAATTGCTGCATGAAGAGGATCTTAGAAATTGGCGAAGAACTCATTATTCCAAGGAGATAGCCCTCTCTATAGAAGGAGACGACGAAGTCATTATCATGGGCTGGGTTGCCAGTATAAGAGATCACGGCAACATCCAGTTTATCATATTAAGGGATATGTATGGTGAAATCCAGGTCACAGTGAAGAAGCGTGAATGCAGTGATTCGCTTTTCCAACTAGCCAAAGAGGTCAAGGAGCACAGCTCTATTGGCGTACGCGGCAAGGTAAGGCCGCAGGAAAAGGTTCCAAACGGCGCTGAAATAGTGCCAATTGAGATCAGAGTATTTTCAATAGCCAGAAAGGCGGCTCCTTTCCTTGTTCAGAGTAGGACGTCAACTGTAGGTATTGATACCCGGCTTGACCTTCGTGCAGTTGATCTGCGGCGCAATTATCTTGGATCGATATTTCGCATACGTCAGACTGTCCTCAATTCTGTCAGGGCATTCCTCTCAGAGCAGAAATTCATTGAAGTGAACACGCCAAAGATGATAGCCACTGCAACAGAAGGCGGGGCAGCACTTTTTCCGATATTCTATTACGATAGAGAAGCATTCCTTGCGCAGAGCCCTCAGCTATACAAAGAACAGTTAACAATGGCATTTGAAAGCGTATTTGAGATAGGGCCCATTTTTCGCGCAGAGCCTTCCCGCACCAACAGACATTTATCAGAGGCAATTTCAATCGATGTTGAGCGTGCATTTGTTGACTATAATGATATCATGTCATTGCTCGAGAGGATGATATCAAAGATTGTTGATACATTAAAAGAAAAGAATCAAGATGACCTGGAGTATCTACAGCTTCAGCTACCGTCTGTGGATCTGCCGTTTTCAAAGTACAGTTATTCTGACATCATTGATAGACTGCAGGAGGCTGGCGAGCGCATACAGTGGGGAGACGACATTTCGCCACAGATTATGAAGAGCATACAGCATGAACACCTCGATGACTTTTACTTCATAATTGACTGGCCAACTTCGACCAAGCCGTTCTATATCAAGCCAAGCGCTGCAGACAGCAGGATATGCGAGTCATTTGACCTGATGTGTGGAGGACTTGAAGTTTCATCAGGCAGCACCAGAATAAATCACAAAGATCATCTGGTGGAGCGCATGGCAAAGCAGGGCTTAAACCCCGAAGCATTTGACTACCATCTGCGGGTATTTGATTACGGGGTTCCACCGCACGCTGGCTTTGGTCTTGGCCTTGAGCGGCTCATAATGGCATTAACAAAAGTCGAAAATATCCGCGACGTTACACTTTATCCAAGAGACATAGATAGGCTGGCGCCATGATAATATAATATGGTAGTTACAAGAGAAGAAGTAAAGCATCTTGGATGGCTTGCAAAGCTCGAGATGTCAGACGCAGAACTACAGCGCTATACTGCACAGATAGAAGAGATAATCAGCTACTTGAACAAGCTGGATACGATACCACTTGAGCAGGTCAGACCGATAGCGATGAAAAAGAAATTTTCAGAACTTCGGAAAGATGCTCCTGAGAATTTCGAAGACGCTGTACTTGGAACAGGATACAGGAAGGACGGCTTTGTGAAGGGTCCAAGGATGGTCTGAATTGCCGCTCTATACCCTTGAGGCCGGGCAGGTCGTCGAAGGCATCAAAAGCAGAGAATTTTCTGCTGAGGAATATATCTCGCAGCTCTTGGGAAGAATTGAAAAAGTAGAACCCAAGGTAAACGCCTTTGTGACACTCAACAAGGAAGACGGACTTAATAGAGCGCGCATGCTGGATAAAAAGATCAGAAACGGCGAGCAAAGTGGCCCCCTTGCAGGAGTCGCATTGAGCATCAAGGACAATATTTGCACAAAAGGGATGAAGACCACATGTGCCTCAAAGATGCTTGAAAGTTATATCCCGGCATATGATGCAACAGTGATCAAGCGATTGATGTCTGCCGGTGCAATCATAATCGGCAAGGCAAACCTCGATGAGTTTGCAATGGGTTCTACGACAGAGTTTAGCCGACACGGCCCCACTAGAAACCCGTGGGATATCAGCAGGGTCTCGGGCGGCTCCTCTGGCGGAAGCGCAGCAAGCGTAGCTGCCCTTGAATGCACCGCATCGCTTGGTTCCGACACCGGAGGCTCAATTAGATGTCCAGCCAGTTTTTGCTCTGTAGTTGGGCTCAAGCCCACATACGGCCTTGTGAGCAGATCTGGGCTTATATCATATGCAAACAGCCTAGAGCAGATAGGACCGGTTGGCAGGACAGTATCAGACGTAGTTTCGATTCTAAATGTGATTGCCGGGTCTGATGAAAACGATCACACTACGATCAACAGCAGCAAACCTACATATTCGCTACAAGAAAGAAAAGGGTTACGTGCCGGTCTTGTCATGGAGTTCACTGAAGGTGCAGACCCTGGAGTATCCAAGATGATCTACAAAGCTGCAGACACACTGGAGAAACAGGGCTGCAAGTGCGAAGAAGTGTCTCTTCCGTCAGTGGAGTATGCGCTTGCATCCTACTATACAATTGCAACGGCAGAAGCAAGTAGCAATCTTGCACGTTACGATAACATCCGCTACGGCTTTGACATGAACCCTGAAGGCTACGAATGGAACAGCTATTTTGCTAGGGCACGCAGCAACTTTGGCGAGGAGGCAAAGAGGAGGATAATTGTTGGATCGTATGTGCTCTCTTCAGGATATTATGGCAAGTATTATCTGAAGGCGCACCAAGTGCGCTCACTTCTAAAGCGTGAGATGGAGACCCTTTTCAAGAGGTATGACGTCTTGATAGGACCTACCATGCCCATACTTCCCTTCAAAATAGGCGAAAGGATAGACGATCCGCTCAAGATGTATCTTGTCGACATTGACACGGTTGTAGCAAACCTCACTGGCATGCCAGCAATATCGGTTCCTGCCGGCTTTGCTGACGGTTTGCCTGTGGGCTTGCAGATAATGGCGGACCAATTTGCCGAACAGACTATGCTTGATGTAGCGTATTTGTTTGAGCAGGCTGCAAAAGTGCAAAGGAGTCCTGAGCTGTGATGGCTACTACTACTACAAAGATAGGGCTTGAAATTCATTGTCAGCTCACAGGTGCCAAGAGCAAGCTGTTCTGCAGATGCAGTTCGGAATACCGGGGAAAAGCTCCAAACGCAAATATCTGCCCTATATGTGCGGGACTGCCGGGAACATTACCGCTTTTGAACCAAAAGACCGTTGAGTTTGCCGCAATGATCACTCTTGCGCTCGGCTGCAAGTTCCCAGATGAAATAGCATTCTACCGCAAGAACTACTTTTACCCTGATTTGCCCAAAAACTTCCAGCTGACACAGTACAACGCATACAGTATAACGAGCATCGGTGTAGACGGCAAGCTGGAGTACGGTAATGGCAAGGACGCAAGGATAAGACGCGTACAACTGGAAGAAGACCCTGGCAGACTTGTCTATGCGAGCGGTAGTATGGATACCAGCGTTTATGTCTTGATCGACTACAACAGAGCCGGCATGCCACTTGTTGAGATAGTGACAGAGCCGAACTTCGCCGACCCAAAGGATGTGCGGATGTTCCTTGACAAGATAACTTCTATAATAGAGCACCTTGGTGTATGCGACACAAAGCTTGAAGGATCTGTGCGCTGCGATGCCAATGTATCGGTTGACGGTGGCAATAAGGTGGAGATAAAGAACATCAGTTCGTTTGCTGATGTAGAAAAGGCATTGCGCTATGAAATCACAAGACAGAGAACGATGGCGTCCCGCGAGATCCAAGTCAGGTCAGAGACTCGCCACTGGGACGATGCAAGAAAAGTGACAAAAGAGTCAAGGACAAAAGAAGAGGAGCAAGACTACCGCTACTTCCCAGAGCCCGACATCCCAATGGTAATGCTTGGAAGCGAGTTTGTTTCATTTATCAAGCAATCGATGCCAGAGCTTCCAGACACCCGCAAGGAGCGTTTTATGTCAAAATATGGCTTGTCAGCCCACATTGCACAAGTGCTTATAGGGAACAAGGAGCTTGCTGACTTTTTCGAGTCCACTCTTATGATATACTTGTCACCAAAAGAGATAGCCAACTGGATAGTGACTGATCTTATGAGCTTTATAGACGAACGACAGAAAAAAAGAGAAGAAGAAGAGCAGCACTTGCTGTTTGCAGGCCTCAAGGTAGGGCCAGAGCATATCGCCGATCTCGCAAGGCTAGTCGATCAGGAGATGATAAACAGGGCCACTGCGAAGCAGATTCTTGGTCAAATAGTGAGAACAGGCGAGATGCCTTCTGCATTAGCGAAAAAGATGCATGCCAGCAGAATTGATGATGTGAGTGTGCTGGCTCAGGCAATTCAGTCAGTCTTCCAGATGGAGCAGGCAGCAGTTCAGGATGCAAGGCGCAACGCCAATGTTGCAAACTTTTTGCTTGGCAAGGTGATGAAGATCACAAAAGGCAAGGCAGACCCAAAGGTTGCACTAGAGATGATACAGAAAAAGTTGAAAGAGGACTAGCAGCTACTACTCACGATCCCCTGTCATCCTACTCATTGTTGTCCTACTCCTCATCCTCATCCTCATCATCTCCCTCATCGCTATTTGATTCACTTGGTTCCTCATCATCTCCCTCATCGCTATTTGATTCACTTGGTTCTGTGTTATTACTGGTGTTGTCTTGGTTGAGTTCATTGGCGCCGGCGTCAACGACCTGACAATCTCGAACGAGCCTATCTATCTCCTGTTGCAGCTGGTTACTGCCTCCTTCGCTTTCGCTAAAGATGTTCTGGATTATATTGCCAATAACCATATACAACCTGCGTGCATCCTCTGCATCAAAGCAATTGTCTTGGTCTACAATATCGGCGAATCTCTGTATGATGATGGTGCGTGCATCTATTGTAGCATTAGTAAATGCTGAATCAACTTCTAGGTATGCTGTAATGGTAGTGTCGTCTTGGCCGAGAACTATGGATCTTGTTCTGTCTGTAGATCCATTATCCCACCTGTCAAATTCCATGTTGCCTAGGACAGGTACCGTAACAGTGTATGTAGATCCAGCAGTTCCAGTAAATATCAACGGCGCGTGTCCTTCCATCAGGGTGGTTCCGTTAATTGCTTCAATGACAATATACACTCCTGTTATTGTATCACCTGAGAGATCCGCCGCTCTGACAGTCAGGTCCGCAGTACCTTCTGTGTCTGGAACGACTCGGAATAATGTGCCATCTGCAGATGATAAGATGTACAGGTAGCCATCAAGGCCTGTCTTAATGTCACTTATACCTCCAAAACCTGTACCAAAAATAGCATCCTCTGCTTCTTCAGGAGTATTTGCTACAGTGTCGTCCAGCGCGCCTTCGAGGACAAATGCAGACCTGTTTTCATTCAGCTCAAAGCGGTAGATTGTGCCATTGCTAATGTCGCCTACAAAAATATCGTTCTCATACTCTTCCCCAAGTGCACTTGACGCGAGGAATTCAAGGGCGGTAGGGTCAACTGGCTCTGTCCATGTAAACTCTGGGTTGCTGTACTGACTCTCTGAGTTGAACATCACAAGGCCTGTCAGGTTGTAGTCTGGTGGCACCATTCCTTGCACGATTTTCCACCCGCTGTTAAAGCCGGCATCAACCAAGTTAATCTCATCCACAAACGGTGCACCGTTCTCAGTATCCCACAGAACGCCTGTCAGGGGATCAAAGTCCATGCCATAGCTGCTGCGCATCCCGTATGCAAAGTAGTATTTGTCAAAGGCGCCACTTCCGATGATAGGATCAGCAACCTCTCCGTCTTTGCCTACCCTCAGTATCCCACTTGTCCCATCTGCCCTCGAACCGTTTTCAAAATTCTGCACCATGGTGGTATGACCTCCGACATCGCCTATGATGACATAGACGTTGTTGTCTGGACCAATAACGACGGGTCCGCCATTGTAGCGTGGTCCTGGGAGGGATGGCAGGTCAAGCAATAGCGTTGGATTCACAAGTTGGTCTCCCTGCAGCTCATACCTGTAGAGGCGATTGCCTGCGGGGGGCACTCCCTGCATATCATCACCGTCAACCCCTCCGCCAGATTCAGTGAAATATAAAAAGACGTAGGTAGTTGTATCATTTTCCCTTGAAACAGCAGTGCCCAGCATTCCTCTATCGCCGTCATTTGCAACTGCGACGTCAAGGAGTGGCTCCGGCTGAAGCTGGCCGTCTTCGATTATCATTACTCTGCCGTTTTCTTTTTCAAGCACGAGTATGGTGTCTTCATCTAAGAAAGCCATAGTGGTTGGAGATATCAGTCCGCCGGCAACTTGCTCGACTGTAAGGTTGACATCATTTACAGAGGGTCTTGCCCCTGTAATCTCAGCTTCTTGGGCAACTGCAAAATCCTGTCCTAATACAAATAAAAGCATCAACGCTAAGGCTATTGACAGAATTGGATTAGGCATATTCCGCTACTGCAGATACACTCTAATAATAATGAATTGTCGATTGAACCTCTGCTAGAGAGTTCTTAATGACCGTTATAGCGCTTTTTGCCTTCTGCAAAGAGGAGGAGGACGAGGACGAGGGGAAGGTACAAATTTTGCCCTATTGCTCAAACGTATTCTTGGACTAGCTCAGCAGCTGTTGTATAATGCTTCCAAAAAATCTTTGTATGGCTATTCATTCAATTGCATTTTTCTCCTCCTCCTCGTTTTCCCTTTCTAGCGAAAGAGACAGAGAGAATTGATGCAGTAGCGCAGGCGAGTTGGCTCAGGTACATCGTCAAATACGTGCCCTAAATGTGCGCCACACCTGGCACACATGACCTCGGTTCTTATCATACCGTAGCTCTTGTCCATCGCTTCTTTCACACTTCCTCTATTAATTGGACCAAAAGCTAAGCCAACCGGTGCCAGAATCGAATTTAGTGTCGGAGGTAAATAGAGGCTGTTGCCACAGCAGACACACTTGTAGATGCCCTTGTCCTTGCAGTTGAGGTACTTGCCTGAAGACAGAGATTTAGTGCTCCTATTCCCGCATACTTCATACTGCTCAGGCGTCAAGTCCTTTCTATAATTAGGCTTGTCTACCATACAACAATATTTCATTTGTGCTCGTCACTTATTCTAGTCGTTATTTTCTTCTTCTTCTTCTTCTTCTTCTTCAGCTGTAGCGATCTCCTTTAGGTGCTCCACAACTATAGGCATGAATGCTCCCACGTCCGTTACAAAGCCAATTGCCTGAGCAGTTCCCCTATCGATGAGCTTGGTCACCACAGGCTGGCTAATGTCGACTGCTACTACCTTGACTGAGGCAGATAGCATGTTTCCTACTGCGATAGAATGCAGCATGGTGGATAACATCAGCACCAGCTTGGCTCCCTTAATCAATTCCTTGTACTTGCGTTGTGCCTCAACAACGTCTGTGATTACATCAGGCAGGGGACCGTCGTCACGTATAGAGCCGGCAAGTACAAAGGGCACATGGTTCTTTATGCATTCATACATCACGCCACTTTTCAGGAGCCTTTTTTCAACCAGTGCCTTGAGTCCTCCAGCTTTGAAAACCTCGTTGATGGCCTGCATATGGTTGCGGTGTCCTCTGACTGCAAGTGTGCCGTCATTGACACGCATGCCAAGTGAAGTACCAAGCAACGCATTTTCAACATCATGCACTGCCAGCGCGTTGCCTGCAAGAAGGCCGTCAACGTATCCCATCCTGATCAACGAGGCTAGTGCTTCAACTGCACCCGAGTGCACAAGCACCGGCCCTGACACTACAATTATCTTACCACCTTCCTTCTTTGTATTGTAAATATCGCTTGCAACTTTTCGGGCAATGTGCTGTGTGGGGCGCTCGCTAGAACTTGCGCTGCTCATGAATTGGAAAATGTCAATGCCTTCGCGGGGACGCTCCTGTGGGATTATCTTGACACCCTGCTCACCTACAACTATCATGTCACCTTTAACAATGTCGCGCACCATCTTACACGCAGCTGTCTTGCGCTGGATGTCCACAGCAATGCACTTGTCCATCATCATGTTATGGACGTCTATCCATTGGTTGCCATAGTAAACCTGTGTTGTGTTGTTTGTGGTGCTGTAAAAATCGTCTGGCATCACCATGTCCTTTGGAGCAGGCTCTAGCTTCACCTCCTGCACTGACACAGGCTGAGCGCCTTCCCTGTATACCTGTTCAAGAATGCTTTCAAGGTGTTCCTTACTTTTCCCTTTTATCAGTAGCCGGGCGTAACTTGGATCGCTCTTTCTCTTGCCTACGGTGAACTCGAGCACCTGAAAGTCGCCCCGAAGATCCATGATGCCATCAAATATTCTTGTCAGTATCATTGAATCGATAAGATGTCCTCTTGTCTCTATTTCCTGCTCGAACCTATCTGCCAAGGTTATGCTCATAAGCTTATTTCGGTATAAAAGCCATATCTGCATGTGTAGTCTTGTCACAGTGATTATTATTTGGCAGATCTATTGTGTTACTAAAGAGTAATAATCGCATTACAATGGTTGTGATCATCATATCCGCCAGCGTTATTGTGCTATGCATATATCCTTGAATGGAGTAAATCTACCCTAACTATCCCCAGGATAGGTTGCGTATTCCTTTCTAAGAACTCAAAGATAGATAGGTAATTCTGCAGTCAATTGCATTTCATGCAATCGGGTCACAATATTCATTATCGGTTTGGCTGCACTCTGGTGAGTTACTTCTTATTACTACTGGCAGGCACCCTTGCCTAATTACCCCCCCTAGACAGTGCTAGTATTAGAGCCCGACAGAGGCGACAGCAAAATTGGCGTGATAAAACGGGCTAGATAGGGAGTGACAGCTTCCCAAAGTATTCCTCCATGTTTTGCTCCGCCTTAATCTTGGTGATAATCTCATTCTTTACATCTTCTGAAAACCACTGCGCGATTGATTTTGCAATGCCCTTCCTGTCGCAAAAGGCAATCATGTAGCCTGCGTCCTCCTTGACCAGGGCATATAGGATCTCTTCTCCTACAGGCTCCCAGATATTGTTTTTGTTGTCTTTGAGGGCGAGGGCAGGCATAGCATGGCCTGCATAGCGTGTCAGCAACTCTTGTGCAGCTTTTACACGTTTTTCCCCTATCTTGAGGGCCCTGAAATATTGCATGCACTATTTCTTGGCCGATGCAGGCCTTAAAGATTTTAGGATTTCACTTACAATGTCGCCTGCATCACCAACGGCTGTCTTTGCCGATTCTAAGAAAGGAGCCAGCAACTTGTCTGCATATCCCTGCTTTGCATACTGATCAGCCTGTAGCGCCATCTCAAGCTTATCAATCCTGTGGACAAATCTAGCAATTTCGGTCCTATTATGCAGATATTCAAGCCAGATCTCTTCATACTCTTCTCTTACCTCTTTGGGAAGACTGGACAGGATGAATTTCATTGCCTTCTTCTCTTTGGCTAATTTTTGTCGAGCAGTCACATCGCCGGGCATGTAGTCGCCCACTATTGACTCTGCAAGATCATGTATCAGGACCATCTTGATCACCTTGTGCGTATCAAAGCCCAACATGTCTGATAAAAGCATCGCCATGGTTGCCATTGAAAATGTATGATCTGCAACTGACTCTGCGTCTTCAACTTGGACCTTTGAGACCCACCCTGCGCGCCTGATGGATTTAAGCTCCAAAACTGAATGAAAAAAAAGAGACAGGTCATATGCTGCTACCATTTTCTCGTGTCGCCTTCGAGAAGGCCTGAGCCATGGTGTATCCTGTCTATATGCTTTGAAAGCTCTTCGTTGCTGTCGAACTTTGATCCGCAGTAGGGGCAACTGACACTATCCTTTTCACTGGCCATGCTTAATACATGAGATTGAGACACCTAACTTTAAAGCTAATTGTCTTGAGCTGCCTCATTATCCCTGATTGAGGTATCATTAGATGCTATCAGCGCTACATTGTCATCAATAACTACCTGCGGCAACAGGTCGACAAAATATGCAAACACTGTTGTCGTCGCCGCCATCAACAAAGTGATGGCCAATATTATCAATACATTATAGATTTGGCCCACGGGCTATAACTTGACAGTCAAGCTTTAGGCATTTTAATGTTAGTCTTTCATTGCAATTGCTGACAGAATAGTGATAATTTACTTTCTCCAAGGGATATCTTGCATGCTCAACCTCTTGTTGGCAAGCCGAGCTGTCACAAAGAGGAGATCAGATAACCTGTTAAGGTAGACTACTATTGCAGGGTTTATTGGCTGGCTCTTTGAGAGCGATACGACAGCTCTCTCTGCCCGGCGTGCAACTCCCCTACTAAGATGCAAAAGTGATGCTTCTATGCTTCCTCCCGGCAGGATAAAAAATGTGATCGATTCAAGCTCCGACTCAATCCTGTCGATAATTGGCTCTAACTCAGACGCCATTTTTTCGCTAGTGCGCGGCGTCTTATCATTGGCCTGTGGCCAGGAAGGGTCTGCAAGATCTGAGCCGAGAACAAAAAGGTCATTCTGCACTTGCTCTAAGATATCTGCTGCATCTAAAAGTAGATCCTGTTTTGAGCGCAGAAATGAAATTGCAAGACCGATACTAGAATTCAGCTCGTCAACTTCCCCGTAGGCGATTATGCGCGGATCTGCCTTGTTCACATGCTTGCCACCGATAAGCCTAGTCTCGCCCCTGTCGCCTGTCTTGGTGTAGATCTTCATTATCCATTTACATCAAAAAGGAAACAATTTAAGAATATATCTGTTGGATAAAAAGGGGAACCATTGAATTAAAATAGTGCCTCCAAAGATTTTATGTGTTCATGAAAAGGATAGCCGTAGTGGATGACGAACCTGACATTACGAATGTCCTTAAGAAGGGGCTTGAGCGCCATGGCTTCACAGTCGATACCTTCAACGATCCGCAGGCCGCCCTTGCAAGCTTCCAACCTATGTATTATGACCTTATGATAATTGATATCCGAATGCCTAGGATAAACGGCTTTGACCTGTACAGACAATTGAAGAAAATGGACACCGGCGTTAAGGTCTGCTTTCTGACTGCGTTTCAAATCTATTATGAAGAGTTCAGGATGATGTTTCCCACAATAGATGTCAAGGCGTTTATCAGAAAGCCTGTCAGCATATCAAACCTCGTCAACCAGATAAATGCAGCTATCGCGTCGAAATAGTATTAGTAGACTCGTAGCGCTCCTTTAGGTATTTTACAAGTCTTATTGCATCCATTTCCTTGAGGCTCTTTCTATTTGACCTGATATAGCTGCCAAAAGAGTTGATTTCGCTTTCAAGCATAGGATACCTGTTCCTTGCTTCCTCGAGAATGTACGTATATTTTCGGTGTGGAAAGTAAATCTCTTTTGCCAGTCTGACAAGCGCGCTTTTTGCCTTTTCGTTGATGACTCCCTTTTTGTGCGCAAGGTAAAGATTATACCGTATATCTATCATAGCCTCAGATTGTAGCTGGTAGTCCTCCTCCGAGGCAAATGTGACTGCCACTTCGTCATCTGCATTAACCTTGCCCGTCTTGTAGAGTTGAAATATCTTGCCGATTCCCACCATCCCAAACTTTTCAAGCTCGACTGCTCTCAATGCGCCTAGGCTTGCTGCACCGACCAATAGCACACCATTCTTTCTTGCCAGATGGTATACTTCAATCGGAGTAGGTGGATAGTCCTGCAGGAACACTCCATCGACAAACCCGATCGCCATTTCTACTACATCAAAATCTGCTGCAGCCAGTCGCAAAAAGTCGCCTTTTCTTGCAGGTGGCCTGTAGTCTGCGTCAAAGATTTTCCTTGCCTTTTCGTGACTCAGTGATGGCCCTAGAAATATTATCGGCTTGCCCATTGCTTAAAATACACCCTTGCACGCACGCCCATAACTGACTTTGTTATCTTGAAGGTCTCAAGCCCTGGCACTATTGCCCTGACCACTGGAATTCCAATATCCGGATTTGTTAAGTCGACGATTATTGCCTGATTTAATCCTACACTTTTTAGGCGTGAGAGGATCAAATTGATATCGTCGAGAATATCTTCGTTAAAGAATGTCTGTACTTGTGGGAATTTGATCTTTTTTGTTGAGGACATAAACTGCCAGGCCCGTCTATCATCGGTGTTCTCATCGCTATACTTGATCTTCCGCAGATCATCTCTTGCGCCCTGGATGTTTGCCGCCCTTGTCTGTGATACTTCAGTAATTGCGCGGAGGAGTGCTATCCTCGCATCAGGATGTGTCCCATGTCCCTCTGCAAGGTAGCCGTAGTCGTGGCTGATCCACTCTACGCTGCTTGCATTAAATGTTGGAATGCCAATGTCGGAGGTAATATCCTTTACCGTGAGCGAAATGCCTGCCTGTTTGAACTTTTCCACCACGTTCTTGACAGGCCCAAAGTCAATTTCTGAAATGTCGACGTCAGGGAATATGCTCGGATCATCGACAAACCTGTCTGCTAAAATGGGAGACACTGAAAATGCCACAGCATTTAGGGAATGTACAATTGTGCGCAAGATGTGGAACGGGATAGCGCTTGCCCGTAGGTCTGCCAGGCTCATTGCATCTCGCTCTATTATCTCGCATAGCGCATGACAGACTGCCTCTTCCATTACATTGCCGGATGCAAGTCCGTTTGTATGAAAGTATGCAAATGGGTTGACAGCTGGCAGAGGCGGAGTGTACCGAAACAACGCTATGGATGCAGGCACCATTATTTCCTCGCCACTCACAAGGTCATAACCCGGTAGCCAGTCCATCATCATGTCGGTGCGGTACACAAACCTTACTGGCTCTACTATCTTGTCAGGATGCAACACCTTGTAGGTCTTAGACAGCTCAGAATAGCTTGACCTGACAAATTTGCCCGGCCAGCCTGACGGCAGTGAAGAGTAGCGTTCAATACTTTCCATCAGTGCACTTGCCATTGCATGCTTCTTTGTTGGGCCCTTGCCGCTGTAGACCCAGATATAGTCCTCCGTGCCAGGTACCACCGCAGAATAATTTGGGATACGCAGAACATCCATGTCAGTAATGTCGGCAAGTCTGGTGATGCCTATCTTCTTTGATATGGGCATCACCTTCTTCAAAGTCTCTTGGGCTGGCTTAATTCTTGACGTGCCGTTGACCGTCCACTTCTTCCTGCTTTGCAGTTGCACTACACTTAGAGGACCTTGCTAAAGTTCATATCAATCTTTCTAGAACATCACCCGCCTAGCCCCACTTGATTGAATCAAAAATTAAAAGAGGTTCTTCTATAAGCAAAGGCAAGTGCTTCCTGGTAAGAGCTGTAAACCAAGAACATCCTAACAGTATTTAGATTCAACATATTTTTAGCTGCGGCACAGTCCACTACATATTCAAACATCCAAGTTCAGGCTACAGCAAGATAATTTTACTACTGAGGGCGAATGTTCATGCCTTCTTCTTTGGAAAGTCCTGTAACTCACTGTGATGGCACCGAAGGCACGCCCTAGACTCAACCTCTGTTAGGTAATTGATATAGAAACATTTTATGCATTGCAACCGTGTCATCCTGCCTAGCAGCTTCAGCTCGTTGCTATCCTGCCTCACAACCTTTCTTGTAGTCAGGATTTCAATCACAGAGGTCATTATGTTTGATAACTGGTCCAGGTCGGAGTTTCTGTATCGTAGGTAAAGGGATGTCATTTCGTGTGGCAGTAATTCTCTTCTAAATGAGGTCTTGCCAGCGTTTGATTGCCTAAATAGGTGGTCACGCAGATACCACTCTAGCTCCCTGACTGCAGGATCAGCTGACACGCTATAAAAACAATGCAAAAACATAATATTTAATAGAATAGTAATAGCGCCTATTTTTTTGAATTAGATGGATTTGTCCTCTCCAAACGACCTTGAGGAGATGTGTAATAGAGTTTTCTACAGCTAACCACAACATAGGCTTTTGCTGACACGGCAAACCAGATCAGCATATGCTGGTGGTGCTGGTGGTGCAGGTGAGATATGCAACTGGGAATTAGAGCCAGTTGAGCAGAGAAGGCAAAGGGCGTAAAGACTATATCCCAAAATTTGATCTTATAAATGCAGTGCATCACAGTTTAAACTTGAGTACAGCTGGATTATTTTTTGCACCACGTGGGCGCTAAAAAGAAGTAGTATCATTTCTATATTGCGGCTAATCTCCCAATCAGGAGGTTCAACGTGACAAAATGATAACATTAACTTGTAGGGTTCTTGTTGCTTAATTGACAATTAAATACTTGCGGCTCATATACCTAACCCGTAGATGCCTGGCAAGAGAACAAGTCGTCACCTAGAACATGGCGCTGAGGGGGACGACTTGGTAGAGCCAAAAAAAATAACTGGCAAGGAGCTGAATGAAATTGAAGAGCTGAGCGCTAGGCTTACAACTCTTGTAGAGATGCTGGATGAAAAAGGCATACTCAACATGAAAGAGTACAGAAGGATGGTCGCCATGCGTCTTCACGAGATATCCAAGGCCTCCGCCTTCGAAGAGTTAGATAAAGATCTATGACGAGGAGCTTTTTTCATATGGGAAGACTTTTTTGGGCTTCTATTCTGGCCGGGCTAAGCACATAGATATAATGACGACAACGACAACAATATAGGTTCTACGAACGAAATACTTGGCAGAAACAGCTACTTTATAAAAAACAAATCAATCATAACAAGCCGGTGCTGATACTATGAAGCTGTATAATGGCCAGTTCTTGAATTTTCTCTAGCATATTCCGTCAGGAAGGGCTTTGCCACAATTATTTTGAAGATATTCATTCATTGATATGTGAATTGGTATTCCATCCGCATTACTAACATCAACAGCATGGTTGAAGATATTGTTAGATGATATCGTATTATTGAAGCTACTTACATCTAAGAACATGCCAATATTGCCATTTTCAATTAAAGTGTTAGTACCTATTATGAAGTTATTAGAATCCATAAGCACAATTCCTTCATTAGTATTTTGTGATACCTGATTACTTACGATCAAAGCCTCCTTGCTTGATTGAGATGCTATGCCGATTGTATTTCCTTCAATAAAGCTTCTATAGATTGTAATTTCATCGGAGGCTTTTAATGATAGGCCTATATTGTTATCCGTTAATTTAAGATCCAATACATAACCACTTTCACTCCCTGCAAATTCAATCGCCTTATCAAAACCCGTGATAACACCAGGTCCGCTGATTGTAATATTCTTTTGACCTGGAACCAGTATTCCGATCTCTTCCACTTTTGGAATGCTTGATGTACCTGTATCATTAGCCAAAGATAATCTGTGATTATTGAGGTTTATGGCTACTCCATCTGTTCCTACAATCATCCCAACTCCTGGACATTCAATGTCTTTTAACAGTATAACATCCTTAGTTATTACCTGACCGCAAGATGCAATAGTTGTCGGATTATTTTTAGAATTTACAAAAATATTTGGATTGATCTCGGCAGTAACCTCGTTATTCTTCTTATTTTCTTCCCCTCTGCGTGTATCACGATTATTAGCATTAGCATTAGCTTTGTTGTTATTGTTATCGTTGTTATTTGTAATACTATTGGCAGTAGCTGTGGTTAACGTAGCATTAGCTTTGTTATCTTTGCTATCTGTAATGTTGATGATCCGATGTTCTATAGGATTCAGAATGCCAAGTCCGAAATGAGCTCTACCTTTTGCATCTGCGCTCGCAATTAATTGGTTATCATCCTGCAAGTTTACTTCTTGTAATGCCGGTGTTTCTTCTTGTAGTACTGGTGTTTCTTCCTGTTGTCCCATAGTAATTAACATCATTAATGTGGATGATAATGCAACTAATACTGCTAATATTACCGCAAGCATAGGAGTTCTATGCCTGACCAGCCGTTGCATGCTCCCGAAAAAACTAAGGTTTTAGGGGGATATATGAAATGGGTATTTTCGTTCCTATGATATTTCTTTCATAAAATTAAGGATACCTTTTATACGCACAAGTGACTAACAGATGAGATTGGACATGATAAACAATGATATCTTTTTATGATTTTATCCTTTGCCTATATTTCATAGGTTAATTATTTGGCTACTTTCCTTGAGCAGAAAATTTTCTGTATGCTTACTCACCTAGTTGTTGATCTCAAGAAATAGCATCAAATCAATATTCACATTTTCCTTGCTAGATATACTGCTGCTGCTGCTACTTGTCGCATTCACTTAATCTCTAGTTCTTTCAAGATTCTCATCCTTTCTTTTTATCACTTTGATCTTCTCATTTATTCTGCATGTTGTGCCACATAGGCATGCTGGATCTATAGTCAATTAACCAATTGTTATTTGCAGTATCTGGTGATAACAGATCCCTGATACGTTGGTATATACGCAATAGAGCAATTCCTTTGTCTGTAGTTCTATAGGTTGCGGTTCCTTTACTCCTCTCTTGAATTTGCATCCTGATATAATCATTCTCTATCAAGATAGAAAGGTACCTTTTGAATTGATTACTTGAAAGACCTGATACGAGTAATATTCTTCTCCTAGTTGCCCCACCGTTTGCGGCATCAAGAATTGACGTGATAATATCGATTCTATCACGATTAGAAGTACTTTTTGAAATGCTAACATTATTGGCCATTGATTTTCTCTACTTCCGAACGACAATCCCTAGCACAATGATAACCGCCATACTGTTAAAGATTCGAATATTTTGTCAATTTTCCTTTATACTACAGTTCTCAATGTTATTCAAACACATAAAGATCTTTATTACTGGAATATTATAGAGAGGAACATTCAGAGATCTGTCCTAGAAACATATTCGAAATTACTGGCAAAAAGTCAGGGTACGGCATTACCCATTCTATAAATAGTTTATTCTGAATTTCCCTCTCAATGGAGCCCAAATCCATAGCGTTCTACACTGCAGTAGCCGTGAGCATACTTGCAGTGCTAAGTGCAACAACATTTCCTACTCTAGCGCAGGCAACAACAACAACACAAGCAGTCGACGAAGAAGAACTCCAAGCACAGGCAGACAATGAAACCACGACAGACGAAACCGACCCTGAGGAAGAGAATGAAGCCGTGACAGACGAAACCGACCCTGAGGAAAAGATGAGTAATTCAGCTAACAGCAATGATAATAGTGCTGCGAGTCAAAACCTCGGTCTATCACCAGGCAGTGGAGTAGCATCATGTGGACAGATCATAACGGAAGACGTGACATTAACATCAGATCTTGAGTGTGGTCCCGGAGATGGACTTACTGTAGGCGCAAGCGATATAACTATCAACCTGAATGGCTATTCAATAACCTCTAGCGATGAGGCCGATTCAGAAGATCCATCGATGAATTATGATGGCAGTAGCGGAATACTAGTTGCAAATGCAGAAAACGTTGCCATATCTGGTCTTGGGGAAATATCTGGCTTTGACAGAGGAATCACGTTCATGGGAAGCTCAGGAGGACAAGTAGCAGATTTGCAATTGGCAAACAACGACGTAGGTGTCTTAATGACAGGTTCAGAAGGGACCGAAGTCAGCAGAAATACTATCACCAATAACGGGATTGCAGTAATATCAGACTCAAGTAACCAAGGCGTCATAGCCTTTAACCAGGTAGTTGCTAACCTGGAACAAGGAATGCTCCTTCTAGGTAGCGATGAAAATGTGGTAGCTGCAAACAACATGTTTGGCAACGGAGATAACGGCATATACCTAGATATACTGAGCAATGGTAACACAATAGACTTCAACACTGTGTTTGGCCATGAGGTAGCTGATTTGAACAATGCCGGTGGACAGCCTACAAACGTAAACCAAAACAGCTTCGGAGACAATAACAACTGCGGAACCAGCCTTCCAGGTGGACTCTGCAGGTAAGACGTGAACGCATAGAGGACGAACCAAGTCTACAAGAGCCTCACTTTTTTATTTTTTGTTTTGAAGTTATAATATATATCTTTTTTAAGTAGGCTATTTTAGCCAGCAGTCATATATGACTTGCCTAATGATCATAATTCTTAATTGTGCCTCTATAATAACTGGAACATTTTTAAAAATTGGTGACATTGTGGTTATTACAGCAGCAGCTGCTGCTGCTGTAACGGTCCTGGTAGTATAAATAAATCATATGGATTTGGGCTCCATATATTATGTTGCCAGGATCCGCTTTCATTCACATTAATCATCGATTGTTATTCTTGCTATCTTGGTATCAAAGCACACGACCACTACTTGGATCAACCTTTAGCCATATCAAGGCTAGCCATTATGTATGGGAATCATGCAATCCGTGATTGGATATGCAAAAACCTAGAATAGATTTTAGATGAAAACCCTGAGTTGTTTTTCTATGCTATGGGAACAGCTGCTTAATGGGCCAGCCTGCTTTAGAGATTCTTCATCATTTGACATGAGAGAAATCTGCAATATCTTGGCATTCTTATATGATGAGGAATTTGTTATGCACTACTAACATGTTCTGACCCTTTGCGATTTTGACGAATTACAACGCAATGGGAGTGGAAAAAATAGGCAAGCAAGCATTGTATACAATGATAATGATAATCTGCACTTACAATTCGATAAGATCCAAGCAGGCTCAGGAGACTTCTATTGCTTCTGAAGTGTTTCAAGCTCGAAGCCCTCACCTCTTGCATATCTACTCTTTACCTTTATTCTGAGCAATATGATTTTCTTTTATAAGGAGAGGCTATTGCAGCGGTCTAGGGACGCGGAGCAATTATTAGTTTGGGTTTATTGTTCGTAGTATGGTGGCACTTCTTGCCGCACAAACTGCAATTCCTTCTATCCTGATAGATACACTGACAAGGATGGGATTTCATGTAACTCTCAGCAGCCTTAGTATATTCACCCGTACCGTTGCAGAAGGAACATCCTATTGACAACGATTCCATAATGCCAGTCTTTTGACAAATGATACAACCCTTATGATTCAGAATAACATCCATCTACATTCTAGTAGAAGAAACGCATAGAATATAAGAGTAGCGGGAGAATATTCTGAATATGATGCCTAGATTTAAGAGACAGACAGGCTTATCCAGTCTGTATTGGACGTTTCATCCAACACCATTCCGTCTGATGTTGTTGTATTCTGTTGTTGTTATGCTGTACTGTTGTTGCTGCCAGATTGATTGCTATTATTACCGCATCGTGAGCGTCTGCCAGCGTTGTTTGCTGCTGAGCTGTTACCTGTACTCCCAAAATTGATGCAAAGGCTATTAGTACTAATCCTATTCCTGCAGCTGCACTGACCCCAAGAGTGCAGTTTTTCGCATTCACTAAGACAACATTGTCATCCAAATTAATTATTGTGTTTGAATGCAGTCCAATTCATTGGATGCTTTGTCTAATATTTAGAAAGGTGAACTTAACAATGTTTGGATGGAAAAGCAATATCGCCATCATGATAAGCCAGGTGACGGATTGATGAAAACTATACTTCGTGAAGGGTGGAGAATGCGACTCCCATAACTTGCTTCGCAGGAATCTCGAGTGCTACATCCGGGGATTTTTGTGTTTTTGGATCTCTTCTTCATCATGTTCTTTTTTATTCTTTTTCTTCTTCTTTTCCCACTGTTGCTATTAAATATAAGTGACGGCAAAACCTTTCTCTCCATTAGGAAAAAATTACAAAGATGGCCATTGACCTTTTATGGTAGTCATCATAGCTACTGGTACTGCACCAAATACAGTAGCATCAGGATGGACAATACCAGGCACACTTTGCAGGTGACAGTGACAGCTTATACAACGCAAGGGACTCTAATCCATGTTCACTTCTTCCTGTGCTGGCCTTATGTGAGTTAGACATACAGCTTCCAATCCATCTTCTTCTCCAAAGACTGGATCTAGTTTGAATGAAACAACATCAGATACATCTTCGCCCAGCGTCATTGATAGGGGTTCGCCAGTTATGCTGTCCCATCCTTCAAATTCGTCAGTTGGTATATCGCTGATCGTTGCGATGTTATTGTCAATTCTCAGCACTCCTGGAGACTGCCAGGTAATGTCTACTACTCCTTGATCTTCCCCACACTGCTCCACATTGCCAAGCTTCACGAAATGGTTATGCCAGATTGGATCCTCAATGAATCTCTGATCTTCGCTGTCCAGTACTCCTGAGTGTGTGTGGGCAACTAGGATAGCATCTCCTTTGTCTGTAAGAATTCCATAACCAAATGCTCCTCCGGTTCCATTGGTTGGAATTAGCAGTCCTTCGACGTCCAATCTTATCGTGAGTTCCTCCTCATCATCATTTATCGATACGTTAGCACCTTCTACAGTGAGGTAGCTTTCTCCTGCAAGCGCAAAAATAGGAGGTGTATCGAATATTGTTCCAATAAATCCAGCTACTGCGAGTAATCCCAGCGCGGATCTCTCGATCACTTCATTATCTTATTAATAGTTTATAGTTATACGAATTGGGATCTCTTTATCTGTATACATTATCCATTTAAGGTGTGTCAGAATCGCAAGCTCTGAAGTCAATTTAATACTTTCCAATAATAACTAGTGCTTCAACCTATTCTTATTGAAGGTTTTTCGTAAAAAATACAGAAAAAGTTTTCGCTTGCTCACTCTCTCAGAGAAAGCGTGAAGCAGTGAGAGCAAAAATAATGATGAAGGAGGAGCGACCTTCTTGTTCAACTTCAATGAGCACTTTGCCATAAACCATCAAACTTTATCTTTACCTCTATCTTCTTCCTTTTCATTGATATCGCCATAATGTTGACTTGTTGTTAATACTAAGCTTCTATTTGCTTTCAGCCAAGTACTGGTTGACAAGCTCGTCGGTAATGAATCCTTCATCCACTCATGAATTAACACGAACAATGGTATTATTGTCAAGAGTAACACGTCTATCTGGGGTAACCAGAGAAAGACTTACTATACCATCCGATCCTGCAAAGCTCTCATGTGTATTGAATAGCTTGTGTGTGTTTCATTAGTGATGTTAAAGAAATAGAGAAGTCATTATATCTGTAGGGGCATCTTTTATCATAGCCAGAGGGTATGGCAGCAAAAACCGATCTTGCCCTGTTAAGCTTGCTAGACTGCCTCCGATTGAGGAACCTCAAATGATCTGACACTAATATCATCATATATATGTGAACATCGCCATTTGGAGTTAATAATAGTATATGGCGATAACACTGATATACTCTACAATTACTTGGGAAGGATTTGACTGTTCTCTGGATTTTATGCATTATAGAGTTTAATAAATTGATAGAAAAAGTTAGTTGAAAAATTTTTGACACCTCTAGACTCTCTAAAGCAGTGTATTGCTTCACTTCAATTAATCGAAAATCTCTGTGATGGAATCCGTAGAATGAACAGAGAATAAAAATAGATTGTAGCCCTGCGTTGACGCAGGGCTCGGCTATCTCGTCTGAAGTCTGCTCTCTTCCGTATTAAAGGAAGACGCTACAATCTTGTTGATAGCACGAGCAGCTACTGCATCTATGTCCTAGGTATGGTTCCATAGATTGTTTGTCCGTCGATTACACTTATGCTGTCCCGTTGTCCAGTATCTGTTATCCTTGTTTCATCAATATCAATGCCTTCGATGGCAAGAGTTTGGCCTCTAATTGTTAGTGACATTGGAACACTATTTATGACTGGTGTAGTGCCACCGTTAAGGTAGATGTCGCCTACTATTCTTGAAGTAGCTGCTGTAGTCCCATTACCCTCTGTCACTTCAAAACGATGAGGGGAGCCCTCCCGAATGGTAACATTGTGAAATGATGATCCATCAATTGCTGCTACATTCATTTCTGTTACAAAACTTCGAACAAGGCTTTCATTTGCAAATACTCTGAATCGCCCAGTCGCAATATGGCCACTGTCATCAGTGGCAGTAAGAGTATTGCCCCCGACGCCCTGTGTAGGTAGGGTGCTGCCTATAAATCCCCGCACTGGATCAACGTTCACATCAGCTAGCAGATACGTCGATAGATCTTGTAGGGTGGTGTTAGTAGTAACATCAGCAGGAGGACT
>DASUUX010000015.1:0-14787 GCA_036373855.1 Nitrososphaera sp.
AGACAGTCTATGAAAGCGAAGAGGATGGTTTTAGATTACAAGTTCCACAAGGTTGGGTTATTGAAGACGACGACAATACAAATCCAGAACTCTTAGACATTGAGGAAGGGTTAGGTTTCATATTCTTAGCAATGCTCTGTCTGGAAGTTGAAGCTCTCCCGGGTGTAGGCGGTACATTTCAATGTGAACCTGAATCCCTCTCACAAGACGTGGGTATCGCTAGATTCAAGGATCTACAATCAAGACCAGAATTTGCAACTCTTGTACGTGAAAATAGAACCATAACATCAGCTGATCTTATTCCACTTCATATTGACATGGTGGAAGTCTTCGGAGGCCATAACTTTAGAACGGGAAACATTACAGACACAATAGTCAACGTAATTGATCCGCAGACAAACCAAACGGTAGGAGCAACTGGGGCCAAGCTTGTAGAGTTGACATACCAGACTGGAACAATCACAATTAATGATAATAACATGATTGCTCTACTAGCGTTAAATAATAATACCGATACAGGATACAGCGTCTTTCACACTTTTGATCCAATGAAACCAATGTCTCCACAAGTCCAGCAGATCTTTGACACGTTTGAATTGGTAGAGCAGCAGCCATAAAAAAAGGTTGCAAAACACAGACAAACAGTCAAACAAGTAGTAGACACGCATCAATAGCTTTTTGTACTTTTACCTCCAACAACTATTCTGAACCAGAAATCTTCTTCTGTCGTCAACCATCCACGCAGAAGGATCGAATAACAAGACATACACTGCAGACACAACTTTCTTCTGAAGTGATAGTAAAAAATAGGTTGTCGCTACCGACTTTCGCTAAAGTCATGTAACTATAATATGGAACTATGAGTCATACGAATATTACCGAATACTTGTATATGTTCTTTTCTGTAGTTTTATTGCATTTTTCGTCAGACCTCACCACAAAGGTTCTAGAAGTTTGTTAGAGAGCCACGGTTCCGCCTGTTTAAATGGCAATTACATCCCTTTTTTGTTCAGAGATACAATATGTCTAAAGTTGTTAAGTCTATCTTTGTACTCTCAACTCGAGGCATTTTTTCAGAAATCAAAATTGTAGCAGGGTATATATTGGTTATTTTTGCGGGCGTACAACTCCAAATACTATTAATATCGATCCGCTCAACTGACGAGCAGTTTTGCCGGATGGGTAGTCTAGCCTGGTTAGGATACCTGTCTTACACACAGGTGGTCGAGAGTTCAAATCTCTCCCCATCCATTATCTATTGCGCTGTATCTTTCTTGGCGATACCTTTAGCAGAGACGCCCAGAACGTAGGGCCCAGGATTCAAGACATGAATAGAGAGATGCTCGCGTGATTATTAATTTAGCTGACTACTACCCTCTAGCTGGCAAACCTTTCCATTACTCTTCCAATACACTTCGTCGTCTTGTTCAATAGATCAATCCTTGCAAACTCGTTTGGGGAGTGGATGCGGGCAAACATGTAGGTGCTACCGATCGAGATACAGGGTGTCTTGAGCACTTTTGCAAAAGAGTACATCGGACCTGTGCCGGCAGAAGAGACACTTAATATCGCTGAACCAAAGATCTCTTTTGCAGCCTGTTCTACCTGCCTGACAAACGGGTCGCTAATCGGCGTCCTTGCTGCAGCCTCGCCGTGGATGACCTTGACCTCAATGTCTGAAAAGCCATGCTCCCTCAAGTGATTATTGAGCCGCTCGAGCTGCTTTTCTGGCACCATGTCCGGCACAAGCCGAAAGTCTATTTTGACCACTGCCTGAGACGGCAATACGGTTTTTGCACCTTCGCCTATGTAGCCGGAGTTAAAGCCAGCGATGTTGCAAGTAGGCATTCCAACGAGCGCCTTTTTTATGTCGGTGCCCCTTGTATCTGCAACAAACTTGCTGACGCCATACTCTTTCTTGAACTCTTCCACATCAAAGGGCTCACTTGCAATGACTGATAGTTCTTGCTCCGTAAATGACCTCACTTCCTTGTACCAATCTTTGATTAGTATCTTGCCGGTCTGATCGCGCATTGTGTTGAGTGCATAGATAAGACGCCACGCAGGGTTTTCAATAAGCACTGCAAGACTTGAATGGGCGTCACGTACTGGCCCCTTTGCTATCAATTCAACATATAGCAGCCCCTTCATGCCGAGGCTGATTATTGGCCTGTCCTTAGCGTCTACATATCCAAACTCCCATATTACACCATCGCAGGAAAGCCTATTGCTGTACCTATTGAAGTACTGCTCGACATGCACGCTTCCGACCTCCTCCTCACCTTCTACCATGAACTTGACATTGCAAGGCACGTCGCCTGTCTTTTTCAAGTAATATTCGACTGCCTTGATGCGCGTAATCAGTTCACCCTTATCGTCAGCCGAGCCTCTACCAAACACATAGTTACCCTCGACCTTTCCACTAAAGGGGTCATTCTCCCATAGCTCAAGTGGTTCTTCTGGCTGCACGTCGTAGTGGTTGTAAAACAAAATAGTCTTGTTTGGGTTCGACTTTGATTTCACTTCGCCATAGACAATGGGTGGGATACTCTTATCGTCAAGGTAGAGAACTTCAGAGTTGATGCCTGCCTTGCGCATTATTTTTGCAACGAGGTTGGCACACTCGACTAGGCCCTGCTTTTTTGCAGAAATGCTTGGCTGCCTTATCAGGATCTGGAGGTCTGCAATCAGACCTTCCATTTCAGCATCCACTATTTCGTTTATCCCACTCATGCAGTATGTAGAGATTTTGTAATTGAAAATAAAGGTTGCTTTTTGAATATTTGGCTACTTGTTTGATTTAATGATCATACATACTAGATTCTGATTTTTTTGAATGTTAAACTAAGAGTTGCTTTTTTACTCTGCAGGATCGATCTTCATCCTGATCGTGTCAGGCCCTACTACAGTAAATTGCGATGTTTCCCTTTTTGACACATCAATTACCACACTATAAAATACCCATATTCCAAAGACAAATGCTATGATTGCTGGGATTACTAGCAGCATCAAGATACCGCTTGCCATTGACAGTATTATATTATTCCGCTTCTGACAGTAAAAAAGCTATCCGTATGAATCATTTATAACCAGCCTCAGATGCTTTTGACTTCATCATGTCAAACTCGATCTTCTTTTCTCCCAAGTCGATCGCTATAATTGGAGCTTCTGAAAAGCCGGGAGTGGGCAAGACGATCTTTTACAATATCGCCAAGCACTTCAAGGGCAAGATTTACCCAGTCACCCCATCAAACCCGACAGTGGGTGGCCTGACAGCGTACAAGAACGTGCTTGATATTCCAGATTCTATAGACCTTGCAGTGGTGGCTGCGCCCAGCAAATTCACCCCGTCTGTCATGGAAGAGGTGGGCAGGAAGGGAATCAAGGGTGCAATCATTGTTTCTGCAGGTTTCAAGGAGGTGGATGAGGCGGGTGCTAAGCTGGAAAGAGAGGTTGGCGAAATTGCCAAGAAGTATGGCATCAAGGTCATTGGTCCAAACTGCCTTGGAATAATGAGCTTTTCAAAGGATAACATAATGAATTCCACGTTTCTAAAGATTACACCAAAATATGGCAATATTGCACTTGTATCACAGAGTGGGGCCATCTGCGCCGCAACTGTAGAGGACGCAGAAGCTCAGAACATCGGCTTTTCAAAAGTCATTAGCATGGGTAACAAGGTGGACATGGACGAAAGTGATGTCCTTGAGCTCTTGGCAGAAGATGAAGACACTAGAGTCATTGTGATGTACCTTGAAGATATCCGCAATGGAAGGCGATTCATGGAAATTGCAAAGAAGATAACCACTGAAAAGAAAAAACCAATAATCGTGCTCAAGGCTGGCAGGACTGCAGAAGGTGCCAAGGCGGCCGCTTCACATACTGGCGCACTGGGCGGCTCTGATGCAAACTATGAGGCGGCTTTTGCTCAGTGTGGCGTAATTAGAGTTGATACAATGGGCGAGCTGTTCGATCTCGCCACTTCCTTTTCAAAGCAATCGATACCAGATGGCAATGTTGTTATTGTATCGAATGCCGGTGGTCCAGCTATCATTTCCACTGATGCCTGCTCTAGGTACGGATTAAAGATGGCAGATATCTCATCCATAAGAGATCAGATAGCTGAGGTCATACCTGCATACGGTTCGCCAAGGAACCCTGTCGATATTGTTGGTGACGCAGATTACCTGAGGTTTGAAAAAGTATTGCTCCTGACATTGGCGCATCCAAATGTCGGCTCTGTTGTGACAATGTGCACCCCTTCAGCCACACTCAACTACGACGACCTTGCAAGGGTTCTTGTCAAGATGTCGCAGCAATTCCCAAACAAGACAATACTTGCATCGCTAATGGGTCTTGCCGAAGGGATGGAAAATAGAAGGATCATGTCAGAAGGTGGCATCCCCTACTACCTATATTCAGAGCCGGCGATAAGGACCCTCAAGGCAATGTATGATTTTAAGAAATGGGTCGATGAAGCTTCAAACAAGAGAGATACCCTGCAATTTGCCAAGGATACAGCTAAGGTAAAGTCAATCTTTGAGAATGTCCGCAAGAATGGAAGGAGCAACCTCCTTGAAGAGGAAGGCTATGAAGTGCTTGAGGCCTATGGCTTTCCAACTCCAAAAAGCATCCTATGCACTACGGAGCAAGAGTGTATCAATGCTGCAAGGCAAATAGACTATCCTTTGGTCATGAAGATAGTTTCTCCGGACATCATCCACAAGTCAGACGCAGGCGGCGTCAAGGTGGGCATCAAGACCGATGACGAATTAAGAAATTCATTTAGGGCAATAACAGAGAATGCGCTAAAGTACAAGTCAGACGCTAGGATAAAGGGTGTGCTTGTTCAGGAAATGGTCAAGTCCGCCAAGGAAACTATACTTGGGGCAAGCCAAGACCCCACATTTGGGCCAGTCATAATGTTTGGCCTTGGTGGCATATATGTCGAAGTGCTCAAAGACGTTGTATTTAGAATCGTGCCCATTGACGAGCAAGAAGCAATAAACATGGTCGAATCTATCAAGACCATAAAACTGCTAAAGGGTGTTAGAGGAGAAAAATCATCCGATTTAAGAGCAATTGCGGATTCGCTCCAGCGACTCTCGCAGCTCGTCGTCGACTTTCCAGAGATAAAGGAATTTGACATCAACCCGCTTTTGGTGCTCGAAGCAGGAAAAGGTGCCAGAGTAGTCGACGCCAGAATAATCCTCAACTAGTAGTAGCTAGAGCTTGGTGCCGCACTCTGCACAAAATGCGGCATCAGATTCGTTTTGGTAGCCACAAGCAGAGCACTTGCCTCCGGCGGCTGCAGCAGGCTTGGTTTCAGCAGCTTTGAGCAAAACAATGTCTCCTATTTTTGAGATGCCATCCCATGGTACTTCTTTTTCACCTATCTGGATCGTTATATGCGCGTTTCCTCCTCCGCCTACCTTGCGCAGACCTATTTGCTCAACCTTTCCAATTAGCATCGCCTCGCTATCGTAGGCAGACATGCCAACAAGAGATTGCATTGGAAAAAAGCTATCGCTTGCAATTGTAGTTGTTGCTGTTGCTGTTGAAGCAACAACAGAGTCAGGCGGCGAAGAAGAAGAAGGAGGAGGAGGGGGAGAAGAAGGGCTCTCCTTTTCTTCTACTCTTGAGTCGGATACTTGAGCAGGAGTATTATTAGTAGGCTCTTGCTGCTGCTGCGGTGTCTGGGCAGGAGCATCGAACTTGCGATATTGTGCAATTGTGGCATTACACGTCTTGCACTTGTACTCACCCTTTTCAATAAGTGTGACGCCTTCTCCAACCTCTTCATTTGGGTTTTCAAATACCAATGCTGGTGAGCCTTCGTACGCTTTTTCACATTTATTGCAATAATGTTTCACAAACCTATCCTCTTCAAGCCTGCCAATGCCGGCCAAAAACAGCTCTGGACCTCCGAGGTTTCCCTTCTTTTGCTCTTCGTCTGTTACTCTTGCAATAGCGTAACCTCCAGAGCCGCGCAGCTTCTTTTCAGTCATGTCTTCAGCAATCATGATATGTTTGTGCATAGGCTTCGGTTGCAAGTTATTTAAATCTAGTCAATATTATCAATCAATTTTTGATTCGCCGATACTGTGCGAAAGACCAATTTCTCATAGAGTATGAATTATGCTTCAACGCTCTGTCAGATCGGCGTCGGACGCTACAGGCAATGCTCCTTCCTGTCAAATTCTTCGTATGCTTCAATAAAAATTGAAGGCATCTGAAATCGAATGTGACATATATGCACTGAATATGCTTGTCTGAATCACTGATTTTATTGACAATAAGTGATATACATTCTTTAGAAAATTCAAGAAGCCTCGCGCAGGCTCTACAACGTAGTTTTTTTCTCCTGCTTGGATGACGGGATATATCCTTGAATCAGTCGGATTCTTGTATTCGGGCGGTTCTGCCTCAATGACCTTATTGTCCCCATTATGCAAGTGATAGATACCCTTACCCTTCTGAAGCTCATCCTTACTGTCTACACAAGGAAACGTATGAAAGAAAGTGGTTTCGAGCGCATATATCAATTCGGGCATTTCATTTTTGGGAAAGTCTAACATGTACGCTACCCAAGAGGCATAGGTATTGAAAACTCTAGTATCAACCTTATAACCAAAAATGACACCCATTGGCGGTCTTGTTTTCTCTAATCTCAAGAATGAGCCTTTGCCGTCAGGTGTTAACTTGCTTGAATCAACCAAGGCATTTGTTGAAGGAATGAAGCTTAGCCGCTTTACAGAAGCGATATTGTTTATTGCTTCAGTCATGGTATTCTTGTTTAATATAGTCTTAACTTCTATCACCAGGTAGACAACATCAACGGGGAAAAGCACTGTCGCGCCTTGAGCAAATAGTTCGGGGTGAAAATAGGAATCATATACAATAGTATAGACTTGTTTGCTTCTATTTCCTTTGGAATCAATAATGATTCCAGAGCCTATACTGTATCTTTTTGGCAAAAATTTAGTAAGAAGGTTGGCAAGAGCCTGCTCGTTTGCATATCCTTTCTCGCCTGCATGACCTATCAAATTATTCAAATAATCTATCTCTGCCTGTATCCTTTGAGTCACGCCGTCAAAATACATCTTTAGAATATTATCGTCACCTGACATGCAAATCACCTACTCGGAGTTGATAATAAAGTTGTAACATATGTGTTCTGGTAACTTAGCAGGTCATGCCTGACTATTTCTACTTGTTAACTGTAGGATCATGAGGTGATGCTAAGAGAGTACGACGAAACAATCAGGAGCAATCAGGAATAGAGAAAATATGATCCAGAAAGTAGTAGTTCCTATGGACGTTATGATAAACAGCTCTTGGTTGTCCAGATATTCCTTAGGTCCACCGTAAAAAGGACTAGCGTCAGAAATAGCGCCTGTAAAAAGCTATGCACAAGCGAACGAAGGTAAGCACGCATGAAGCTGTCATTATGCTTTTTGTGATTTCTGACAAATTCTGGGAATTTAAGCGACGCATCGTTTACTTGTCAATTAAACACTCTCCGAAGAATTGGACAGGAAGAATCATTGCCTGTAGCGTCCGACGCCGATCTGACAGAACCGCTTCAACTCATCATCGTTAATATACTGCAATGCTCAAAAGAGCTAGCGACTACTAGTGAATGCTGTTGCAATACTGCTGTACCGGAACATTGTGGCTTCAATTGACAAGGTCTTCCTCGTGTGGCAAGTAGTATTTCCCATAGTCTACATCTTTATCGCGGGTTATTCGTATTCAGCACTCATTGGGAATCAGGGTGTCCCAATGGGCAATACGACTGTACCATATCCAGCATACTTGGCTGCAGGCATGATCGGCTTTAACATGATGAACAGCAGCACGATTGCTGGCAGCATAATATGGAATGACAAGCGAAACGGTATGTTCCAACAGATACTAGTGATGCCCTTTGCAAGGATGGAGTATATCGCTGGCGCCATCATCACAATCATGCTGATGGGTCTTGCAAGCGCAGGGCTTATCCTCATAGCGGGCACGCCGACGCTCGTTGGAAGTGCTCAGCCTACTCTTGTCGGATCGCTATACGTGCTCTATGCCCTCATAACGGGCGCGATATTCTTTGGCTCTATTGCAATAATTATATCGACACGATTGAAGAGCAGCGAGGGATTCAATGTGATAGTCAACAGCGCGTTCCTATTCTTTTCATTTGTCAGCACTGCGTTCTATCCAACGCAAGGAGTGCCTGGAGCGCTGAGCACAGCATTTTATGTCAACCCATTGACTTACATCGTCGATATTACAAGGGCAGGCATCTTTAACAAGATAGATATATTTACAAATATTGAAGTTGGCATCATCGCAGCTGTGACTGCAGCCGTATTCTTTCTCGCTACACTTTCGATGATGAGGATGAAGATCTAGGTCCCGTTCTCAATAACAGTGAGAAACACTTCTTCAAGCGTAGGCGGATTCATAGAGACACTTTCTATCTGGACTGCATTTTTTGAAAGTGATTCAATTATCTTGACTAGCATCTCCTGAGCCTCTGCCGAGCTTATCCTTATTGTGTCTTGTGCTGTCATCTCAATTACAGAGCCGTCAGCTATCTGCCCGATGATCTGCATGACTGACTGCGCCGTCGAATCTTTTAGCTTGATCTCTACTGCCTTGACGCCTCCATACTTTTGCTTCAGGCCTGCAGGCGTGTCAGTGGCGATTATCTTTCCTTTATTAATTATCGCTATTTCATCGCACAAATATTCTGCTTCTTCCATGATGTGGGTTGTAAAAAACACAGTCAGCCCACCTCGAACATGCTTTTTGACGTAATCGAGTAATGTTCGTCTTGCAGTGGGGTCAAGACCTACAGTTGGTTCGTCTAGGAACAACAGATCCATATCATGCATGAACTCTCTTGCAACCTGCACGCGCCTACGCTGGCCTATGGACAACTCGTCGTTTTTCATATTGCTGAATGATACAAGTTCAAATTTTTCCAAGAGCTCCCTTGCCCTGTCGCGCCTCTTTTCGCCTGGCATGCCCCACATGAGGCCATATAGCTCAAATGCACGGTCTACCCTCAGGTTAGCCTCAAAGCTCGGCTCCTGCAGCACGACTCCCATCCGCTTTCTAATTTCGCGGGAGTGTTTTACAATGTCCTTGCCAAAGATCTTCACTACCCCCGAAGTTGGATTGACAAGGGTCGTGAGCACTCTTATCGTAGTAGTCTTGCCTGCGCCGTTTGGACCAAGAAAGCCAAATACCGTACCATATTCCACATCAAATGATATTCCATCTACTGCATGGACCTGTCCATAGCTTTTGCGCAGGTCAGAAACGTGGACGCATAGTTCCATTCGCAGATAGTGCGCAAAAAGTCTAATTTCTGCCTTTATCCAAACGCAGCCAAGGCAACCACTTCAGAAAGTACGGTGTATATGGATGTGCACTGTTTTTGTGATGCTGTTACTGCCGGCATCCAAGCGCATCGCTATGGCTATCAGATCGAATTCTTGCATAGCATAAACCATCATGGAAAGAATATATTTTCTAGTTGAACTGATTCTCTCTCAGTTTCCTCTCTCAAGATATATAGGCAAGTGAATAGCAATGGTTCTTTCAGACTGGAGGTTCATTGCAAGCTTGTCGTCGTCCCACGATTTTAAGGGAATGCTAGAGATCCTTCTCCGACAGCGCCCTGAGCTGAACCCAGAGCAGGTAAGAGACTTGATTGATGAAAAAAAGCGCAAGGTGGGCGCCGGCTATCTTACTGACCAAGGTGCGCTCTTTCTTGTTGCAGCCGACCTTGGTGTATCATTTGACAATGTCTCCAAGATGCAGACAGGCCTTAAGGACATTTACATAGGGGCAAAAGAGGCCACAGTCGTAGGCAGGATCATGAACATTTACCCTATCCACAGGTTCACCAAAAGGGATAGCAACGAGCAGGCTGCTACCCGCACACTTGTGATATATGACAAGGATGCAAAGGTCAAGGTCAAGCTGTGGGACAAACGTACGACGATACCGGACGAAATGGGCCTGCATGCCGGCGACGTGATCAAGATAGTCAAGGGGTACGTCAGGGCAGGTCTTGACGGCAAGCCAGTGATCAACCTTGGGAACTATAGTACAATCGAGACTGCACTTGATGATTCGTCTATCCCTACGATTGATTCTCTGACTATTACAGTTGATGCTATAAATTCGCTGCAGGACAACGCCGTCATTTCTGGTATCGTCAATTCTAACCCGCGGGTAACTGATTTTGTCAACCCAAGGGGTGAGGCAAGCAAGTCTCTCCAGCTCCAGCTCTCAAATGAAGCTGGCACTCGCTCGCTTCGAGCAGTCATCTGGAATGTTGATGAAACAAGAGTTCCCAAGGTCTTCAAGACCGGTTCTAAAGTGCACCTGATTGGTGTTCGAGTAAAGCAAGGTAATCCGCAGTATGGCAGCGGCGACTTTGAGATCCATGGCGACGAAGGCACAGTACTACAGTTCTCAAGTTCTCAAGAAGATGTGGAGGTAATGCCGCTTCGAGTCATCTCTATCGGCGAAGAAACCGGAAGAGGTAGCTTCATGTGTCTTGCAGTCGACAGGGCGGGTAGCCCACTTATACTTACAGTTGATAATTCGCTTGTCAGCTCCAAGCAGCTGAATGAGGGTGTAATGATCGAATGTGTGCCTTCGCGGATATTTGGCAATTCAATCACGCTATCAAAGGACGATTCATATCTCAGATTGACAGACGAGGGCGATGACGCATCATTTCCAAAACAGTCAAAATTTGAGAGAAAGATACATGACGTGCAGATTTCACAGGATCCTTACATCATTGAAGCAATTGTCCTTCAGGCGCCCGAGACTGCAGAGGTGAACACCAAGTCAGGCGAGACCGTATCTATGACGTCTACCCTGCTTGGCGATGACACAGGCGAGATCAGGCTAGTCGGATGGCGTAACCAGAGTGCTGGCGTCAATAAGCTGAACGTAGGCGACAGGATAAGGCTAGCCGGTGTCACTGCAGGATCAGGGCGCGAAGGCAAGGCAGAACTAACTCTGCGGTCCTATTCTTCAATCACTAGGCTGAGCTAGAAAGCCAAATTAAGCAATCAGATAACTTCTGTTATGGTGCTTATTACTTCAGATGCAGCCAGTAACATCACAAAGCAGGCAGAGGAGCTCAAGGCGCGGGTTCATAGCCACGCTTCAAGAATTGACGAGAACTTCAAGGTAGGAGTCGAGATCGAGATATGTCTTATCGATGGCAAGGGGGCACCAGTTGACGCAAAACCCGTTATTGAGCTGCTACGACAATATCATGATATCGACTTTGAATATGGCATGTGCCAGCTAGAGTACAGGACAGAGCCGGTTTCCTTTGAAAGCCTTGCACAGCTGAATTTACAATTTGAAGAATTCATAGAGCACCTTGACCTAATTGTCAACAATGTCTACAAAAACGATGTATTCCCTGTATTTTTGGGATCGAACCCGTCGCCTCACATTTTAAAAAGCGGTCTCATTACAAAGAAACCGCGCTACCTACGGCTTGCAAGGTGGCAGAATAGAATCCCGGACGTAGAAATTGACGGACAAAAGTTCAAAGCACTTCATGTCGCAGCTGCCATTCAGGGCTTCCATCTCCATTTGCAAGGGAAAAACCCCAACTTTACGGCGCAAATGTTCAACCATATTCTGAATCTAATCCCGTCTGTGATATTGCTTGGAGCAAATAGCAGACTTTTCGCTGGCAGGGTGTTTTCGCTCCACGAGCCAAGAATTTACCTATACGATCAGTCAGAGCAGCAAAACTCTGGGTTCCCAAGTATATCCCGGTACCTCGGAGGTGTAGAAGATTACATTGACTACATTATCTCAAGAAATCCTGTGGTTGCAAAGGACTACTTTGAACTGGTAAAAGAGCGTCATGACGACGCCCGCATTCGGATCAACACCGGCTTTTACAGAGTCGAGACAAGAGTTATGTCTGTGCAACCAACCCCAAAAACGATGATGGCAATGATAGAGTTTTTCACCGGCTACCTGCACAGGGCTATCCACGAAGAACTGGAGCTGCGCCCCTTGCCAGCTATCAGAGAGGAGCGGCAGGCCGCTGTAAGATCAGGTTTTAACGCTAAGACACATTTTAACATCATCGAAACAGTCAGGAGCCAGCTTGCATACGCACGGAAAGGCATTTCTGACCTTGGAATCAAACCAGATTTTCTGAACATACTTGAAAAGCGGATTGAGAACAAGACTACCGCTGGCGAATACGTTGCTAGATTATGGCAGACTAAATTCAATGGCTCCATAGAGCAAACCTTACCGGAGGTTGTCGCAGACATTTGGGAAAGGACAAAGAACAACCAGCCTATTTACTAGTGGTCGCTAGTATAGGGGGTTTTATATTCAAGAGAATGAATGATTGCCGCCATCATCATCATCATCATCATCTAGCATTCATTTGGCTAATCGCTCCAAAAGCCTCGCGTAATGACGTACTGCTTTTCTGCTTCATAGATACTCCGATACACCTGTTCGTCGTCAACATAGTTGCGCAGGATCCTTGCTGCAGTGTCAGCACCAACCCCATGGCCTGATAGCACTATTAATGCGGTTCTACCAAAGTTGTTTACAAGTGACGCTACTTTCCATGCACGTTCAAACTTGTGGTTCTGCTCTGGCGTCAGCTTACCACCAGCAAGACGATTCCGAATTATCCTTGACATCTCGTCGTCTGACCAGAATGTAGCACTGACAAGGCGCGACCGGCAGTGGGGGCATGATATTTCTTCAGGCACATCCTTGGTTTCCATTACGCGCTCCCACTTACCACAGCGTATGCAGACAAGCCGATGCTTTGTCTTTTCGAGACGCTCTCTGACAAGCTCTATAACTCCCTTCTCAATGCTCAGAGGCATGGCTCCAGCCATCTTTGCTGAATGTTCTATTATCGGCTTTGCGAGATCTGAAAATTCATTCACTTCAAGCCAGTGGAGCGCGATCTTGCTTTGCTTTATGCCATCAAGCACTTTCTGAGTCTGCTGTATATCATATTTATCGTGTACCAGTTCTCGTATAGATTCGGCGCTCACCGGCGTCTTTGAATATCTGTCGTAGATCATGCGTGCTACCTTTTTGTCATACACCGCTTCCTTGCTTATCATGCCAAACCTCTTGGCGACCATCCATACCTTCCAATTGATGTTATGAGTACCAGTCAACGCAGCAATGATGACAGGCTCAAGGTCGTAGACATCGCGTAAAGCCGCTTCAATCCTCCCTTGCGTTATTCTTGCACTTGAGGTCAGCATGATCCTATAGGCATCTGACCTTGACTCCACAAGGTATCCAATCTGTGATGACAATATTGTAGACAAGAGGGATGCAATAGTATTGTTCACCTTTGACCCGAAAGCACAGTGCATTACAAGCATGTTGCGCGAAGTATAGCTTTCAACCACAATGTTCTTTGAATCCGGTATCACCTTAAGCATCTTCATTGAGCTGTCCATTATGGGTGTCGACAGCTTGATCCGACCAGTTGCCGCCTGGTTGCGTACGACTCCCACCTCTTCTGCAGTCTTGAAATCAACTGGGATCATTTCGCCGACCCAGTAAGGAATGTTAATCGCTGCCCCGCGTAGAGGCTCAACGTTTACGACTAGACGCACTTCATCGACAGACAATATGCGCCACTGCGATCCCTTGAGCACAAAGACATTGCCTTTTTCGCCGTAATCGCCCACGAACTGCTGGTCAAGCGTGCCTATCCTGCGCTTGCTTATCGAATCAATGACTTCAAACTTCAGAACATAAGGTATCATCGAGACATTCTCGAAGTAGTACTTGTACGCCTTTATCTTGCGGGTATAGGTACGGGCTTCGCGCTCATACTTGATAACGTGGTGGCCGGCCAGTATGTCAAGGCAGCTTTCAACATCAAAGAGGCTGATGTTTCTGAACGGATAAGCCTGAGTTATAATATCGTATGCGTCATCCAAATTAACTGGATCGCGGCTCTGCATTGCAAGTCCAACCAGATGGTGAGCCATCACATCAAGCGCTCCTTCGTGTATCTTTTGTTCCTCAATTGAGCCTTTTTTCATGCGGTGAATTATTGCAAGTGACTCTATCTCATCGTCAGGGTTATTAGTCACAATCAGGCCCTTTGCAAAGCTTCTTTGGTTGTGCCTGCTCCTGCCGATCCTTTGCATCAATTTTGAAACTTGCCTAGGAGATCCATAGTGAATAACAAGATCCACTGAACCAATGTCAAGACCCAGCTCAAGCGAGCTTGTGCAGACAACAATACCTGCCATGCCAGACCGGAGTGTGTGCTCTGTCTCTTCGCGCATCTCCTTTGAAAGCGAGCCGTGGTGGACATCCACTTTGATATCATCACTTTGGTTCTTCAGGATGGTGCCGAGGTATTCTGCCTCGTCCCTTGTATTTGTAAAAAAAAGGATTGTGCCCTTGATGTTGTTGGTCTTGACATATTCCGTAATAAAGTGGGCGACATTGTTGAGTGATCCCTTTACAAACCTGACGTCAATGTCATAGCCGCGACTTGCGGGGTCAACAAGTACTGCGCTGCGCCTACCAGCGCCGCAAATAAACTGTGCCGCCTGTTTTAGAT
Organism: Nitrososphaera sp.; assembly: GCA_036373855.1. GTDB lineage: Archaea > Thermoproteota > Nitrososphaeria > Nitrososphaerales > Nitrososphaeraceae > Nitrososphaera. The sequence goes on from DASUUX010000015.1 coordinate 14,630, forward strand.
TTCCTACCGTGGCAGAAAGCCCTATTCTCGTGACGGGCTGCGATGATATAGCCTGCAGCCGCTCAAGGCTTATTGAAAGGTGAGCGCCGCGCTCATTAGCCACCAGCTCATGCACTTCGTCTACTATTGCCCACTGTAGGCCCTTTAGAGCTGCCAGC
>DASUUX010000016.1:0-8630 GCA_036373855.1 Nitrososphaera sp.
ACCAATTCTGCAGCTAACCGCCTTAGTTGCTGATACGAGATTGAAAGCGCTTCTGCGATATCTTTTTTTGATGCGCCTTCTTTTGCAAAGGAAAGTATAGAAGCATAAATGTCATCACCATCATCATTCTTGTCGGTCTGAGCTGTCATGATAGCATCATCATCATCATCCTATTATAGATGAGAGGCAGCGCTTTATCAGTTTTGGTAGCAAATTCCGTTAGGCTTCAAATCCACATTCTACACCTATGCTAGTTTTGCAATTTTTCCTTCACTATTGCCGTTCCAAGCATTGTCCCATTTGAAACCAGAACCTTTTTTTATCCTGAATTGTGCTCAATCGCACATAGAGCAGCCCAATATCCCTGACAGAGCCTGTAATACCAAATATGGTTATTGTGTCTAGTATTTTGAAGGGTCTGACAATTGCAAGCACCATTCCTGCAATGGCGTCGCCAATAACACTCTGTATCGAGATCGCTAATGCAATACCTGTAATGGTTGTTACTATGAGCGTTACATACGGATCTGTCTTGCCAGCATGATTTTAACCACTATTGCAAGAATCATTAGCAAGCCACTAATTCTGATGATTCTTCTAGCTGAGCGGGCTTGACTTTTAGGATGGCTCTCATTCACTAGCTTTGTTGCGAACTCGCTGACTATTTTCATACCAAAGTAATCAATTATTGCAACTTCTGCTAGCTGTAGATAAGAGATCCTGTGGTCTGAAAGCTTTGGGTATACAAACGCCCTTGTTGTAAATGTGATAAGAGCGTAGATTAGTGCAAAGGGTGTGATCTTGAACGTTGCCTGTCTGTTCACCTTTTGAAGCTTGGAATTAAATCTTGACTTCGATAGGAATTCAATTCAGAGTTTTCAGCATAATCATTTGTGGTGTCTTGGTGATTGCCACGTAAATTTCTTGTTCTTCGCGACTCTCTACGAGAATGATATATGAGAACTAGGGCTGCAGTGCATGACAATGAAAATGTACTAGGGATCATAATTGTGCGGAAACGAAGTTTGAATCTTTGGCAAGAGCTGCCATGATCTAAGTATTTTAAAAAATTAAACAAATTGGGAACCGCTTACGTGATACTACTAAATCCTATTATTTAGTTATCGACAAGTATAGGTTTTCTGTATTATGGTCCAGTGTCAAGACTGTGCATTGACAGAATTACGAAGTTGAGATTCTGTCAAGTCTTGCGTTGCTGACACTTGACAATTATGCTAAAGCTACTGACGACCTGACGATGTCTCATTACAGCATGCAAAGTATGAATATTGATGTTCCGATATGGATTGATCGTATTGACTGGGGAGATTTTAGTTCTAGCATTAGGAGGCAATGCCATAGTCGGCGAGTCTAGGACTTTTCAATCGCAGCTTGAAGCCGTCTCATCGGTAACTGGAGAGATAGCCAAACTTATCAGAAAGGGTTACAGGGTCATAATTACGCATGGCAATGGACCGCAAGTGGGCGATGCCTTGCTCAGGCATGAATCGGCAAGGCCTCTTGTTCCTGCACTTCCGCTGTACGCTTGTGTTGCAGAGACGCAAGGTCTCCTTGGATCTATAATCCAGTCTTCTCTTTCATGTCACCGTGGCTGCGATGACATAGTTAGCCTGGTCTCAATAGTATATGTATCCAAAAAAGATCCTGCATTCAAAAAACCAAGCAAGCCTGTTGGGCCCGTTTACGACCAGAACCAGCTGGAAGAAGCCAAAAATCTAAATCCTGACTGTATTTTCAAAGAGATCAGCTCGAACAGATACAGAAGGCTGGTCGCATCTCCAGATCCCCTGTACATCAGCGGTTCCAGTGCAGTGAAGGATCTACTCGAAAAGGAGTATGTGGTAATAACAGCAGGCGGGGGTGGCATACCCGCAGTAAAGGACCGCGGGAGAACCGTATTCGTTGAGGCGGTGGTGGATAAAGACCTTACTAGCGAGAAGATTGCAACAAGCGTAGGTGCTTCTAAGTTTGTGTCCTTGACAGATGTTGATGGTGCCTATCTTGACTATATTGACAGCAAAAAGCTATTGAGAAATGTCACTGCGAGGGAAATGAAGACTTATCTCAGAAATGGTGAATTTGAGGAAGGAAGCATGGCACCAAAAGTAAGAGCTGCAGTAAGGTTTGCAGAAAATACGAGAAACAGCGCGATAATATGCAGCTTGACAAATATGGGTGAAGCCCTTGCGGGTAGGACTGGCACAGTCATCCACAAATAAATTAATAATAATAATCTCAGAGATCAAGGAGGTTTGAGTATGGTTCGAAAAGCTATCATAATGGGGGCTGCTGGCAGAGATTTTCACAATTTCAACGTGTATTTCCGTGACAATCCAAATTACACAGTTGTTGCGTTTACAGCAGCTCAGATACCCTATATAGAAAGCAGAGTCTATCCCGCCAGCTTGGCAGGGCCAGTTAGATATCCAGATGGTATACCTATCTTTAGCGAGCATAAGCTGGCTGAACTCATATCAGAGCACCAGGTGGACGAAGTCTTTTTTTGCTATAGCGACGTGTCCTATGAAAATATCATGCATGCGGCTTCCAAGGTAATTGCTGCTGGTGCATCTTTTGTGCTACTCGGATTGCGCGACACTCAGCTGAAATCAAAAAAGCCAATCATATCCATCTTGGCAACCCGGACAGGGGCGGGCAAGAGCACGATTGCAAGAATGGTAGTGGACGGGGCCAGAAGAGCCCACCTAAACGCGGTAATAGTAAGACATCCTATGCCCTATGGTGATCTGGAAGCGCAAGCTGTGCAACATTTCAAATCAACAGAGGATTTCAAAAAATATATGATTACAATCGAAGAGGAAGAAGAGTATGCAGACCATATAGAACAAGGTACTGATGTTCTGTCCGGAATTGACTATCAAAAGATCCTCAAGCTTGCTGAAAACATGGCAGACGTGATAATCTGGGATGGCGGGAACAATGATTTTTCATTCTACGTCTCAGATTATACGATCACTGTCGCCGATCCCCTGAGGGCGGGAGACGAGGTCAGATATCACCCAAGCGAAGTAAACGTAAGAACTGCGGATGCCATCGTAATCAATAAAGTCAATGCGGCTGACGAGCATACCGTGGAAAAGGTAATAGAATCGTGTCAAAGTATCAATGCAAAAGCAAAGATATTCAAAGTAAGATCAGAGGAAGCTGTTGACAAGCCGCATCTAATCAGAGGCAAGAGGGTCTTGGTAGTGGAGGATGGCCCTTCAATAACCCATGGAGAGCTTGGAGAAGGTGTTGGCGCTTTTGCGGCGCGCAAGCTAAACTGTACGCTAATCAACCCAAGACCATATGCGGTTGGCTCTATCAAGAGAGCATATGAGAACTATCCCTGGATCGGTGCAGTGCTCCCAGCTCTAGGCTACAGCACACAACAGCTAAAAGATCTCGAGATGACCATAAACAGTGTTGATTGCGACGCGGTAGTTTTTTCAACTCCTGCAGACTTGAGGGCAAGAATACAGATTTCAAAGCCGGTCGTCAGAGTCAGGTTTGAAGGCAAGGACGCGGCACAGTCGGCATTTTCGCAATATCTGGACAAAATTTTTGCACAGATCAGGGAAAGGTTGTCATTATAGAATTCTTGATTTGCAATGCACATAATGGCAATGCATTAGTGATCATTAACATCTTCTAGGTAACCGTCAGAGATATGGTCCTAAATCCTACCTTACGAGTTATGGCAGCTAGCTATGACCAAAAGATATCTTTCAGTGGAAACCGAGCAAAGAAAGGTTCAATTTCTCTATCAAGAGTATGAATGCAGTGCCATGCACAAAATTCCTAACGCTTATCCATCAGTCCCTCCGAGTGAGCATATGACAGGTGAGATAGAAAGCACCATCACCAGAATTGAAGCACAGTTGGTAAAGCCGCTATCCAGAATGTACGAGGTCGACATCTCAATAAAGGACATATCTGAAGAATTGAAAATGGATGAGCGGACGGCGAAGAGGCTCCTCAAGCTCTTGGGCTGCGCATCTGTAATTTGAGGTCGTAGATTGCATGCAACTCACAGAAATAGAAAGGCCAATAAGCGACACAGTCCCCCACATTTTCAAGCGGCCACTTTTAAGCGTCAGCCCAGCAGATTCGTTATTACAGGTAGGGACATTTCTGGCTATAGGGCCGCAGATTTATGTCGATGGGCTTGTGGTGCTTGATGGTCAGAAACCAGTTGGCAGGATAGGCGGCAAGCACATCATACAGTACATCCTGCAGCATCGGGACAGGTGGTTCCAGTCACCCGCGTCCCAGATCATGAGCCATTCCCCATCAGTCTTGGAAGCAAGTGAGCCCTTGAGCGTAGCGCTAGACATTTTTAGGAAGACTAGGTTTGCATTTGTGCCGGTAGCCATCGATGGCAGGGTTTCAACCTCCCTTTCTATACGAGACATCCTTCGAGTTTTGACCGGCAAGCTGGTCACGCCTGTTGGAGAGATGGCTTCGCAGTTAGTCTCTGTTAAGTACAACACTAGTATTGAAAAGGCTCTGGAACTAATGCTTGAAAAAGGCATTAGAAACTTGGGTGTGAGGAACGAAAACAAGGATGATATTGACATAATAAATGACCGCAAAATATTGGAGTTTCTTTTAAGCTATGAAGGAAGGCGCGTAATGGCAAGTCCAATGGGGCTAGATGCTGTCAGTGTGGACCTTCTTGATACGGCAGCTCCAAGGTATGTCAAACAAAGCATACCGGCTTGCATCGCAGCAGAATTCCTATCAGAGGTCAGTACTCCATGCCTTCTATTGAAGAATAATCGGATTGTAACTCCTTGGGATGTTGTAATGAAAGGGCTTAGAAAATAGTAGTCAATATGCACAATGCAGGCGACTGCATCCTTCCTTGCTAAATAAAATTTGTAGGCAAGAGTAAATATGCAACTTCAAACTTCAAACTGAAGAACGTGATCTGAAGGTTAGCAGCAATTGTATGAGCCCATATGCGGTGACAGTACTGCCGGAGACCCATTTTGCCGATGCCATGCATTTCTCTGTAATGCATGTAGTGCAGACTTAGTTGATAAATATGATATGTTACCTTGATGAATTGAAGCGAAGATAAGAGAATCTAAAGGTTGCATTGAAAAAGAATTCTAGTCCATCACTTTGCAATATCTGGACAAGTTTTTTGCAGAGGTCAGGGCAAGGACAACAGCCTCCTCATAGACTTCTAGATTTGTAATGCACAGAATGGCAATGCGTTCGTCATCATTAATACTCACCACGTAGCCGTTACTGCTATGGCACTAAATCCTTCGGTACGAGTCAGGGCAGCTATGAGCAAGAATATTGTTTCAGTAGAAGCACAGCGTAGCATAAGATCGGCAGTCAAGACCATGGTTCGGAAGGATCTTGGCTCGGTTGTGATCACTGAAGATGGTCAGCCTGCTGGCATTGTTACAGAGCGCGATATAATGAAGTCTATAGGCTACGGCAAGGTAAATCTTGACACCATAGTAGGCAAGATAATGAGCAAGCCATTAATTTCGATAGGCTCTGATGCCACGCTTGGCGAAGCCGCTGATATGATGATCAAGCGAAAGGTGCGTAGACTCTTGGTTAAAGAAAACGGCAAGTATTATGTTGGCATAATAACCCAGCGCGATCTGCAAAGACTGATGACAGACACCTTCAGGTCCCTTCTTTTAATTTGATGTGGAGAAGTTTTCAAGATGCCAACGAACATTTGTGTCATCTGCAGTGAAATATACGATACAAAGGACATCACTTTTGAACAAAAACTCATCGCAGACGAGAACTTTTGCGCAGATTGCTGGAATAAACATATCATGACAATGATGTACGAGGAAGAGGAAGAAATGGAGATTATAAAGCCATAATATACAATAACAATGTATCTTATATGTAAGCACAGTTTAGGACAAGCTGTAATATGGTGATGGAGGAGGAAGATCGACTTCTTAACAACTTGCAGCAGCAGGTTACTACTACTACTAATAACAATGAAGAAGAAAAAGCGATAATTCACACAGCAGGCGAAATTCGAAGACAGAATATAGTAGCAGTAGCAAAGTCATCGTCATCATCATCATCTTCATCGTCATCAGCACCAGCAGAAGGAGCGGCAGCAACAGCAACACGGACACCAACACCCAGAGCAGCAATCCAGTTGACAACTTTCTGCGAACTATTGCCAACATGTCAAATAGTGACAAGTATACAAAGGAGCAGGTTGCCAGGTTTAGAGAGTGGATGTGGAAACAATCACGAGAGAATCCAGAGTTTTTTACGAAGTATTTCAGCGATAATCCTCAAGAAGCGCAGGTAGCCTTGGAATGGATTGAGAATCTTAAACAGGAGGCAAAAGAGTATTACAATAATGATATTATGCTTGCTTTGTATCATATGTGCGAAAAGTTCAAAGCAGCAGCTATAGCTTATAATATTACGGAGCAATTAATGGAGAATCAGCAAGAACAAGAGTAAGGAAAAAGGGTCGTTTGGCTCTAATGCCGCTTATAATATCATCCACTGCTAAGGATAAGCTTATGTACAAGCATCAGTCAATTGTCCTATGTTCTTGAGTTCAATTGCCGTTTTCTTGCTTGCAGCAATTTTGCTTGCAGCGTTTGCATCATCATCAGTATCATTAGCAATGGCTCAACAAGCAGGATCAACAACACCCCAATCTGTAACAACCGATCAGGCAATACCACCACCATCACTAACACCAATATCACCTCCGCTAACACCAGAGGAGCAAGAGCAGCAAAATCGTCTGCAAAATGTAATAGCTGCAACAACTAGAGACTTAAATGAAACAGAAAAACAGGTAAGTGGAGTTGTCTATACTCCAAGGTGGTCGCAGCCTATCTGGATTAATCCTAATTCTGTATCTGTACTTGTCGCATATTGTCTACCTGGCGAGTTTGCAGAATCTGGACAAGAGATTTTGGGTGGATTTGAACTAGAAGTATTAGAGTCATACGCGATAGACCTGCCTCAAGGCTTTATGGCATGGATGGCAGTAGTAGGGAATGAGGATCAGCAAAACAGAAGATTTCCAGCTGCAGTAGGTGTTATTTGCGCATCTGACTTAAATAATGCTGATACAAGGATTTTAACTCCAGAAGAACAGCAGCAGATAAACAGCGCAATCTCCCAATTTACCACCGTCCAAAATATTCAGATAACAAACATTGACCAAGTAATTAACATAATAAACAACGTAACTAATACTCCTACTCAGAATGGGACTGGAGGAGGAGGAATGACCCCTTCACCACCAACTAACGACACAGGAACAACACCTGATCCCGTCGCTACTTGCCAGGGATTAAATGTCACCCTTCCTGGTACTCCTGGCAATGACGTCATAGATGGAACAGAAGGTCCAGATGTTATTGCTGGTTTTGGAGGGGACGATACACTAAGAGGATATGGTGGAGATGACACTATCTGCGGTGGTGAGGGTAATGACAGCATGAATGGCGGCGAGGGTAATAACCGCATGAATGGCGAAGCTGGTGATGACGGCATGGGTGGCGGCGAGGGTAATGACCGCATGGATGGCGGCGAGGGTAATGACTACATGATTGGCTTCGGTGGTAATGACATTATGGATGGCGGAGCTGGTGATGACGGCATGAATGGCTTCGATGGTGATGACAGCATGAATGGCGGCGATGGTAATGACCGCATATTTGGTCACGCTGGTAATGACCGCATGAATGGCGGCGATGGTAATGACGAGATGAGGGGTATCGATGGTATTGACAACATGGATGGCGGAGCTGGTAATGACAACATGATGGGCGAAGCTGGTAATGACAACATGTTTGGCAACGCTGGTGATGACCAGATGAGGGGCGGCGATCATATTGACATCGTGTCTGGCGGAGCTGGTGATGACCTCATGTTTGGAGAGGCTAGTCATGACGAGATGTATGGCGGAGCTGGTGATGACGGCATTGATGGCGGCGATGGTAATGAGCTCATGGATGGCGGCGATGGTGATGACCGCATGAGGGGCGACATTGGTAATGACAACATGAAGGGCGGCGAGGGTAATGACCAGATGTTTGGCAACGCTGATAGTGACTTACTAGATGGTGGAAATCCTGCAACCCTTCCTGGTGACTTTGGTGACGGTGGTGAAGGCATCGATACGTGTATTAACATAGAGTCTTTTAATTTTCCATCCAACAATTGTGAGACAGTCAGCAGCCTTCTACAACAACAACCACTAGTAGGCAATGCGACGACACTAGGCAATGAAACAACAACATTAGGCAATGTTACAGGAACACCAGGAGGAGGAGGAGATACCACACCACCTACTGTTACTGTACCTAATAACATGGAAGTTGAAACTACTGATCCAAGTGGTACTAGTGTAACATACAATGTAAGAGCAGTAGATAATGTAGATGGTCAAGCTGTATTAGAGTCTGACATTATCAGACAAGACGATAATGTTGGAGGCAACATTACAATAGCTTGTGATCCACCTTCTGGTTCTACTTTTCCAGTAGGTGTTACTACCACAGTACAGTGCAATGCTTATGATGCAGCTGGTAATGTAGGAACAGCATCATTTACCATAACAGTTACAAGTACTACAC
>DASUUX010000017.1:0-4671 GCA_036373855.1 Nitrososphaera sp.
AAACAACTTACTTAGCTATGACTTAGATACTCGAACATTCAAGACTACTGAAAAAGGTCTAAGGTTTCTTGAGACCTACAATCAGATGGATGGTATGATAAAGGCAGCATAACAACATCCACAACAACAAGTCTAGATGTAGGGTACAAAGAGTAGAGAAGAGAGAGAAGTCCGACAATGAGAATAACAACATGAATTTTACCAACTAATTTTCTTGTTTTATCTGGTAGAAACTTTAAAATTCTGATAACTTTAACTAGTGGTGATGGTGATGGCGGCAAATCTGCTTCCTTTTTCTTGTTTTTCTTCTTTCTTCGTCAACCCTCGTTTGCTGTTGTTGACTCTTGGCCTCTATCTACTCAACTTCTAAGATACATTGGGCAGCTCTTTGTAATGGTAAAGGAGTATAGACATTAGAATTGGGTAGAGTCTGACATACTGAACAGAATTAGAGCAGGCTGAAATGTCGGTTATTGTGGTCATGATCCTACATGATCTGAGGAGTTTTCCCCTTTCTTGCTGTTCTAGCTGACTGTTAATACCTATCAAGGAATTTTGTTGCATTGCAACAATTCACAAAGATAGTCGTATCATTGATGTCAATTTCTGGTAATAATTGTGGTTTTATGAGCTGACTGTAATACTGTCACCATTGCTCAATCTCTTCCTATACGGTTCATTGTATGTATCGTACAACTCTCCTTCACCTTCCTCCTCATCCCCCTCGTCATCGTCTTCGTCTTCCTCATCATCACCATCTGCTTCTCCATCACTTCTTGCTCCTCCTTCTATCACGTCTATTATTCCAGAAGATGCAATCTCTATCTGACTACCTATTTCCGAGCCGTCGTCTGATATTAAGGCACTATCAAAATATTGCCCTCTTATTATCATACTTGAATTTCCCGATAAGCGGTATTCGCTTGATTCTATATCAGAGAATGTGGTATTTCCTACAATATTATCATGGCTTCTTGCTGCTACAATACCATTTTCAGAGCTAGTTATCGTATTGTTATAGACCAAATTGTCCTCTGTCAAGCCATCATCTGGTATATCAGGATTAAACAAACGTATTCCTTGTGATGTTGCTCCTTCAATTGTATTGTTATAAATCTGGTTATTTGGTGATTCCGATACTGTTATTCCAGAAGTAGTATTATAGACATGATTATTTCTTGCGATTGAATCATGCATGTTTCTTGAAAAGTATATCCCATGGTCTGCATTGTGCTCTACCAAATTCCCCTCAATGAGAATATTATAACATCTATCCGAACAGATTACCCCTATTGGATTGTGATGAAGCCAATTATTTGTAATATTCATATTATAAGTTACAGTATGAGGATCCAAAGCGTATTTGATATTGTTGTAATACTCATTACCATCAACTACAATATTGTATGCCCCTCTGGAATAAAATGCCATCCACATATCATGAAACTTACTGCCTCTAATCTCCATATCATGGGATGGCCCTCCGCCTCCCAAGAGGTCAAATCCCCTTCGTCCAGGTTCAACATCTCCTAGATATCCAAATTCCGAATTTATTATTTGAGCACCTTCACTTGCAGCAAATTGCATATAGCCACGGCGAATAGTGCCATTGATATTTTGTTGGATTACATCCTCATCTGAGATATCCCACGATGTTATTTTTACACCGTTTATCAGTATTTTTCCATAAACTATTATCCCATTTGCACCAGCAATCTTTAGGTATTGTAGATTATCACCATTTGATGTCATTTCAAAGGTGACACCATCGGCTACTTCCAGGTTAGCGTTTAGAAGATACTCGCTATCTCCAAGGTTCTCAAGTATGTCTGGATCATTTATCGCTTCGACAACATCTAGAAAGGAAGCGTTGCAGTTAATGGTGATGGTGATAGTGTTTTCTGTTCTATCATAGTCTATACATGCTCCTCCTCCTGCCTCAGCAGTAAATCGAAGATGGTGCTGCCCATAGGGTATTAGTCCTGTTATAAGGAAAAGAAGAATAGCAGCAGCACCCGTGATAGAATTTTTGAAAAGAATGGTCATCCAAATCTTACTTTGAGCATTACATGTAAAGTTCAAGAACTTAAATACATTTACTTCTTTCACTAGAAGAAATTACAGTCCTAAGCAAGTAGGCTGGGTCTCAAATATTTGACGCAAGGAGATATGCTCTGCAGAGAGATAGCTACAACAAATAATATTTTAGTCTGGACGGGGAATTACCGTCATTTCTTCTGTTACAAACCTTTCTGATACAGCAGCGTTGATTTTTCTCAAAATGTCATGGGCTTCTTTCAAAGCTAAATTTTGGTCTAGGACTACATGGAGTTGTGCTGAGAGGGCGTGACCTAGAGGTCTTATTAGCACATCATCTACATTTACATTGAATATGCTGCATCTCAATATAGCACCTAACTGTTGTCAGGCTGAGGAGGCGGATTCTGCAGGATGGATATCGCCTGCTCTTATTTGTAATCAATGAACCTCACCCACTCAGGAAACCACAGGTCGTTTTCTGACACCCCGATACCTTTTGCTAGAACAGCCGGCGAGTTGTAATATAAGGAATCTGCCCCTAGCTCTCTGGCAATATTTTGGTTGAGCTCATTGATGGATGATACCTTGCCCAGGTACTTATTTGCAATGAGGTCGCGGTTTTGTGTATACAACCCAACCTGCCTTCCATCCACTGTCGGCACATAGCTTACGGCTACGTCGATGCGCTTTGCGCCAGTGTTCTTTAGATAATATATCGTCTCCCGCGTTGTGCTGCCTGTCTGGATTGTGCCCTGCACTGTAGCTATCTTCTTTCCCTGCACTAGATTTTGGATGACAAATTTGAGTGATCTGCCAGTGGTGAGTAGCTTGTTTTTGCTCACCTGCTCTGAAAAGTCGATCATGGGGTCTGCGTCATCGTATCTATCCTTAATTACACCTTCTGCTAGCTCAAACATCTTTGAGTGCTTTTGATATTCAAGGCTAAAGCCTAGAGTCATTGGGCGAGTATAATCAGGTTCTGCAAAGGCCAAGTCTACATCCAACTCTTTAGACAAAAAGTTGGCCTGCTCCTTGCCGATATTTTTGCGGATCTGGTAGATGCTCTTGCCATTGACCGTCGCTACGACATTTGACTCCCTTATGAACTCAAAGGGATCCATCATCAACCTTATTGTAGACTCGCTTGTGAGGACTTCAAGCCCACCGTTTTTGTCGATCTTCAATAGTTGTCCGGGCTTGACATCTGCAAATTCCATGTTAATGAGAGAAGTCCTGAGAGAGTTTTCAGATGCTATGATATTTAGGGTCTTGTCACGGTTGGTTGCACTTACAAGTGGCTTGAATCCAGTCCTGTCGCGGTATACGTAAATTCCGTCGCCTACCTTGATCATGAGGTTCCCTCTGAGGTGCCTGTCTAGAAACTCGGCCGCCCGCTCAGGGTTTTTCTCAAAAATTAAGAGTTGAGTGAAAATATGGTAGATTTTGAAAAGCGAATCAGAGTCCCTTGAAGAACTCATGTATGGGTGCAGGTGCAGCTTTTCAGTATCTACGAAGAACCCATCAAACGCAACCCAGATGCTGTTCATGCTGGGAAAGGGCGGTGGCCTCTTTGAGAGGTAGCCAATGCCATTGTTTCCACGAAGCTTTTCCTTTTGTGCGATGCGCAGGATTGTTTCGTCTGCAGGAAGAGACCCTTCTGCACCGGCGGTAGCTTCGCCTACTATCATTTTCCAGTATGCCTTGCCTCTGTGTTGCAACCTCCTCATAGAATGGGCAAGGTAGTAGATGATGTTGTTCTTGCTGTTCGAGCCGTAGCTATAAATAGCCACAATGCCAGCCAACTACCTTCGTCCTCCCTTAATGAAGTTAGGATAAAAATCTTGTTAATTTCCGTGCACAGCAAACATCTGTTTCTGTGTTTCATACCTTGCAATATAGTCTTCAAGCTGCAAGGTGAGCCCAATGCTGTCCAAGCCTTCAAGTAGCAGTTTCTTGTGGAAATTGTCTATCTCAAAATGCATAGTGTGGAGGCCGGCTGTGAATGTCTGTTTTGCCAAATCAATCTCGATGTAAAGATCTTCGTTACTGAACAAATAATCTACTTCACAATCTGGAAGCCGTACAGGCAGTATTCCGTTTTTAAGGCAGTTGTTGTAGAAAATATCTGCAAATGATGGTGCAATTATCGCTCTAAACCCATAGTCAAGTATGGCCCAGACTGCGTGCTCTCTTGAACTGCCGCTGCCAAAGTTATCACGTGTAAGCAGTATGTGCCGGCCAGAGTATTGGGGGTTGTTTAGCACAAAGTCGCTCCTTGGCTTGCCGTCCATATCAAAGCGCCAATCGTAAAACAAGTACTTGCCAAAGCCAGTCCTATTAACTAGCTTCAAAAACTGCTTTGGCACTATTTGGTCTGTATCAACATTTACCCTGTCAAGTGGCGTTGCCTTACTGCTGAGCACTATAAAAGGTTCCACTTAGAGCCACTCCCTTATATCTACAAAGTGTCCTTCGATTGCAGCTGCTGCAGCCATAATGGGACTCACAAGGTGTGTCCTTCCTCCAACTCCCTGCCTTCCTTCAAAGTTGCGGTTTGAAGTGCTTGCGCATCGCTCACCGGGTGCAAGTATATCAGGGTTCATACCAAGGCACATACTGCATCCTGATTCG
>DASUUX010000018.1:0-7035 GCA_036373855.1 Nitrososphaera sp.
TGTACTAGTCTGCGACCTTTGTAGGATCAATTGCAGTTGCGCTGATCTGCCTGATAAAACTCTGCAATTATTATTAACTTTCTTCTTCTTCTTTTTCTTTCTTTGCATCTGCTTCAGTTGGCTCAGTCAGCTTGAATCGACTTCCGACCCTTATGATGAATGGTCCTATAAACGTCGTCACTATTGTGACTACACCAAGTAGTGGCAGAATGAAAGGAGTGATGACGTTTACATCCTGTCCACCCTTGGCAATAATCAATGATACTTCTCCCTTGGTAGCCGACATTCCAAGGCCAGCCCTAAGCGCAGTTGTGCTGTCATAGCGCGCCCTTACCAAAATGCCAGTGACTATTAGTAGCTTTGAGGCAAAAGAGGTCAGTATGAGAATTATGGCAGGGATTATGAATGCAGGGATCAGCGACACATTCATGAGCGCGCCTATTGATACGAAGAATAGCGCTGCAAACATATCCCGCAGGGGGATTGTGATTATCCTTGCTACTGCCGCACTCCTGCTCTCGGCGACAAGTACGCCGGCAAGAAAGGCACCAACCACGACAGACATGCCAAGGCCATTTGCAAGGAAGGACAGCCCAAAGGCGATGCTGAGAATAGTTATCAAGAGCAGCGCATAATCGTTTGTCTTGCCGGCCCGATCTATTATCCTTGGGACGAACTTGCTGCCTATTATGATGACGCCACCGATAAAGCCGCCCACTATTCCAAGGACGATGGCGATGTTCACAATGGACATGTTACCGCCAGTTGCAACAAAGGATTGCAAGATGCCAAGAGCGCTGATGGCAATTATGTCCTCGACTATCAGCATTCCAAGAATGAGCGTAGACGATTTATCGCGTATTAGGCCTACTTCCTCTAGTATCCTGATCGTGATGACGGTGCTAGTAATTGATAATGCCAAGGCAAGAAAGAGAGAATCATAAAAGTGGAACCCAAGGCTTTGGGCGATAAAAAACACTATCAAGAGCGTTCCTAGCACTTCTGCAAGAGCAGTAGCTATAGATATCTTGCCCACCGAGCGAAGTTTGGCTATAGGGAATTCAGTACCAGTAACAAAGAGTAGCATGATTATGCCTAGCTCTGCAAAGAGATTCAGAGTCTCTGGGCTCTTGACAAGGCTGAAAGGTGGAGTATATGGCCCAATTATCATGCCGGCAATGATATAGCCTATGACCATAGGCTGCTTCAACTTGAACGCGATCGCAAGCATTATCGCTGCAACTACCATGATTACCGCAATGTCCTGAACCACAAAGTCTATAGGATCATTACCAAATGCAAAGAACTGCGGAAAAACAGTATTTCCCGCACTTGTCGTCGCTGCGGAATGGTTCACCGCTATTGTTATGTTCAACATACATAAAAAGACAAAGTTGGACAGAAGGGAGGTGGCAGAGGATGACAAAACTAATTATACAATACCACATTCAACCAGTCCTGTTGCGTTTTAAGATCAGCAAGCGGCGCCTCATCTACCTCGCGTTTGGTGCAGTTGCATTTCTGATTGCCTATTCCACTGGAGCGGCACTACCCATGAGCGAGGAGGAAGCCGAGATGTTGACGCGTGAGTTCTCGAAGCAGATAGAGGGGATCGATCAGAACGGCATCTTTCTGAACAACATCCGAATCACCCTGATAATGTTTGTACCTGCAGTAGGTTCAGCATTTGGGGCATTCTCTGGTTTTGCCACAGGCTCAATTTTCAGCGCGCTTGCAAGCTCGTCGCCCATACTAGGAGAGGTTTCGCCGCTTGTCCTCCTGATAACGCCCTTTGGCATCATGGAAGTATTCGTCTATGGCCTTGCGATGTCAAGGAGCGCGATGCTAATCTACTACCTTTTTAAGAGAATGCCTTGGCGTAAATATGCCATCCCGACTCTGATAGAACTGGGTATTGCTATAGTAGTGTTGTTTGTAGCCGCAGTAATAGAGTGGCAGATAATAGAGCGACTGGGCGGCCTTGACGCGAGCATTGCCATAGATCCGGTGGAATCATGAGGGTTCTTCTAGGCGGCCCCTGCTATGTCTCATTATGCCATACTTTTCGATAAGACTCATCGGCGGAGCGAATATGTTGTTACAATTCCACCTGTTGAACTACAATACTCCTGCATAGATCGACCTTCCAATGATACTTCTTCTTGAGTGCCAGTGAAGTGAGACTTAGCCTTACTGGCTTTGGATCACTCATACAGGTGCCATTATCACATAGTTGTTGCGATAAATGACAATGACATGCCCGTCAAGCAGGAAGAGCGTCTCTGCAGCATTAGGAGGCTTCACTTAAATAATCTAAACCAAGGTTTTAGATCTTATAACAAAAAAAGAGGTATAAAGAGTAGGATGTTATTATTGGCTTTCGCCACATGCAGGACAGATCTTCTGTGACTTAGGCATCTTTGCGCCACATTCAACACAATATCTGATTGAGCCTTTATCATCGCCCCGCATAATGCCAACAGACTTGTTTTGTATTGACGACATACACAAAAAATAGGCCTAATTTAATATTTAAACTCCGGCTAGAAATTGAGGTATGTTTGCCTCTTTGTCTGATCTACTACCATAGCAGACAGGTCGCTGAACTCCCTTCCTTCAAGATCGACGGCCGCGCCTCTGAATGTTGTTTCCTTTTCAGTTGTCAGATGCTCAAAGACCCAAACCTTCAGCTTAGTAGTGTCGATGCCACTTTTACGCAGGAATTTTGCAATTTCAGATTGCATAAAGTGCATTGATCTGTCTCTTGACCAAGGCCGAGGTAACAGTATTACGCTCCTGCCCTGCCTAACTGCCTGCAGCATTTCCTGCTTTTTCTGCTCGATGTCGTCTGTCACATGGAAGGTAACAATGAAAGCCTTGTCAGTCGGGATACGGGCCTTGGCCGCAGCCACTTGGATGGAGCTGATACCGGGAATCACCTCAACATTGTCGCTCCCAAATATTTCCAGCAGCCTGTCGACAACCTCCGATTCGGAGAAATTGGCATCGCCTGTAAAAGGTACAGTGCAGTACTCGCCATCCTTCATTTTCGCGTAAATGTCCTGATAGACGCCCTCTTGTGTCTGCATTGTGACTTGAAACACCTGCTGCCTGCTTTTGTCAATAATATCCTCGATTGTCGACAGCGGATACTTGTAGCCTATGATGTAATGGGACTTGGCAATGGCTTCTTTAGCTGCATCGGTAAGATACTTTGGCGAGCCAGGACCAACACCTACAACGAATAACTTTCTTAGCAATATGCGAACTGTAGGCAGCAGGTTGCCTAATTATATTACTTTGCAATCACTATCATGCTGTGCTACGCATTTCCTTTATATTTAGGAGATCTCATATGGGACAATCTCAGACTTGCCCTTGCAGAGGTCCTGTTTGATAAAGAGTATCAGGCAATACTTGCGGTACAAGTCGTAAAAACAGCTTTGACATTTCAAGCGACTTGAACTTATTGTAAAGAAGCTTTTTGGATCCAGTATTCTCCTATATATTATCAGAATGGAAATGTCCTTGTCTATCTTTTTTAAATCATATAAGTTCTGCTCGCAAATATTGTAATAAATCTAAATCGACGTCTTCACCAAGTTTATAAGTGGTCTCCAATCCATGTGCTGAAACTCAAGTGGATCTTTTGCAGGATATTTTACCCATCCCTTCACTATCGAGAACTTGAGAACCTTTGCTTTGTAGCCAAGGTTCATCTTCACCTTAAGAAGTGTCCCCCAGTCCTTTTCCTCTGGGAGGACGTCCAGAATCTGGCTGAATGGAATCTGGAGGTTATCAGGGCTCTTGGCAAGGTCTTTTTTGAGGTGCTCCAACTTGTAGCCTTCAGCCGGCCGAAAGATGTTTTCGCCTGCTTCAAAACGCTTTAACTGTCTAATGGAATGGGTTTCATGCATTTTATAGGTCATGTCTGTCTTTATGATAAAGGCAAGACGCCTGTCCGTGACGACTAGCATACCCTCTTTGCCGCGCTTGAAAAGCCCTTCTTCTCCACCCCAAACCCAGAAGAGGTGGCCCTTAATCTCTTCGTCCCAGTTGACCAACTGGATGATAAGCGAGCAAATACGGTATTAATAATTTATTGAAGAGAATAAAAATTAAAAAAAGAAGTTTGTCGAAGGGACTAACCTTCTTCCCAGCCCTTTGCGAAAAGGCCTGACTTCTTCAAGGGGATTGGCTGTCCTGGCGTGTAGTCCATCGGCCTCATCCAGAAGATTGCCTTTGTGGGGCAAACTCCAATACATGCTCCATCAGAGATACATCTTTCTGGATAGAACACGAAGGCTTTACCTCTCTTCCATCCTTCGACTGGTTTTACTCTGAGCACATCTGGACCGAGGGAAGTGCAAATCTCTACACAGAGCGCACAGCCGATGCAGTGTTGTTCGCTAATATCAGGAAGTATTGCGACTGGCATCTAATTCACTCACCCAACGATCCATGCTGAAACTATTTAAACACTACGCCCTTTTTATAACAGCGATATAATTCAAATATGCAGGGAAGAGGAACAGGAATCATTAGCCAGTACATGCCAGCGGCAAAAACTATAATTGGTTATGGCCTTTTCGTACAACCTTGGAAGCACCGGTTAGATTTCTTCTCTCTAGCGCAAATCCCCTAGCCTTTACTGAATTCTCCTTTAGATATTCGCCGTACCATTTTTAGTTCTTTGATAAGTGCATCATTGTCGATTCATCGATATTGTAGTAGTCTGCCACTCCTGCTTTTTTTGTCTCTCTTTGACCTAATGTTAGTTTTGAGGGTCTTGGCATTATGCCCTTTTCCATCATCTCAAGTTTCAGATCACGCTTACATTGTGTCAGAAATAACTTTGCGTAGTACTCACGCCTTTGTTCTATAAACGTCCTCACATGTTTGATGTTTCTGTATCCAAGATGCTTCTCCCTCAAATCGTCGGGAATAGGCTTACCACCAATTTCTTTCTCAAGTTGCTTTATTATTACGTCTGCTGCTTTTTTGGCAGCTTCTTCAGGTGTTGTTGGTTTAACCTCTTCTTTTTCTTTTTCCTTTACTTCTTCCGCCATCCCAATTAGGTCCACAAAGAGGGAAGCTATAAATGTTCTTGAATTAGAGAATCAAGTAGAGAACTTCAGCTTTCTTGCTTAGTTAGTTGGTCTATTATTAACAAACTGTTTTGAGACTTCTTCTTACATTTAGTAGTTGGTTATCTAGCATTAGTTATCAAATCGTTGTTATTCCAAGATTCGAGTTATAGATACTACTATATCATCCTGATAATCTTAATCGTCTTCACCATTTTCTCTTTCAGCTTCTTTTTCTCTCAAAGACGAGGATGATAAAACAGAGCCCTTCTATTACCACCAATGCGTTAGAAGAGGATAATGATGATGACTTGCGATTGTTGATATTATTGGTAAACAGAGTCCCGAGCTCATCTGGGGTTACTATTCGCTGGTCGTCCTGCGCGAGCTTTAGCAATCCCAGACATGCTTCAATGGTACAACGCATTGGTTTGAGCCTAATGTCTGGCACAATGCCTGGATCCTACTCACAGATCATAGATAGAAGTTACAACTCTCAAATTATACGACTATATACTACTGCACCAACAGCAGAGGTATCATGCACACCCTCCACGTTGCATTTGACGACACTGACTCGCGTGAGGGCAGGTGCACTACACATCTTGCATTCAAGGTAGTAGAACATCTGAAGAAAAAACAGGACGCAAAGCTTGTCGATTATCCATTGTTGATTAGGCTTAATCCCAATATCCCTTGGAAAACTAGGGGTAATGGCGCAGTTTGCCTGCGGTTAAAAGTGCAAGCTGCAGACAGAGTCATCGACTATATCAGGCAGGCAGTGGAAGAAGGCTCCGCCATTGGCAGCGGAGCTAACCCCGCAATTGCATTCCTTGAAAGCGACTATGTGCCTGCAAAGCTTCGAGATTTTAGCGCGCTCGCAATGTATGACGTAATGAGCAGACAGATGTCAGAAAAGGTAGCCAAGGCCGCTGGCGTTCAGTACTTTACCTTTGGCAATGGGCAGGGACTTGTGGGCTCTCTTGGTGCTATGGGTTGTCTGCTGGGGGGCGATCATACTTTTGAGCTAATTGCATACAGAAAGCAGAAGAACTTGGGCAGGCCGCGTGTAATAGACAAGCAGAGAGTCATTAAGTTTAGCATAGACACCTATCCCCACACTTTCAACAATTACGATCGAAACCAGGGGCGTGTGTTGATTGCGCCGCATAGCTCAGATCCGGTCTTCTTTGGCATAAGAGGTGAGAGTCCAGACATAGTTGAGTCGGCACTCCCTGCGTTGCATCCAGAGGAAGAGCTAGATGGCTGGACAGTTTTTCGCTCAAACCAAGGGACGAACATGCACCTGCAAAATGAGATCAGAATTGCCAATGTCAAGGCATACACAGCAGGATATATCGGGTGCAAGGTTAGTAGCAAGCCATATGCAATTGAAGGCGGTCACGTCATTTTTACAGTCATGCAGGATGGCGCAGAAATGCCGGCAGCAGTCTATGAACCAACTGGACTTGCCAATGTCGCAGCCAAGCTTGAAGAGGGTGATGTCATTGAAATTGGTGTCGGGGTCAGAAAGGGAACCACCAAACACCCCAAAATTTTAAATGTTGAATATTTGTGCGTGCTCAAGCTTACGCCTGTTTATGAAACATTGAACCCATTGTGCAAAATGTGTGGCAAGCGTATGAAGTCAGAGGGGAAAAATAAGGGCCATCAGTGTGACAGGTGCAAGCACAAAGACCACAACACAAAAAAGATTCTGGTACCGCAGGAGCGTAGAATCAAAACTGGATTATACATCCCAACACCCAAAGCACACAGGCATTTGACAAAGCCGTTACAGAGGTATGGCATTGAAAAGACAAAATTCCTGTTTGAAAAAAGTAGTAGCGAGGGGTTGATTTGAACTTACGGCCACCTGCAATTTTGCAAAAGTGGAAACCGCTCTGCGGGTTATGAGCCCGCCGGGATAACCTGGCTTCCCCACCTC
>DASUUX010000019.1:0-5368 GCA_036373855.1 Nitrososphaera sp.
ATGACAGACACATTCAAGTCCCTTCTTCTAATATGATGTAGAGAAGTGTTCAAGATGCTCCTGAACATTTGTGGCATGCGCAGGAAAATACGCGATGATACACAATTATCCTAGGTCCTCCATCTGAACTTATCGTCGCCGGCTATCCCTATACTATAGGTCCTATTTCCTTTACCCTACCGCCCTCTGGTGTTTCATGTTCTCTTACCAGCTCTTTGGGCGTTTGATAGGGTTATTCTTCTAAATGCTCCTTGCACATTCTGTCCATTTCTTTTCCCATTTGTTCCAGCTTCCTGAGAATGTTTTGCTGCTGCGACCAATACTATAACGAAATCTTGGTGAACTCCAAAAGAACCATTTTTCAATGACTGCTCAAATTCCAGTCTCAATAGCTCCCTTTACTATCCTCCCAAGTGGTTGTACTTAACCGAAGAGAATATACTCTGTATTGCACTGCATCCTCAACGATTATTAATAATCACGCCTACATGGATTCGGAGAATATAGAATTTGCCTAGCACTGCTAGCAAAGACACTGGTAAGCGTGATGTCAAAGGTACTCTGACTGTAGCAGAGGCATACACAAACGATGTTGGAAGAAGGATAGCCAGAATAGATCCAAAAGTTGCAGAAGAACTTAGATTATCGACCGGGGATGCAATTGAAATCACTGCTGAGCAGAAGAAGAAGAAGACTACTGTATTAAACTGGCCGGCATATACTCAAGATTATGGCAAAGGTCTGATACGTATAGATGGGTATACCCGAAGTAAATTAGATGTCGGCATCAATGACCGAGTTGACGTAAGGAAAGCGGAAGTGAGGAAGGCAAAAAGTATAGTTCTTGCTCCGACAGAGCCATTACGAATAATGGGCGCTGAAGTTTACTTGGCAGGAGTTCTTGATGGTTAGCTCGTGACCAAGGGAGATATTATACCATTGTCAATAATGGGCCAACGCATAGATCTTGTAGTAAGCTCTACAAATCCTGCTGTAGGTGCAGTAGTAATCACTGAAAATACAGAGATTTCATTGTCAGAAGAACCAACTGCAGCAAAAGAAGGGATGCCTGCTGTCACATATGAAGATGTAGGCGGCCTCAAGCATGAGGTTCAAAAGGTCAGGGAGATGATAGACCTGCCTTTAAGGCACCCAGAGCTATTCAAGAGGCTTGGAGTAGAAGCACCAAAAGGAGTACTTCTCCACGGAGCACCCGGTACCGGCAAGACTCTGCTAGCCAAGGCCATAGCAAATGAGACCAATGCGAACTTTTACTCCATCAGCGGGCCGGAAATTATGAGTAAATTCTATGGCGAATCAGAAGCTAATCTAAGACAGGTTTTCCAACAGGCTGACCAAAATGCACCTTCAATAATATTCATCGACGAACTGGATGCGATAGCGCCGAAAAGGGAAGAGGTAACGGGGGAGGTGGAGAGAAGGGTTGTAGCCCAGCTTCTTTCGTTAATGGATGGACTGTCATCTCGGGGCAAGGTGGTGGTGATAGGTGCCACAAATAGAGTAAATGCAATAGACCCCGCGCTGAGAAGGGCAGGAAGGTTCGATAGAGAGATAGAGCTTGGCGTGCCTGATAGAGATGGGAGGCTGGAGATACTTCAGATTCATACGCGCGGGATGCCTCTTGCAAGAGATGTAGACTTGGAGAAGTTATCAGAAATTACCCATGGATTCGTTGGAGCTGATATTCAGGCTCTTGCAAAGGAAGCTGCGATGAGCGCGCTCAGACACGTACTCCCGGAAATAGATTTGTCTGCAGAAAATATCCCAAGTGAGATTCTAAACAAAATAGAGGTCACAATGGAGGACTTTACAGAAGTACTTCAGGATATGGAACCATCTGCCATGAGAGAGGTATTCGTTGAGGTGCCCAACGTTAAATGGGAAGAGGTAGGCGGGCTGGAAAATGTAAAGCAGGAACTGAAAGAAGCCGTAGAATGGCCTCTGACCTACCGCGGCCTGTTCAGCCACGCTCATGCCACTCCTCCCAAAGGAATTTTCCTTTATGGTCCCCCTGGCACAGGCAAAACCATGCTTGCAAAGGCCGTGGCAAACGAGAGCCAGGCCAATTTCATCAGCATCAAGGGACCTGAGCTACTATCAAAATGGGTTGGTGAATCGGAAAAGGGCGTCAGAGAGGTTTTCAGAAAAGCAAGGCAAGCTGCACCTTGTATCGTTTTCTTTGACGAGGTCGACGCCATAGCCCCTGTGAGGGGAAGCGGCTTTGGAGATTCCCACGTAACAGAAAGAGTCATCAGCCAGCTGCTTACAGAACTCGATGGCCTTGAAGTGCTAAGAAATGTGGTCGTAATTGCAGCTACAAACAGGCCCGACATTGTAGACCCTGCCCTACTGAGGGCTGGCAGGTTCGACAGGATGCTCTATATACCACCACCAGATCGCAGTTCAAGGCTCAAGATAATTAAAATCCATATTAGCAAAGTTCCCCTTGCAGACGATGTAAATATTGAAATACTGGCTGACCGCACAGACGGATACACTGGTGCAGATATTGCATCATTCGTACAGGCGGCAGTTATCCTTGCAATGCGAGAGCACATAGCTAAGTATTCCACCCCAAGGGAAGCAGAAGATCATGCTCAGGAGCTAAAAGTGCATTTGCGACAAATTGAAGAGGCTATGAAAAAGATCAGGCCCCTATCTGCACAAGAACTCGACTGGTACAAGCGCGTAGCAGAACAGTTTGGCAAGCCGAGGCTACCTTCTGAAGTTAGCATGGGAGTATTATGAAATCTGTATCTTTTCCAGCACAGGTTAATAAATGCGGTAAACAAGAAACCAGAGGAGGATTTCATCTTGAAAGTAGCCATTTTGTTACTTCTGGCCAAAGCTTCTTGTGCGAAGTATTGCCGATATATATAACACACAGTGGACGCCAGGATTCTTTAGAATCGACCTATCATTGCTTGAAATATGCTCGATTAAGGCGATGGAGGAGGCGTAAGAAACAAGGTCGCATCCTTCTCTGCAATTATGGTTAAGACTTACGTAGACATTTTTAAGGTTGACTTTTTGTTTTTTGCCTTCTCTATAAAAAATTGTTCCTCTATCTCCGCCATCTCTCATACCCCCAATTCGATCTTCTATTTCTTCTTCAACAGCTTTTTCAAACGCTGGCAAATAGACTCAATTGTACCTATCCGTAGTCTGAGGCCCTGTAGATAAGCGTCAAAAATATTGATCCAAATTGGCTTATGTTACATCCACTGTTCTAGTTCTTCTTCGGCTCTCCGAATTCTCGTATGCCATTGTTGTCAAGCCTTTTGTGGAGAATTTCTCCCAGTTTATAAACCCATGGCTGTTCGAGCTCTTCAATATGTTTTATCAGTAGTTCATCGCTAATAAGAGCAGAAATTAAGGATTCGTTCTTTGCGATTGCTCTGTATATGTCCTTGTCAGTAACTATGCCAACCAATTTCCTGTCGTCTATCACTGGAAGATGGCGTATATCTCTCGAAACAATAAGGTAGAGTGCGTCCTTGAGAGAATTATTTGAGGTTATGGTAACCATAGTATGGCTCATTAATTCCCGTGCGGAAAAATGGCTATGTGAAGGGTCTATTGCTATATGCTTTACAACATCTCTTTCTGTTATAATGCCTACTGGAACGCTGTCAGATTCCTTATTGATTGTTACGATAATAACGCTTCCTATCTTGTTGATTTGCATAACCTTGCATGCCTGCTGCAACGAATCAATTTCACCAACCGTCTTGACATCTCTTACCATAATGCTAGAGACAGGAATATTTTCAAGACTCATGCGATAGAGTCTCACGCATCCTATATCAGGTGTGCGTTTCTAGTGTAATGCACTGCAGACATGAGAAATATTAAACATCCAAGAAGCTCAATTTGCCACTTTTACATCAACAATGGTGTGGCTTCAATAAGTGATATGAGCTCAAAGAGGATTAAAAGCATAGCTCGTCTGACAATGCCCAAAAGGTCGCAAATGGGATGTGGGACAGGAATGTGAGCTCCCTTGTAGTTATTGATAACTGAAAGAGCGTGGAATCTCCAATAGGTATACTTGCAAAGTGCGACCTCGTGCGCCGTGTTTGCGCGCCGAAGGAATAGACTGAAATGATGTACCTGCCAACCAGATATTTTCATCCCGCTTCTTACTATAGACCCTAAACGGTCTATCAAAATTGCCGCGTTATGACAAGCAACAAGGTCTGTCACCTACTTGTTGTTGACAGCCAAAGGAAGCCTATTGGGATATTAACTCAAGGCGGCCTTAACAACTCTCTTACATGGCTGCTAGACCTTCATGAAGTGAAGGGGGAATATTTGAACCGTTAATAGAAGAAACTGAAAGTTAGAGAAGAAGAAGAAGAAGAAAAAGAATAGCAAGCAAAATATATTGACAGAGTCTGCCTGTTGCCGGGCATCTTTATTGCATACGCTATTCAGCATATGAGCTGTGGTCATATTTTGTGAACTCACACTAACTTAATTTTGGCAACAACTGTTCCACTTTCGGTATGGGTAATTTCTGACTCAAATTCGCCTAACTTTTCGCATATATGTGTGAGCAACAGTTCCAAGAAAATTGGAATAATATTGTTTTTCTTATCTTTGCTTTTTATTACGAATACTATCATCTCTCCTTGCTCTATCTTTGTATCGTAGCTAAAGCCTAGTCTTTCGCCTTTCTCTATCAAGCATGATAGCATATCATAGAGGTTTGGCGTTGTCCTCTGTTGGCCTTTTGGCAATGATTTTTTGACCAGCCACTGGTACGTTATCAGAGCAGCCTGTCTTGCTTCGCCAATATCTAGAAATGGTAATGCGCCAGCTTTAGAGTTCCTCATTGAACGCAGTTTGGATAGATTCTAACGGACTCTCGACCTCCTACAAAATCTAAATGATCGTTCTTTTACAAGAACTTTATCTTAATGATGTCTTATAATATCATGTCGCTTCACTAAATCAAAAATTCTGTGCTTTTATTTTTTATGATATCTATGAATTACCGTTAACATCAGCGATCGATCGAACATGGGGGGTGTCGTGGATCTATAGAGCTATCCACAATCCCGTTATCTTGTTATACATTATCAGACCATCCTCCTTCAGCTCTTCCATACAGGTATCAAATTCTTCTGAACTCTCAATGGTGACAGATAGTTTTTTCTTGATGTTCTCCGCTGTCAACCCGCCTTTGCTATTTACTATCGAACGATATATCGAAGCTTTTAGGTACTCGTGAATATGTTGCCGCATGTATTTCTTACCTATGCCATATCACTCCACTAGCCAATTCCTATATCTAAAGCCATCATTATTACAAATCCTATCAAAAATCCCATAGTTGCCAGAT
>DASUUX010000020.1:0-7372 GCA_036373855.1 Nitrososphaera sp.
TTTGCAAGACTGCCATATTTTTTGTGATTTCTCTTCTCCCATCCTGATGCATTTTCTGACAGACCCTTGACGTACTTTACAACCGTCTTTTCCATGTGTTCAACATGCCATTCCCTCATAGGAAAACTATTTTGTACCAACCAAAAAGAACCTCTAATTTATGAGACGGCAAGCTCGTATATAATCTGAATGGTAGAAATTGTCGGAGCAATGTATGTATCTCCAGCGGCATATCGCATCGCTTTGAATCTCTATACTCGATCCAAATCAAAGTAGATCAGATGACGAAATAGGTGACCCCAGTAAGGGAGGTAAGGATTCTCCCGCTGCTATCGCATCTGCGGACTAGATCCGGAGTAAGCCACAACTCTAATGCTCTCTCCTAGAGAGTCGATGGGTTTGAGGCTGTCCCACTGGTCAATCCTGCCTGCAACCTGCGGATCCTCTTATTCTCAATATAGATTACCACTCCAAGGTATATGCCAAGCCAAGGCAGAAACATTATCTCTCCAGCAATCGAATGAAATGCCTCCCATTCCTGTATGTCTGTCGTGACTACAAGCGCATATAGAGAAAGCGAAACTATCCGAACCAGATTTGTAGCAACAGTTCCCAAGGTTCCAGCTGCAAAGTAGATCAGCTTCCTAGTTAATGGCATATCCATCTTGATGAGTAACGCCAGCATGACTAGTGTATAGATGATCATGCTGTGTACACCCGCGGATGGCCAGAAGACTTGCAATGCAAAGGGACCATGGAGACCATTCATCACAAGGAGGTTACCTGTTGCGTGTGCAGGTTCTGCAGAACTATTAGGTGTCTGCGGCCCGACATTAATAATGGATGTATCTATAAAGTTAATGATTGCCTGATCGATCTGCAAATAAATTGGCACTATAATCTGAAGAGGTCCAAGAGAATCAAATGGAAAAAACGCATCAAGTGCAAGGATGAGTGCACTTCCTGCCAGATATATGGCTCCTGCGGATGCTATCTTGTACCACTTTTTGCCAAATAACAATACCAGCGAGCTTGCCACAAATATGGCCATTACAACAAAGTCCCACATCCACATCCAGCTGTCCACAAGCGACACGTTGTACACATCTTTTCCATTTCTGATATAGTCACTTAGTCCATATGGTAATGCAATAAAATATGAAATCGTGAGTGCAGCCATACCTGCAACTATAAGGAGTCTTTTCTTTGTCAACGGATATTTCAGCCCTACAAGCTCGGCTGCAATAAATGCCATGGCGAACAAAAAGCCACCCCTCCCCTCATTCCAAGAAAGAATAAACGTGTCAGGATATGCTACAAGTGTAAACAAAATTGGCGAAATAAGTATCAGGGTCGCCGCTATGCTTGTGCTGATGCCAAATACGATGTAGCCTCTAGTGCCGTTGGGAGCAACAGTCTTGTCGCTTGACAAATTTCACGCTTTTCTGAGCGACCGTAGGCATAAAAATGTTCTAAGATTGCACGATCGCTTCGGTAAACCAGCGGGGCATCAAACTATGCGCGTTTTTAAGAAGATAAGAAGCGCTGCTGTCTAAGAGGTAGGTTGTTGCATAGTCGTCGCTACTTCGAATGCTCCTGCCATAAGCCTGAACGAGTCGTAGAACCGTATTCCAAGTATACCACTTTGGGTCACGGTCCTTTTTCGCAGCGATTTTCTTATCAGTAAGGTCTGGATAAGGTACCTTGACAATCACCTGAAATCTTGATAAGTCATCCTTTAGGTCTACTCCGAGGTGTAGAGATGGAGATATGAGAACTGTCTGCATCTTGCTATCATAGTGCTTTCTCAGTACTTCGCTTCTATCAAGGCTTGATGCTGTCTCTATGAGTCTGCTTGCATTTTCCTTGCTGACGTTGTCTCTGATAAATTGGAGCTGTGAATAGGACGTAGTATGGATTATGCCCTTTTCGTTTCTGTGTATTGACATTATGTTGTCTACTGCCTGAGCAATTCTAGGCATGCTCACATTCATTGTTTTGGCACTGAGCCATGCCACATTCATCATATGAATAGGCCTATTCTTGACTGGAAAGTCTGAATCTTCAATTCGTATGAATTTGATTTTTTCAGGGTCAAGGCCTGTAGTCTTGCACAAATGGTCTTTGCTAAGGATTGTAGCGCTCATGAAAAGCGAGACCGAACCCTTGTCGAGGATTGTATCAAAATAGCTAGAGACTTCAAGTGGCGTCAGAGTTACCTTTACCAGCTGGCTAGCAGAATCGCGCTGGACACCTGACACAATCCAATTATCCTTGTTTGCTTTCATATCGTCAATGACTACTGCAATGTTCTTGTAGAGTTCTAGCGCATCTATCAGATTCTTTTCAGTGTATGGTTCTAGAGTTACCTTCTGGTTGCTACGCTCTATGATGCCTTGGGCCTTTTCTGTAAACTCAGATAGCCGTTCCTTTAGCTTCAAGCAAAGGTCAAGCCACGTTTCAATGTCATCAACGTTACTCTCTGGCATATGCATCTTCAAGAACGGAAGCATGTTCTTGCGGACCGTAAAACTTCTAAAGTCACCAACTTCATTTTCGAGCTGGTGTGCTTCGTCCAGAACCAACAGCTTACGTTTTTGTGTTGCGCCAGCATAGAAGATGTCTGATAGAAAATATCTATAATTGTAGACCGTATGGGTTGCGTGACTACCTATCCATTTTTGGTGGAAATAATGGCATGGCCGCCAATCTAGCTCGACCAGCTTTGGTTTTGATCTCATCTTCTCCACATATTTGCGCTCTGCAAAAGGATCAAGCTTTACCAGCTCGTGCAAAGTGCCTTGACCCTCGACCTTGTAGTCAATAAGGCGAGTCTTGTATGAGCAGTCGTAAGATTCGTCCTTAATGCAAGGTCCATAGTTGCAGCTATCATCAAGCCCCATATCCTCCTTGACTATACAGGGAAAGTTGCTTCTTCCCTTTACATCGACTACAAACGGAAAGTCACGCCGGTACTGAGTCTGAAGGTCTTTAGTTGCTGTACAGATATGAGAGCTCCCAAGATATCGGGCAAGAGTTATTGCAACGGGTGTCTTGCCAAAACCGGTGGGAGCTTCAAGAAAAATTTGCCTATAGCCGGACTTGATCGCCGAATCGATCATGTCAAGGACTTTCTTTTGCTTTTCCCTGACCGTGGGAAATGGAAAATGTGTTAATATCGTACTTGTCATTTTTTGAAATTACCTGCAGGCAGTGGTGTCTCTATAGACATGCCATGCTTTTTAAGGTTGGGGGTTCTCTTCAGAGCCCTCGTACAGCCAACAGCGGACGTACCCTGTTTCTGTCTCAAACTCTGGAGGGTTGCGCTTGCACACATCCATCGCGTGGATGCAGCGGTCGTAGAATCTGCAACCTGTGGGAGGACTGAGCAATGATGGCGGGCTCCCCTTGACAAAGTGTATTTTTTTGTCTTTTGTCCTCAGACGAGGGATTGCTTCAATTAAAGCCTGAGTATAGGGGTGGCGTGGGTTCTTGTAAATATCCTTTGTAGTGGAGAATTCGACCAGTTGTCCGGCGTACATGATGCCTATTCTATCAGTTATCTGTGAGACAAGCGCGAGATCATGTGTTATTAGGATTATCGTTATTCCTTTTTCCTTCTGCAATTTTTTAAGCAAGCTGATTATTTGCGACTGGACCACCATATCGAGCGCTGTTGTCGGCTCGTCGGCTATCAAAACATCAGGATTCAGCAAAAGGGCCATTGCAATTACAACGCGCTGTTTCATGCCACCGGAGAGCTCGTGGGGATAGCGCTTTGCAATCGACAAATCAAGGCCAACTTGTTGGAGCGATTCCACTGTTTTATCATCAATTTTTTTGCCTTGATAGTGGTGTTCTATTAGAATTTCGCGCAACTGGCTTTCGACGGTGTATACTGGGTCAAGTGCGTTCATGGCACCCTGAAACACCATCGCTATTCTCTTCCATCGTACCTTGCTGTCGAATTCCGACGAAGACATTTTGGTAATGTCGTCGCCTCCGAGGGTTATGCTTCCTTCAACTATTCTGCCAGGCAACTGTATTGATCGCATAAGCGCTGCTCCTAGTGTGCTTTTGCCGCATGCTGACTCGCCTACAATACCAAGCGACTCACCCTCAGGGATCTCGAAGTTGATGCCATCTACCCCCCTTATTATCCCGTTCTCTGTGAAATAATATGCCTTGAGGCCAGATACTTTTAGTTTCGGCAATAACAAGAGAAGAAATCAATTATACGTTATATGAGGATTCTGGCAGCTTCTAGCAGCGACTGTAATTGTATTTATATTACAAGCACGAGTACTTGGAACTAGTTGGGTGTACTCCTTGAGGCAAGAGGACTGAGAAAATATTTTCCTATCAAGAAAAGTTTCCGCCAGTTCTTCAAGCTAGGGCAACCCGACCTCGTTGTAAAGGCAGTAGACGATGTCAGCTTTATCATTGATCGGGGTAAGGTGTTAGTTTTTGCAGGCGCATCTGGCTCAGGCAAGACGACCGTCGCGAGGCTTGTCATGCGCGCGATAGATCCGGACAGTGGCTCAGTAATTTTTGAAGAAAACGATGTAACGCGCTCCAAGGGAAGCCAGCTCAGACACTTCCGTAGGGCAGTCCAGATGGTATACCAAGACCCGTATGCTTCGCTCGATCCCCGTATGAAGGTTAGGGACATAATAATGGAACCAATCAACATTCACGAGAAGAGAACCTCAAAGGAGCAGAAGCTAGAAAATGTTCTAAATGCTCTACGTGAGGTCGGGCTTGAGCCACCAGAAGAGGTAGCAGGCAGGCTTCCATACACACTCTCAGGAGGTCAAAGGCAGAGGGTCGCAATTGCAAGAGCTCTAGTGCTTCGGCCTACACTTATCGTTGCTGACGAGCCAGTGTCGATGCTTGATGTATCGGTTAGGGGCGAGATATTAGGACTTATGCAGAGCCTAAGGCAGAAACATAAAATTTCTTACATTTACATAACACACGACCTATCGACAGCGCAATATATAGGAGATGATTTGGCTATAATGAAATCCGGTAAGATAGTTGAGATAGGTCCAATTGACAAGATCCTTTCGGATCCTTGCCATCCGTATACAAGATCGCTAATAAATGCAATTCCGGAGCTAGAAAGTAAATGAACCATATCTATATTTATAAAAAATATATTAGCGTGTACTAGCCTCTGATAGCGTTGCAAAAACGGGGATCACTGGCCACTACTATTGTTTCTGTTGTTGTACTGCTTTTGGTTGCTTCTGTGGCATTTGAGCATCCTGCTTTCTCCCAGGTGCAAGAAAAGGGTCCTTATATAGACCAGGCGAGATTTATCCATCGTGGTGATGAGAATCTTGCACTTGAAGAGGTTAAATCTGGGTCCCTTGACATGTATTTTTTCCCTATCCCTTATGAAGCTGCCAACGATGCAAGGAACGATCCTAGGCTAGAGGTATATGATACGACTGCTGGCTCGCTTGGGTTTTTTGTAAACCCTGCTCCTGCTGCTGACCCGAACATTCTCAACCCATTTCGATTCAAGGAAGTTCGTTACGCTTTAAACTATCTGATAGACCGGGACTTCGTGATTAATGAAATTTTGAAAGGATATGGCAGTCCCCTGATTGATCCATTTGGCATATATTCACCTGAATATCTGAACATTATCGACGCAGTCGAATCATTTGGGTTTAGATATAATCCTTCCCTTGCATCAAGCATGATATCTGAGGCAATGATTGCGTCGGGCGCCACAAATGTGGATGGCAAGTGGGTATTCAATGGCAATCCTGTTACCATAAAGATCTTTATGAGACAAGACGATCCTAAAAAGGAATCAATGGGGGAGCTGGTCGCTTCAGAGCTTGAAAAGATCGGCTTTAGTATCCAGAGAGACTACGGTGATTTGAACAAGGCAAACATAGTAGTATATGGTTCAGATCCAAAGAACTTGCAGTGGCAAATATACACTGAGGAGTTTGCTGGCAGCAGGGCCTTTGTAAAGTATAATCCAATAATTCCGGCCCAGATGTATGCCCCTTGGTTGAGCAGAATGCCTGGATCTCTGAACCCAGGCTATTGGAACTATCAAAATTCTACACTTGATGAAATTACCCAAAAGATAGCATTTTTCAACTTTACGTCCGAGGAGGAAAGGAACCAGCTTGTAGGTGACGCTGTAAATATGGGCATTCAAGAATCTGTTAGGATTTTTGTTGCCCAGAAGACCGACCCTTTTGTTGCTTCTGCTAATGTGCAAGGTTTGGTAAATGATTTTGGGGCAGGGATAACAAGCAAGTATTCCCTACTAAACGCAAGATCAGGCGGCAACGGAAATGTTTCGCTTGACGTAGGGGTCAAACAGATCCACCAAGGGTCTTGGAACACAATCACTGGTGTGCAGGATTTGTATAGCGCGAGTATTCATTCGATGCTTGCAGACGCTGCTACCTTCAGACATCCATATACTGGAGAGGTGGTCTCATTTCGGAGCCCTTGGACAGAGATCATCACAGAAGGCCCTATTGCTAAAATTGATGTACCTTCTGATGTAATAAAATGGAACCAAACACTGCAGCAGTGGGTTCAAGCAGGCGAAGGATCGACTGCGATAAGCAAGGTAACGTTTACGCCACTTTATTCAAACTGGCACCATGGCATCCCAATGGATGTTTCTGACATGATGTATGCTGATTATTTCACATATGAATGGGGCACTAATACTGGGCCAGGAGATCGGACGGTAGATCCTGAATATACGCCAGCAGCAAGTGAAGCGCTCAAGCTTTCGAAGGGCTCTAGGTATATTACCCCTGATAGAATTGAATCCTACATTGACATTTGGCATTACGACGAGAAGGAGATCGCTGGCTCAGGAGCATTCTTTGCCACTGAGCCATGGGAGATTCTTGCTGCATCTGAAAGAATTGTCACGGATGACAGACTTGCTTATTCTAGAAGCGAAGCACAAGCTAAAGGCATTGAATGGTACGACCCTATCATAAGAGAACATGCAGATATGATCAAGGCAGAGCTTCAAACGATGAAAAATGAGCAATGTGTGCCGCCTGCCCTAAGGAGTATAATAACGATCGAAGATGCCATCAAGCGTTACGATGCCAGCACCAGTTGGATTGAAAACCATGGTCATGCAATAATTAGGAATGGTGCATTCTTCCTTGAGAACTTCAATGTAGCAGGAGGAACAATAACTATTAATGCATTCAGAGACTCCTCTTATCCCTTTGAAGTGGGCCATTGGTCTCAGTACGAGACACCTCGAGTTGCTGACATTAGCAGCGTTAACGTGCCGAGAATAGTAGCCATGGGTCAGTCTACTCCAATCAGAGTCAGTGTTGACGTGGGTGGTCAGCCAAGCAGC
>DASUUX010000021.1:0-14113 GCA_036373855.1 Nitrososphaera sp.
AATGTCTCATACATACCAGGTGGTTTTGCAGTCGTTGCAGGTGTGCTAGCTGCGATAGCAGCGATTTCATTGTTTATCTTCTGGAAGAGGGGATGGATTTTCGTAAGAGAGGATTACAGCGTAATAGATATGCTAGATGAAGAAGAAAAAAGAAAAAGATGACAGCAGCGAGAGCAACAATAACGATAATGACGGTGCCATTAAAAAGCGTAGCAGCAGCGGGTACTAAAAGGGAGATCACTTTGTAATTGCACCTTGAAGAAGTCGTCGATAAAATGCTTATCTGGGCGGTTGGGGCGTGATACAGGGAAGTCATTGAAGACATCGATTAGCGTTTCTTCACTAGCCGGCATTTCTGTGATGACAATCTGGATGTTGAAACCTGTACGGGAAAAGGTGAGTGGCTTTCTTACTTCGATCTTAAAAGAAGACTTATCTGCATTCTAGATTTGTGCCTTGATTTTCTTGCATGTTTCCAATGCTGTGTTAAAAACTTACTTCTTCCTTTGGTCTCGAGTACAATTTGGCCTTTGGCATACAGTTTTAACATATGGTAGCAGAATATATTGAATGTAGAAGCTATATACTAGTTTTAAGTGAGGAGATAATGCCAAACTTGTCCCCTTTAAGATAAGATTAATAGTATTTTCTTAAAAATAGCATCTCAAAACTTAGCCAATGCATCAGCGATGAATCAACAGAATCTAATATTTTCCGTTTAAATCTTTGATCGCTTCAGATTCATGCTCAAGATAATGATCTTTGCCATGAAAAATACAAAATTGCCATTTGTCCATCTTTCTTCATCACAGGCAAATCTTATTGCTGATGGATAATAAGACTCATGTTTATGCTGGCACTTGGGTAATTTCTCATTATTTTTGATAAAATGGAAGAATTTACTGTTAGCTGGAAGTAGATAGGATGGCCATGGATGAGCTATTTATGACACCTTTCAGCCATGATCTTTACCATTGAGGATTGACATGATGGCGGCTCGGGATTAGCAGATAGGACATGATCTTATCAGGGTCATGATTAATGAAAAGTCAAGACAGAGTACTCTATCAGAACTGCAAGATCCAAAATTCTTTGTAATTTGCTATAAGCAATAATGCACTTGTCGTATTCCGTTATGGCTATGATACAAGTAGAGGCCAACGTATCTCTTCGTGTCGAAGATACAGGGGGCAATGGCAAGCCCGTTTTTTTTGTACATGGATGGCCACTAGACCTCAAGATGTTTGAGTATCAATTCACAACTCTCAAAGAGAACGGCTATCGCTGCATTGGATTGGATCTTAGAGGCTTTGGCATGTCAGCAAAGCCATGGCAAGGTTATGACTATGATTTTTTTGCTGATGACATCCAAAAGGTCATGAATGCACTCAAGCTTGAGCAAAAATTTGCAATCGTAGGATTTTCAATGGGTGGGGCAATTGTAATGCGCTATATCGCAAAGTATTATCCAAACACCTTATCACATGTAGTCTTCATGGGTGCAGCAGCGCCTTCTTTTACCAAGAGAGAAGGCTTTCCGCATGGACATGATAGAGCATTTTGCGACCAGATTATCACAAAATTGATGCAAAACAGGCCAAGAATGATTTCTGAATTTGGTAAACTCCTCTTTCGCAGCCCCGAATCTCAAGGCCCAGAAATACTCAGCTGGCTCTTTGCGCAAAGCATGGCAGCGTCTCATTATGCTACTGTGAAAAGCGCAGTATCATTGCGCGATGAAGATCTACGAAATGACATGCAAGTGATCAGCGACAGAAATCTGCCAGTGGCAATATTTCATGGTCTTCATGACAAGGTGTGCCCATTTGACTTGGCTAAGGTAATGAATAATGGTATCAAAGGATCAAAGTTAGTCCAGTTCAACGAAAGCGGACATGCCTTGAACATCGAGGAGAAAGAAAAAACAAACGAAGAGCTAATGAAATTCATAACATAGCCTAAGCTCAAAGTAGTATGATTGAAGTAAATTGCATTATTTCCACCTCCCCTCTATTAGACTTCTCTTTTATCTACTCTACACCTAGACTTGTTGATGTTATGGTAGTGGTGCTGCCTTTATCATATCATCCATCTGATTGTAGGTGTGAAGAAATCTTAGACCCTTTTCAGTAGTCTTGAATGTCTGAGTATATAAGTCATAGTTAAGCAAGTTGTTTTCAGTTAGAACCCTCAGATACTCTTTCATTTGACTATAGCTAATAAATGCCTGATACATAATCTTGGTCTTTGTAGCGCCGCCATTTGCCGCATCTAGAATCTCGCTGATAATGTCAGTTCTGCTTCTGTATCTCATGCCATTTGCTCAATGGGGGATTAGGAAGATGATAAATAACTTCGTAATGAAAGTTATGAAAAGTCAGGAGAAGTAAGTACAAACAATAATAAAGGATTACGAACTTTTGTGAGTATCACTTTCTTCTTCTTTTACTTTCTTCTATTAGTTGTGATACAAGGAAGAAAGCAAGTTGGTTAGCTTCAAAGGTAGGCCTATCAAAGCCTTGATATATTGCCTATTCTTGCGAGTGGGTTTATTAAGTCAAATCTGTCTCGGATCCCACTGAACCCGCTTCGATTTTGGAATGGGCAAAAGGGGAGAAACCTTCCACTCCTGATGTGAAAGGCAGGCTCTAAAATTATAAATCATGTAGAATATTTAAGATGGTCTCTCATTATTATCTAAAAAGCTTGGAGAAATCTCCTTAGTAATTCATCGCTTCCTATAATTGCTATTGTAATTGATTTGCAAATGCGTATATGATAATAGGTTTTTTATTCTATTGAGCCAGCAGTCCATCAATGATGAACTTTATGCTCACCAAAATTATTGCAACTAGCACTATCTTTCGGAATTTTTCCTGATCTATTCTTTTTACTATCTTTCTTCCTATAAATGAGCCAGCAAGTGCAATTCCAAATAGTATAGGTAAATAAAGGTAGTATTGTTCTGTCAAAAAGCCCTGCGATATATAGACAGGTATTCGTGTGGCATCCGTCGCTAGAGCAATAGTTGAAGCAGTGGCTATGTATCTTACCTTCTCGATGTTAAAGCCTTGAAGAAGAGTCGCCCTGAGCGCACCCCCTGTTCCTACCAATGCAGTGATAAAGCCTGTTGCACTTCCACCTGCAATAAAGGTGCCAGTATTTGCAGGGAGCTTCAATCCCGGCTTTATCAAAAAAGATGTTGATGTAGAAATGAGAAAAATTCCTAGAATGAGCTTTAGAACCGGCTGTGGAAGGACTCCAATCAGGAATGCCCCCAGTAGGCTCAAAAGGATACTTGGCACACCAAATTGGAGAATTATTCTCTTGTCAATGCCTTGCCTGAAGAAAAATATCCTGCTCAAGTTACCAAACAGATGAAATATTGCTACCAAAATAATGGCTGTCTTGAAGTCGACAAACAGCAA
The DNA here is from genome assembly GCA_036373855.1 of Nitrososphaera sp. Classification (GTDB taxonomy): domain Archaea; phylum Thermoproteota; class Nitrososphaeria; order Nitrososphaerales; family Nitrososphaeraceae; genus Nitrososphaera. Next base: position 3,429 of record DASUUX010000021.1, read on the forward strand.
GGCAAGGGGAAGAAATATTGTTGATGAGCCAAAGCCTGCTATTGTTCCTATTATTTCTGCTATCAGTGCAGAAATAAAGAACAGTATTATTTCTTCGTCCACTTCATCAATTCCATGTAATCTCTCTATATATACCGCCAAGGAATGTAACCTAAATAACTATAGACATCCCAGTGCCTTTGAAATCCGGCATTCGTAATAGTAATGCTCAAGGAGTAGCATCCATCATTCAAAAACTATGAAGGCAGCTTTGTCATAGAGCCTGTTGATACTTCGTTAAATGTATATATAGCAGATTCATACAAACAGGAACTTTAAAGCTAATGAGTTCTGCTCAAAATAGTAGAATCCTTCAAAAGAACCGATATCGTTCTGGGTTCCATCGAACCCGCAAGATGGCGCAATGAGAATTTTTATATCAAAAAGATTCTTTGTTGCTATTAGCCTTCGAAATGCTTATGCCTTACAATGATTCAAAATTGTCTTGGATGATGATGATGCTAAAGGACTCTATGTTGTTATTATAATTACTATAATGATGAGAGAGAGGGGGGAACTAACTATGAGAAAGTTGATGCAAGGCAGTAAAGGTTATTAAAAGAGCTAAGTAACCCCAAATATGAAGCAGCTCGATATTTACATTCCGTCGGAGAATGTTTCTGAGGCAACAGAAATTTTCCACAAGCATGAGGTTGGAGGTATAAGCACTTCGGAGATTAAAGGAAGAGGTAAGATTCCTCATGAACCGGTTCCAGAGATGGTTCGTTCCTATTGGTATGGAAAAAAAATGTCCCCAGAATATGTAAACAGAGTATATGTTTCGATTATAGTACCTGACTCAAAAGTAAAACCAATAATCGATGATCTACTTAAATTGAAACCTACACGAGGCAAGGTCTTTGTGCGCGAAGTTCTTGAAGCCTATGACTTAGTATCAAAGGCTACAGGAGAAGCTGCTATTTGATAGGCTGCTAATTAATTGCATATCCAGATACAAACTGTAATAATCGTATAGTTGTCCTGTTATTAGCATCTGTTATTAGTACCTACTCGGATAGATGCAGCATGGTTTATTGACTATATCTGGGATGAAGAGAATGAGAAATATCGTGATGGTGTCGAAGATAGGTTCATTAGGAGCAGATTAAAATTCGAAAATCCATACCTTAATAAGAAGATGCTGAACAGTGCGCTGTTTCCTTCTATAAAGCAATATTCCATAGTCGTATTATTGGGAGAAGGTCATCGCCTCTTTTTTCATCATAACACAACAACAGCAAAGAGGTTCGTATAACAAGCCATTAAGGACTCAAGCAATGCAGGAAATAGGGAGGCTGTTAGTCGTTGAGGGTTTGACATATGATGAGATAATGCAACAGCTTGGATTATCGCAGAGAACATTTTACGGGTAGCATGGCATTTTAAGAAACCGTTTTGTGCAGGAGAAGTACTAGACTTTGTATAACAAACTGTAGACCCCTCTTGTAGGGAAGCCTCAACTTTCTGCCATTCTTATTAGTTGGTTTCCATGTTTACACTTACTGTCCTTGTTTATCCTTGACAACTTAAGTAGTTTCCAGAGTAAAGCATTAGCATGGAAAAGAAGCAACAGCAAGACATCAAAAAAACAATACGCAAAACGTACGGGGAGATAGCGCTTCAAGATAGCAATGCCGGCTCCTCTTCCTGTTGTGCACCGGGATGCTGTTCTGGTATAGATTCGCCAGTCCAGACTGCCACAGTCATAGGATATGAGAAAAGCGATCTGGAATCTGTGCCACAAGCATCAGTTCTTGGAGCGGGCTGCGGAGCACCGGTCAGGTTTGCTGATTTGCAGAAAGGCGAAACAGTTGTGGATCTTGGCTCAGGAGCAGGGATTGACGTATTTTTGTCAGCAAAGAGAGTGAGCAAGGAAGGTAAGGTTATTGGAATTGACATGACCGATGAAATGCTGGAGCGAGCCAGAAGAAATGCAAGGGAGGGCGGCTACACCAACGTGGAGTTTAGAAAAGGAGATATCGAAGAAACAATTCCGGTTGATGAGAACTCTGCCGATGTAGTCATCAGCAACTGCGTCATCAATCTTACTACGGACAAAGTGAAAGCGTTCAAGGAGATTCACAGAATCCTCAGAAATGGAGGCAGAATGGTGATCTCCGATCTGGTCTCTGATGGGAAAATCCCTACAAAAAAATCGATAGATCTGGAAAAATGGAGCAGCTGCATTGAGGGCACGTTGACCAAGGACGATTACATTGCAAGCATCAGAAAAGCCGGGTTCAGAAATGTCAGTGTGCTTGAGGAGCGCCTATACATGGAACGTGAGGAGGAGGAGACAGGCGGCAGAAAAATCGTCAGCATGGTGGTAAAGGCTCTAAAGTGATAAAGTTCAAGCGCAAGCCAGAAAAGCCAGCTGAAAGAACGATCTTGTTTGTATGTGTAGAGAATGCCGGCAGGAGCCAGATGGCGGAGGGATTTTTCAACCAGAAATATGCACCAAAAGGATATCGCGCAATTAGCGCTGGAACCAGACCATCATCTCAAATTAACCCTCTTGCGGTTCAGGCTATGAAAGAAGTTGGCATAAACATCAGCAGCAATCAAAAATCCAAGATAATAACAGAGGATATGATTAGAAGTTCAGAAAAGTCTGTAAACATGGGCTGTATAGATAGGGCGGAATGCCCAATGCTTTTCATAAATAACGTTATGCACTGGGGCATTGAAGATCCAAAAGGCAAGCCTATTGAGAAGGTCAGGGAGATCAGGGACGAGATAGAAAGACAAGTAAAGCAAATTGCTCAAAGCCTCCAAAGACAGGATAGCAGCTAAACTAAACTCGTCTCAGAAAAGGTTTGCTGCCGAAGTAATAGGGACATTCATAGTTGTAGTATTAGCTACAGGTTCAGTTGTCATTGACGCCAAATTCGGTGGCAAATTGGGGCTGCCATTTATTGCATTTGCCCCTTTTGTTGGTGTTGCAATAGGCGTGTACCTTTTCGGTAAAATATCTATGGCACACTTCAATCCAGCAATCACACTAGCTTTCGTGATAAGCAGGCACATAACAAAATTCCAACTGCTGCAATATTTTGCAGCAGAGATCTTTGGAGCGTTGCTCGCAAGCCTGTTTGTGATGGTGGTTATCGGGACTGAACTCTCACTCGGTGCAAACACACCAAATTATTCCTATCCCTTGGCCCTGATATTTGGGATAGAGGTCTTGGCTACAGCCCTATTGATGGCTGTCATCTATGCAGTAGTTTACACTAAGGGCTTGAGAAGATTGGGTGGTCTGACTATCGGAGGCATGGTCGGTCTTGACATATTCTTCCTTGCTTTCATCTCAGGTGCATCAATGAACCCTGCTAGGTCATTAGCACCAGCTCTGCTTTCTGGCGTCATCGGCAATCTGTGGCTCTACTGGACTGCCACTTTCATCGGCAGTTCTGCAGTAGCCCTTCTCGTTCGCAGAAAGTTTAAGAATGCCAAGACAAAGTAGCGACAAGGCGGTCTGGTTATGACGACGTTAGCGAGGCACTGATGCAGCCCAGCAACAATATCCTCCACACCTGCAATTGGGACATTCGCTGAGTGAAGGGCTATCCCAGCCAGAATAGAGAACATTAGTATCAAAAAGGATGAATGCTTCTGACTAACAACCTACTTTGCAGCCGAATTAGAACTTGTTTGCATTGGCGTGATTTATCTATAGGTCTTATGAAACAATCCGTAAGTACTCTTAAATTGTGGCTTTAATTAACAGGATGCATAAGCTTGCTACCACGTACTGCTATAGAGACAACAAAGATATACTATGGCGAAGAGAATGCCATGAAAATATTAGTGCAAGCAATGGCAAATGTGAAAAAAGAAGCAGTGGTTTGCAGCGATGCTAATTCTCCTGCTTTCTCTATGGCTTTGGAACCAGTAAAGAAACTATACATTGCCTTTATGGAAACGGGTGTAAGAATAAGGCAAATTGTCGAAATTACCAAAGATAACTTGCATTATTGCAAAGAGTTCATGGAGTATGTTGAATTACGTCATATGGATAATGTTAAGGGCAATATGGTAGTTTCAGAGACAGAGTATGTAGCTACTGCAGTTTTAGAGAGTTCGATGCCTGTAACTCAAACTATATACAGCAATGTTAAAGCCTTTTTAGAACAACAGCGCTATTTCTTCGAAAATTTATGGAGCAAAGCAATTCCAGCAGAACACAGGATAAAGGAGCTTGAGGAAGAGACACCACCCCAGAGAATAGAAACTGTTTATGGCCAAGAAAATACAATCCAAGCAATTTTGAAATTTATCTCAGAAACGATACAGGAATTCTGCATTTATGCAGACTCTTCTTGTCCTTCAGTGGCTATGAGTGCTGAAGCAGTTGTACAAGCATATAGTGATTTCAAAAATACTAGGAATGGTAAAGCTAGATGGATCACAGAAGTTAATCCATCGAATATACAACATATTAGAAAGTTAATGCAATTTGCAGAAGTTCGCCATTTGGATGGTATAAAGGGCAATGCTGTAGCTGTTAATGAAAATGAATGTCTAACTACTATTAATTTGAAAATAGGGGATTATAATCCATATGCAATTACAAATACTGTCAGGGATATAGTGGAGCAACAAAAGCTTACCTTTGAAACATTATGGGCTAAAGCAGTACCTGCCGAACATAGAATAAGAGAAATTGAACAAGCTGTAGAACCACAAAGAATAGAGGTAGTTTATGATGCAGGACAAGCATTAGCACTATATCAGTCGCTTATAATGTCTGCTGAAAAGGAAATAAAATTAATGTTCCCTACAACAAATGCACTAATTCGACAAGACAAAGCTGGTATATTATTTCTGCTTCAAGAAGCTGCCAAAAAGTGTCAAGTGAAGATACTGATACCAAATGATGAATTAATTCGCAATTTCATACCTACTAACAATAGCACCAGCATCACTACAAGAGTTATTGAGCAGCAAGAGAGCGGTAAAGCCACTATTCTTATTGTAGATAACAAAGCATCTTTGATGATGGAGCTAAAGGATGACCGCAAGAAAATATTCCATGAAGCAATAGGATTATCAACATACTCGAACAGCAAGGCAGGCGTTTTATCGTATGTTTCAATGTTTGAAAGTCTATGGAAACAGACTCAACTATACGAAGAATTAAAGAGCAATGAAAAGATGCAAAATGAGTTTATCAATATTGCAGCTCATGAACTTAGAACACCAGTGCAACCAATACTTGGGATGGCAGAGCTAATAGAATTAAGTTTTGAAGATGGCAAAGGAAAAACAGAGATATCAAAAGATGATGTTGAGATAATCCTTCGTAACGCAAAAAGATTAGAGCGATTATCTTCTGATGTTTTAGAGACTGCAAGAATTGAAAGTCAATCATTAAGATTGAATAAAGAACGGTTTAGTCTAAAGGAAGTAATATCCAGCTCAATAAGGGATGCAGAAAATCAAATTGATGCTCAAGATATAACAATTTGGTACAATCCAAAAGATATTGTAGTCTACGCAGACAAAGGAAGAATTGCAGAAGTTATATCTAACATGCTTGATAATGCGATTAAGTTTACTCATGAAGGAAATATCACTATATCTGCGGAAGTCAAAAATAATAATCAGAGTGATGAAGCAATAGTCCTGATAAATGATGAAGGTACTGGTATCGACAGTGAAATTGCGTCAAGGTTGTTTTCCAAATTTGCTACAAGATCCGAGAAAGGTACCGGTCTTGGATTATATATTTCAAAAAGTATTGTGGAAGCTCATGGTGGTAAGATATGGGCTAAAAACAATGAAGAGGAGAAAGGGGCTACATTTGGGTTTTCCCTGCCCCTAAATTAAGATTAGAATAATAATAGATTTTTCAGCCAGAATGACATTCTGCAAATTCGGCTCGCATGATGTGCGTATAAGAGTTTATTCCCAAATATCTAGGCTTACCTAGCTCGGTTCTGCAATGAGCAAGATGTAATAGCCTGTCTGCGTCTCTGTATCATTCATAAAATAAACAAGACCATATAGAAAGATAGATACCCGATGGCCAGAAAGAGTGCTAATTCTACAAATATTCCTTCATGTCTCCTGAAATGCTTCGTATATGGTAATCCCTTCGGTGTAGGTATCTTTGGAGTATAACCCAGCTTACAAAGGCTAAGGTTATTGATGTTCGATAAACTGTCATGATTCCTTCTATTCGAGATCAAATCTGAGCAAATCAATCCACCGTTTATATTATAGACAAAAACCATAATGTCTTTGACTAATGTCATACGGTGAAAGAAGATATGGCGGAGGTAACCGCTTCGGCGGTAGCTTCGGTCCAAAGCCTGTAGAAACAGGTAAGGAATACGACGTGCAAATTACTGAAACAAGCAGACAAGGCGACGGTATTGCCAGAGTACAAGGGTTTGTCATTTTTGTAAAGGGCGGCAAAGTTGGCCAAAGCTGCAAAGTGAAAATCACTAATGTGGGTGCAAGATTTGCAACTGCAGAATTGACTTCACCAACAACAACAGAGTAAAACATATACAAGAATTATAGAAACCCCTCAACAAAAAGAATGTGGCAACTACCTTTTAACAGGACGGAAAGTACCACAGTTGTTTTTTCTTATTTTATTGCAATCGTATAGCATGCATAGTTTTAATTAGGTTATGATTCACCTTGTGGTTAGTTGAAAAGAAAATATTCCAGCAGCGGTGGCAAGTGCGAATGCATTTGTCATAAAAGACCAAATACTGACTATTGTGGCTACTGTTCCCCCTCACATACTCGGGGAATGTCATCTAGAAGATGATAAACGCCTGACAACATACTTCTTAATTTTTCAATTGCGGAAAATTAAGTCCTTACTAGTAGAGTATTTCGTGTAGTGATAAGGAGAATAACCTAAGCCAAAGACTAGCCGGGAGGTCGTCGACATGGTAGAATAACTTGCGGGTGCAATGTAGAGTATATGGACTTAAATTAAGAATTGCTTTTTTCATTAGCCTCTTTTTCTCTCCCTACACTATAGCGCCGGCTAATCTCCCTATCGATCTCTTCATGCTTTATTTGCTCCCCTCTCCTTCCGGGTGTTTTCATTCCTTGCTGCTTTACCTTCCTTCTTTCGTCGTCTAATTCGTCAACCCTACTGTCCTGTTTTTTCTTTTTAAGCTCGTTTGCATACCTGTCACGAAAAAACTTTTCTTCCTCTGTGTCCTCTACCATACTATTCATCTCGCTCTTGCTCAATGAGCAACCTACAAGCAGATACATGGAGTTCCTTCAAGATTAATTTTTCTCTTTTTCTCCGCTCTAAAGTTGGCCTGAACAAGAGCATGTAAGAACTAACAATCAACCATAATATTCAAAAACAATCTATGACCAGTCCATATAATCTAATGTAACATACTCGTTCTTGTGTCCTCTCGAACACATGTGCAATGTATCGGCACCTGTGGCGAAGGATTTGAAATCGTCGCTGCTCTCTTCAGGAACATAAATGCCTGGAAAAACCTCTCCACAGGTTTTACACTTTAGCATAAGCATTGGCATCTCTTTACTTGTAGTAGAACATGCTAGGTATTATAGATATGCAAAAACACTAACGAGATGAATATAGATACTGAGCATGAATAAATGAATAAATTTTGCAACATCCTTTAGAGTGCAAACCCCAGATATGACATTTATAATGTTGAAATATGTGAGTAGTGTTATTGAACTTTAGTGAACACTAATGAACAGCCTGCTGAAGAGAATTAATAGTGCATGAAAAAGACTGCAGAATCTCTTTTTCCTATAGAGCTTCTTGACAACACGGGTAGACAGCAATGAATCCTAGCATTGTGACATATGCAAGAAGGGCTTGAGAGGTGTATTTTATTGCGATAAGAGATTAGTATGACTAAGATTTGATTTAGTCGATTTGAACAAGCAAAATTGAAGGAGAAAGGTGCAGGGCCGGAGCGTGTAAATATAAGATTTTTAGTTACAAAAATGGAAAATTAATTTCTAATTTCCCTTAATTCCCTGTGCCACGAGTATCGAGTAGCAGCCGAGACCACAGTCTTCACATATTGGCTTCATGCTCTTGCTGTCGGAGCTTCCAATGCAGCATGGTTGCTTTATCCTTCCCATATGATCAAGCGACAGGATAGCCCAAGATGGACAATCTACTGGGGTCGTTCCGATCCCTCCCCAGTTGCCTTTCATAAGCAATAATTGCTTGATAGGGTTGACTATAAAGTCAGCATATTGTTTCTTCATTGCAATTATTCTGTCAACGACTTGGTTGCGTATATCTCCAAACGGCAGCATCAGTGGGTCACCCTTAACAAAGGGTGTATGGAACTGAAAACCCATTTTGTTTACTTTGCCTCTCCATTCTTCTACCAAGTCTTCAACAGTCATGTAATTTTGCGAGTTTATCGTCATTGTTATCCAAATATCTTTCCATGCAGGTTTTCCATTGCGGTCTGGGCCTGCAATATAGTCAAGGATATTCTTCTTTGTCTTAACATATGATCCCTTGCCCCTTATGGTGTCATGTACGTTCTCTGTTCCGTCCATTGATACCCAGTAAAAGTATAGGCCATTGTACCTCTTTAGAGGAAAGGTGGCATTTGTGACGACGCAAACTCTGTGCGGCATTTCTTTGCAAAACACTTCTATAATGTCTGGTCGTAACGTCGGTTCGCCCCCAACAAGGGTGGTGACAAATATGTGCTTCTTATGGAAGGTAGTCTTGATTATCCTACTCCAGTCTTCTGCTGTCAAGTCCTGCTCTTCCTTACGGTTGAGCCACCAATAACAGTGAGTACAGTGAAGGTTGCAGACGTTATTAACGTCGACAGAGCCGTACATCGGCTGTTTTGTCTTGAAGAGCTTATAAGCTGTTATTTTCTTGAAGATGCTAATATAAAATGGCATTTCACGCAAAAGGTCAGTTATACTTCGACCATAAACCAAGTCTACCATATCTGGTGACATGATTCTCTAGTAATTAAGTCTATATTCAGGTTGTAGAAGGCCCTGCAAAAAAGATTACATCTTTTTCTGATGACAGAACTGAGTTGTTATTGACATGTTAGCTAGTTATCCTCGAGGCTTAGAATACTGCTTTATTATGGTTTTCAACTTATGGACTCCATAGCCTGTCTTTGATGACACAACTAATGGATTTTCTAAGTGCAATTCTTTTGCAATTTCATCAATTTTTTGGGCATCTGTACTGTTATTATCATATTTTGTCAGAACAACAAAAACTTTGGCACGATCTACTTTCAGCTCTTCTAGCACTTGCCAGCAGCTGAAATATTTTATCCTAATATCTTGAAGCGCTTCAAAGGAATCTATCAAAAGTAAAATCAAATCTGCTGTAAGCGACTCCTCTAATGTTGACTTGAACGCGTCTATCATGTAGGTGGGAAGCCTACTTACAAAGCCTACAGTGTCGATAAGCAATACCGTTGTTTTTTCATCTAATTTCAAGGACCGTGTAGTTGTTGAGAGTGTGGTGAACAGGCTGGCAGATGTTTCTTTGTGTTCAGAGGTAAGCAAATTGAATAATGTCGTCTTGCCTGCACTTGTATAACCTACCAGAGAAACAATTGGCATTCTTTCCTTTTTCCTCTGCTGATGATACAAATCGCGCTTGCTTTTTGCTTCAGCCAACTTCTCTTTTATGAATGACATTCTGCGTTTAAGATCACGGAACTTTACATCGACTTCATATTCACCGCTTCCACCCTTACCTGGCCGCTCATTTCCGGCAGATATCTTTGCTATTTCTCTCACACGAGGCATCTCGTATTTGATTTCGGCTAACTGAATTTGCAGCTTCGCCTCATTAGTTGTTGCTCTTGTGTAGAATATGTCAAGTATCAACCGTTCTCTATCGATTACCTTCACCCCTAACAGTTTTTCCAAATTGAACAACTTTTTTGAGGTTAGGTGTTCGTCCACAATTAGGTATTTCACACCAGGAGATTCTTTTAGAAATTCTTTAATTTCGTGTGCTTTGCCAGAACCTACTCCATATTCAGCATGGTTAAGGTACTTTTGTGTGAAAACTTTCACTACACTCCAGCCTGTAATTGATTCTGCCAAGCTTTTTGCTTCCTCTATTGTAAAGCTGTCCGGATATGTTACAAGAACTACTTCAATAGGTCTCAAAAGAATTCAATTTCCAGTTTGCAAGTTTCAAGACTAATGGAAGAATGTTATCGTTAAACTGATAGCGGCAATTAATGAAAACAAATGCAGAGATCATATGCTTAGATTGCGTGAAGGGAGTATTAAACACTTAAGAAACAGATAGCCAGTTGGTGGTGCAGACTATGTAGCTAATGGCAGGAATTTTCACAATAAAGCAGGTTAATATTGAAATTCATGTTGCTAATGTAACTCGAAGATATAGAAATAACATCATCAAACCTTCTCACCACCATATTATATGTCTGTCGTCGAAAACTGAAAATACTCCTGTCAGATTATATACAAGTTTGCCGCATAATAGAATACAAGGTTTTTTTGTTGGTACAAAATAGTTTTCCTATGAGGGAATGGCATGTTGAACACATGGAAAAGACGGTTGTAAAGTACGTCAAGGGTCTGTCAGAAAATGCATCAGGATGGGAGAAGAGAAATCACAAAAAATATGGCAGTCTTGCAAA
>DASUUX010000022.1:0-5844 GCA_036373855.1 Nitrososphaera sp.
AATTTATCCAACCTAGTGTCGGAACCAGATTTGTCTTCTAGAATTATTGCTACCCCTATTTTATTTTGTTTTAAGATTCGTTGAACTTATTTTCGTAACTACTGTTAATGTAGAAAATGCAATCTCTAAAAAGACTAGACATCAGTACAGGTTTAGTTAATCACTAGACTTCACTTCAGAATTTCATGAATTCAGCTTTCTTCTATTTTATCTCCACAGGTGCCTGCCTGAGATCACAACATCAGCTTCAGGTGATCTGTACTCTGATACTTGCACTAGCTCGGCCAAATTTGGCGTGTCGGCTATTATTTTTGCAGCACAACAAATATCCCTTAGATTTTATTAAATGAACCGTACAGCTATCTTTTGGGAGAAGTAAGTTGAATAATAATAATAATAATGCTCATCATTCTTGGGATGCTCGAACATATGACAAGGTTTCAAGCACTGTGCAGCTTGAGTGGGGTCGGAAGTTGCTTGAGAAAAAAAGAAGATGGATTGGAAATGAAATAGTCATGGATGCTGGAGCTGGTTCAGGTAACCTCACCAAAATTCTGGCCGACAAAGTACCCAATGGGAAGGTTTACGCCGTTGACGCTGACTCTAATATGGTTCAGCAGGCAAAGTCCAATTTGTCAGGTTCTAAAAATGTTCAGGTCATACACTCAAGAATGGACAACGTAAATCTTCCTACAGGGCTCGACGTAATTTTTTCTAATTCTGCCCTCCACTGGATTCCTAATCACGAAGGTGTTTTCTTACACTTCTGGCAACTGCTGAAACCAAATGGTGAGCTTTTGATAGAGTGTGGAGGTCATGGAAATATAGAGAGCGCATTATCGATTATTTTCAAAATAATGCAGTCCGATCAATTCAGAGAGCACTTTTTTAATTGGGAACAATCATGGTACTTTCCTAAGCCTGATGAGACAGAGAGGTTGCTGAAGAAAGCAAGTTTCAAGGACATCCAAGTCAATTTATCAAAACTAACCACATCTTTTTCTGATCGTGAAAGCTTTGCTATTTTTGTAAGAACGGTGATAATGAAGCCTTTCCTTGGTTATCTTCCTGATGCCAAGAAGAAAGAACATTTTCTTGATGCATTTCTAAATGAGTTCGAACGCTCCTCCTGTGGGGCATGGTCACTGGACTTTTTGCGCTTAGGTATCTTTGCTAGAAAATTCTAAGATGTTTTTTCATACAGCCAGGTAAACTACCCAGATCAAAATCCAAATAACGGCTTGTTTTTGGTACTCAATTAAGATAGATTGATCGAGCTCGAAACATTCCGGTAATCAGAAGTCGAGTAGAAGTTGGAGCCACAAAATCCGATTGGGAAATAATTGCGTCGTCTCTTTGGCAGACTGATTAACTCGTATGTACATTCTGAACTAACCTTGCAGAGGTTTCTATGACTTGCACTGTCTGTCTCACTAATTGTTCTACAATTTTGGCTGCTGTCTGCTGCTCTTCTCGCAATATCCTCAATCCTTGACCAGCCAAGATTGGAAAGTAGTCTGCATTGTTTTTGAGTTCAGCTTGCTTGTAGATATCATCTGCAACTATACCTTGTAGTGGCCAAGCCAATGGCCTTATTCCTGCTTTCTCAAATTCAGTGATGAAGCGGTTTCTTATACTGCGTGCTAGCGTGCCAGTGAACGCTTTTGTTACTAAAGTATCAGCCTCGGTCGCTTGCAACAATCTTTGTTTGTAGGCTTGAAATGCGCCGCTCTCCTTTGCAACCAAGAATCTTGTTCCAAGTGATGCTCCCTGAGCGCCAGCGCCAAGGCAGCTGCTATTCCACGTCCATCCATGATTCCTCCAGCAGCAACGACTGGGATCATAACAGCGTCGACTATCTGTGGAATTAAAGCAATCGTACCTACGAGATGGGCGTCACCATTTTGATCCAAGGCAAACGTAGAACGATGCCCTCCTGCTTGAGCCTTGCGCTATAATGATATCAGCTCCACCATCAGCTACCTTCCTTGCTTCATCTACGGTAGTTATCATTGCAATAACTTTGGCTCCTATCTGATGCGCTTCACTTACGAATCGTGCCGAGTCGCCTAGCCCAAAGCTAAGCACTGACACTTTCTCTTCAAACACTACACATAGTTGCTCTGAAATGCGCGAAGAAGGCAGCGCTACTTCACCAGCTCCTTCTCTTAGGGGAATGCCTAATTCTTGCCTGAATTGGTCGAATATCTTTTGGACTTTTTGCAATTCCTGGACGTTTGGCTCAGGTGGAGCTATCACCAGATTTACTCCAAAGGGCTGATTCGTTAATGCCTTGATCCTGCGGATTTGATCCCGTGTTTGTTCAGGAGTAAGTCTGCTTGCTCCCAGAACTCCCAGTGCACCAGCATTAGAAACCGATGCTACAAGCTCGGAGGGCGTGATACCGCCGGCCATTCCTGCCTGGATGATAGGATAACGAATGCGTAACAATTCACATAATGGCGTGTACAATATTTTTTTCGATCCATTATCCGCAGGATTATTTGTCATATAGCCTTGCTATGTTTTCACATACATAAGCATCTCGTCGCGACTCCTTGTTATCTATTTCAAAATGCAATTAGAGTATTGTCAAGCATGCGGTCCTGCTGACACCCCTACACTGGAGAACGATTTATTCCCTTGAAGGCTTGGACTCGCTCTACCATTAGTTCTTTAAGAAGGGTTCTATCGGGCTCTTACATATAGAGAAGCATCAAGTCGTGATAGTGTGTGTGACAACTACAATTGGATATGCTGACACCGTGTTGGCAAATGCAAAGTACGCCGGACCCGGAACAGCAACAGCTCCTACAGGAACACAGAAAGGCTATGATGCACAGCTGCCAGAAACACTAAACTATTACAATATTTACAGCCACCAGAAGAAAAGGCTGCCAGTATACCTTTATCCTTCATAGATCTTATTTGCTTATGGAAATAACAGGGTGAGACAATATAGACGTTCATACCATCAAAATGAAGAGAAGAGAAATAATGACAATCAGGATAAGAGATGATGAACAAGCTGTGACAAATAAACCAATAAGAATAAAATTATTGTTATTATTCTTCTAGTTGCCCTATACTTCTTGTAAGCAGCTATTGAAAAATAATTATTGTCACGAAGAATTTCAGTAAGTGATGCCAGAAATCGCGCTCTGACGTTTTGGTAGTAGCTTGCTATATTAACATTAATCAGTAGAGGCTGTTGATATTATTATCCTGCACAGGTATTGGGCCATCATCGGATAATGACAATACTGACCCGAAGGTTTGGCCATTATCATTACTTGCTTTAAAGAAGGGTACTCTTGTTCCATTGCCATAATCTTCCCACCATGATATGTATACATTGTTACCTGATGTCGCTATTTCCGGATCTATTGAATCCACATTTGGAGTATTGCTCAAGTTTACTTTGTCTGCAAATGTCTGTCCGTTATCACTACTAGCCCTAAAAAGTATTTCAATATGTCCTGTCATATTACTTGGCCATACTACATAGATATTGTTGCCTGAGGTAGCCATAGGAGCTAGAAGAACTGGAGCGATTTGGATAGAACTAACATCAGATACAATCTCAGGAATAGCAGCAGTATTATCGGTAGTAGCACTTGCCGAGGTCAGAATCGAAGAGTGCACTAAAAAGACAGGTATAACTAATACTACTATTACTTCTAGCCTCACCCTGGCAACTTCTATATACTCTGTGATCATAGATCCTGCTCGATTAGATTACTATTATTGTTATATAGTTTTACATTGGTCATCACAATAGTAGTAGCTAAATTTCCTATTTACATCAGAGGGTATATGCATGCTCCTCATGAGCTATTATTACTAGAAGCAGTTCCTTCTCTGTTATCGCCACCCTTGTTCTTTCGACTCTTTATCCGATCTAACACATAAGTTGCCAAGCCTCCTCCAAATCCTGCACCTACTAAAGATATGATGTCACCATATGTAGCCCAGAATTCTCTTATTTGTTCTTGGGTTGTTATTGGTTCTATAACCGCCATGGTCAAATTTGCAACTGTAAGGACATTTCCCTTAGTAGGAACAGAAAAACTAAAGTTAGAAACCCTAAGGAACTCAGATGGAAAAATAGAGCCTGTGGACATATTAACCAAAATAGGTATTGTATACTCTCCAATTTCTGCATCGCTAGAAACTTTGGTGATAAACGTTTTCGGACCCATATCTGACGATGACTCAGCACTACCGCCACCCTCAAGTTCATCCATATCGTTATCGGGCTGTATATCTATTCTTGAATAATTTTCAAGTGGCAAGAAACTTGCGACATTAGATACGAATCCGCCATTAGATTTTAGCTGTACTGCTATATTTTTTTGCTCTCCTTGTCTTATGATAACTGGATTTGGCAACGTAGATAGCTGAAGATTGGCTGGAGGAATATCTATCCAACTACCAAGATCTACTACTATATTTGATGAATTATAGATCACTATTGCATAATACATAGCCTTGAATTTACTAGGAAAGGCTACATCCTCTAAAGGTAGGGATAATGTTACGTATGGCCTGTTATCTACAAAGAAATCGGTATAATTCTCTTTGATGTCTAGAATTTTCAGGTAATCCGCTGGGTCCTTTGCCGAGGGATCATCGACTGAAGGATATTCTCCTAAGAACATGTTCCATATCTTGGATGAATTCATCCACTGGACTTCTAGTTGATAATCAACTCCTTGGAAACCAGTCCTTGGATTAGAATCAACATCCAACAGCATTCCATATACTACTGCTTGAGCGCCCTTCTCATCGGGATTTTTGGTAAAATTGCCACCCAGCCAAAGACTTGCATTCAAGTTCTTCGCATCACTGAGATATGTAATTTTTAGAATATCTGTAGAATTATCTAGCAGATCCTTGTAATCATCCACTATCTGCGAACCTGCAAGTCCATTGATGTTTATGCCATCATGTTCATCATCTCCTACCTCTTGACGAGAAAAAGATGGCGAGTCGGCTAGAACGTTTAAGATAGGCATAAGTGTGTATGAAATAGTTATCAATATTAGCAGAGAAAAAACCAATAATAGCTTATATGAAAAGACAAGTTTCATATTTTGAATTCTCTTATACGCGCTCCTTTACCATATAAGGTTATTTTTGAAATTAAGTAAGTGAATAAAAGAAACGATCAATGCAACAGAACTGAACTAACAGAACAGCTGCACAGTACTTAATGATGTATCCTAAACGAAGCCAGATAGCTATTGTTTCTTATTCCTATGTAGGCAGACAACTTTCGCTGACCTTTAGCGAGTCACTTTAGAGGTACCTTTGTATTTGAAGACAAGTACCCCCTATTACTGAAGGCATATGCTTGTAAGCCCGGTTAGACATACGCGATCTTTTTTTGAACGATTTTTTAGCAGGGCCCAGAGGGATCCGGCAAAAAACCTTCACAATTAAGACACGATGCAAAAGGGGGTTCGCTGGGACTTGGACCTAATAGGAAAGCGAGTCCAGCATCATATACACACCAAGTCTAGACCATTTTTCTTCCACTATGTCTATAACCAATCGGCCGCCGGAATAAAATTGAGTATTTTACATTAAAAGAAGGAGTTCCACTTTTAGCATAAGATAAAAGCGCGTATGGAGAAGTATTTAATGGGGTTATGGTACAAGATTCAAACAAGTCAATTCCTGTAGGTACCTTGGAAGAATTAGAGCAGAAAGGCTATCTTTCTGTTACAGCCCAAGGACACGATATTGTGGTGTTTTATCATGAAGGACAAGTCCATGCACTTGACAATCGTTGTCCCCACATGGGTTTTCCTCTAAGTCGGGGAAGCACCAAGGATGGCA
>DASUUX010000023.1:0-17241 GCA_036373855.1 Nitrososphaera sp.
TGCATAATTTGTAGTCGCTCTACTTGCTTCAATTCCTGCAAACATCATATTAGTTACCATGCGTGTGCTTGCTGTTACTAAGTCAGTCATTGCACTTATGCTCCTTGCATAAATGTTTACCATGTCCCTAGGCGACATTCCCATCCACCACCACCACGGCTGCATCATGCCCATCATCCAGTAGTTGTTGTTGCCACTGACATCGCTGCTGCCGGTTCTCTCTACAAATGGAGCCCATGCAGATTGCATTGAATTAATTACCTCTTTTTGTGAATCCAAAAAGGTAGCTGTAATCTCTCGCATTGCTTCAGCTGTTTCATTATGGAAATCTGTAACGGTCTGAGAATACCTTGGAGTCTCCCTTCTCACTTCCTCTATTGCCCTGCTAACGTTGTCTTTTGTTTCATCAATTGACCTGTTGATCGCATCCTGATGTTGTCTTTGCAAGGACTCTGTCCTTTCGCGTTCCTCTCGTTTAGACACACCAGCAGGGTAAAGATTAAAACATATAAACTAATACTTGCAGTAGTTTTGTGTGTGTGTGTGTGTGTGTGTGTGTGTGTCTCACGAATGCACATATGTACAGTTTTGCCAGGCCCCGAAACATGGGCCTTGAGTGTATAGTTTTCCCTGGATTTAGACTGGTGAATAGCTTGGCCTCATCTCACTTTGAAAACCTAGACCTAGTTTAAGGATTTTTGGATTCACCAAAACTCCCCGTTCTGTAGCAGAATGAACCAGTTGAGAGAAATAGGTGGCCACTGTCTCTGTAGGTATAGATGCTCTCAGGAATTCTCAAAAATGAGCTTGCGATAGCAGGGGTAGGCATTTTAGCTGTAGTGTTAGCAGGTTTGATGATTACTGCAACTCCTTGCAATACTCTCAGAAATAACAATAACGTTGTAAAGTCATTAGAAAATGCCCTAGCGATAGTACTTACGGTATAGCAGACCAGCACAATCAAGAATATGATCATGGCACCGTACAAATCTGCTAATCTTCCAATGACAATACTCAGTACTGCTCTGCTCCTGACACGATGTATATGCGGTAAGAACCCATGACGCAAGGTCACATGATACACCAAATGTATGACTTAAGTTTGTAAGCGCCGGCGCCAAGATGTATGCAAATATAGGGTAAGAACTACAGAAGAAGCGCTTAGTATGAGCAACGCTCTCTCTCCCTCTCTCCCTCTCTCTCTGCTTCTTTAGAAGCTACTACTTCTGTCTGGTCATTGACATTTGGAGGAATGCCTAGTAATACTCAATATTACGTATTTACGCCGCTCAAAAGATACTACAGCAAAGTCTTCGAAGTTCTTGCCTACAGAACACACTCTCCTATTCATTCCATCAAACAAATTTCGGCTCATACATTGCTTAAAATAGGCTGTGTTTTACCGCACAACTCAAGCATCGACTTTGTTATGTTTTATGCGAATTTGATCATCATATCAGAGGTTCAATACTGCCCTTGTTACCAAATATGCAAGAGAGGTGTGATAATACTACTCAAGCTATTCATGCTACCAAAATAATATTACAAAATCTACCATGCTGTATTCCCATGCTACACTGAGTGCTCCAGTAAGGATTGCGTATTGTTGTCCTTTTGAGAGCTCAAACGTGATAAAAGGCGTCGCAACTATTATTATTAGAAGACCAAAGAAAAGAAGAGGTTCTGCCAATTGAACATCATAGTCTCGTATAAATATTATTTCCTCAGCCACCAGGGCTGAAATTAGGCCGATTATGCAACCAATGACAAAAGTAACTGTGGGGTTTTTTAATGCCGAATAGAGAATATTTACGGGTTTGATTCACTGCCGCGATAACTGGGCAATCAGATTTAACTAGCATAGGCATCTCGCAACAAGCATTAAAGAGTTACGATAAAAAACGATCATTCACAGTTTGAAATAAAGGTGATATCATAAAGTACGCATGCGATTTTTGCAAGACCGAATATAACAATGAAAGGGAACTACAAGAGCATGCAAATCTGGTTCACAAAATAAGACCATATACAGCGCCAGTTATGCCGGCTATATAACATATATGCTCTGCTCCGTTTATTATCAAGACCGTGGCCAATAGGCAGTACGTCTCTTGATGTTGTTGTAAAAGAAAAATCTCTCTGTGATTCTGCGGCGCCTGAAAAGAAGGAAGATGCTATATCTTTTTTTACAAAAACTAGAACTTGCAATAGCCATTAGCCACGTGAAACTAATAATCCCAAATTAACTACAAATTCGTAGTCGATCTGACGAGGTCTATATAGCGGTACGTGAACGCATGAATATATATCCTCTTAGAATTAAGACATATGAGTCTGTGTTCTTAATATGATCCGGATTATTCTTTCTCTTTGATCAGGATATTGAAAGTAACCAATGGCCATTCACACAGAAGAAGAGGAGGGGGCTTCTTAAAGTCGGCCAGCTTCTAAATCTCAGTCCCCTGCCCTATTTTCACGATAAAACCACAGCTCATCTCTGGTTTGAACTTGCCTTCTATTAACAGACAACTACCAGAGTACATATAGTATTTGCAATCCTTGCATTGAAATCCTGGAGCGCCTTCTTCGATAACATATCCTTCCTCATATTTCAGCTTCTTTTCTCCTTCTTTTACATACATCCAAACAATGTCTCCTGGCAGCATCCCATCGCCTTTTGGTGAGAAAAACTTCGAAATGCCTTTTTCGTTATTGATTTTTCCTTCGACTACCTGGCACTTGCCTTCATCGCCAAGGTTAAACTTGCATTTGATGCATGATTGATCACGTGGTTCTTCATTTTCTACATAATTTGCTTCATCTTTTGAAATTTTTTTCTTGTTATAAAGCACTTGAAGTAAAGCTGCATCTGGGGGAGACATATCACGTTCATCTTGTGAACCTCTAGACTTTGCTACTGCCGATTCTTTTGCGCCCATGATTAACGATAAACCTTGATACTATTTACTGGTGTGTGCTACTATTACTGTTGTGATGAGAGACCAACTCTGACAACAGCACAGTTGTAGATGCTCTCCTCATCTTGCATATGCCAATTAAGGTCTTCGATAGCCATAAAGGCTTTCTTGCTTGTCCGCACTCATTGCATGTATATGCCTTTTCTCCCATTGAGATCAATGAGAGAGAAGAATATGCCTCTGTCTGTTTCAACATACTGTGTGAGATAGTTAGTCGCTCATAGCGACGGCAATTTTATATTATCAGTCTCTCATACCAGCACCTTTACAGTCTTGTAAGCTGCCTTGGCAGACATTACTGTAAGTTTTAAGAGAGGTGAATCTGCCGCAATATTGTCGATAGTTTCAAGAGCCCTCTCTCTAATGAGCTCAACTATGTTTTCAAATAGACTTCTTGCTTGTTCCAAGGCAGCAAGTCCCTCTACTGTGATTGTGCAGTATTCCCTTGAAAAGAAAAATAGCCTACGCCTTCTAATTGTCTCAACATAGCCTTTCAGCATCAGTTCAGTTATCAATGGAGAAACAATAAAAATATCAAGCCGGGTCATTTTGGCTATTTGCTTTTCGGTTCGTGATTGACCCTTTATGCAGTTCAGTATTTGGATCTCACGCTTGCTGAGTTCTTCTACACGCTCCTCATCATGCTGCTGCTGTTGTTGTTCTTGATACTGATTTTTCTCTTCATTCTGTTTTAACATCGCTACTATTGTGTCCTTGTTATACTCTATCCTCAATTTATAATTTTTCTAATTGTTTGGCTGTATTTACAAAGACTCTTGACATTTCCCTTGAATTGTCCCTATTATACTCCAGTGAAAGCCTAACTGCCTCTGCATTTGCATAAATTATGTTATTGTAAATCCTGATTGCTGCTACAGTAGCGTCAGTTGTATTGCTTACAGTAGCAGCATAGTTCTCTATGGCTCTCCTTGTAGGGGTCCATAAGACATTGTCAATATATGATTTCCAAAATGACTGAATAAAATTAGTAACTTCTCTCTGTGAGTCAAGATAATTCTCTATAGTATCCCTTACCGCTCCCACTGACTGCTCTTGGTTGGTTGTGACAATTTGCATGTATCGTGGAAGCTCTCTTTCTGCTTCTTGTACGGCTCTTCTTGTGTTTTCCTTCGCTTCATCAAAAGTCCTGTTAATTCGTTGGCTTGTTGTTGTGATAGTGTCTTCTTCTTCTTCTTCTGCTCTTGAGGCAGAAGCTGTCGTTGACGGAGTGCTGTTTTCTTCTCCTTTTTGTCTTTTAGGATTATTATTAGTAGGCATATATGCTTCAGAGGTTGAATATTGCAATTAAGCATTAGATAACAAACTTCAAGGAGACATACAAGAGAAAAAAATTTTATGATTTTTAATAATATATATTATAACATATTTCATGATATACTTCTAGCATGTTTCTACAATACTCTCATGAACTCCTTGATATCATCTTCTTCTGTATTCGTCGCCGCAATCCCCTATTGCATCAAATAGGTCGTTTGACTTTTTGCTTACTTCTTCAATGCTATTAGTATCGTCTTTTTCCAACCTGAAACTAAACACACGTGCATTGTCGTCTCTGTGGTCGGCTATCCCAAGCCTCACTCCAATGATTACCCCTGCCACTACCGGCCTATCAAGAATGTAGCGTGTTGCAACATTTGCAATGCTCACGCCGTGCTTTTGCGCTATTTGATGCAAGGTAGACAACAACTCTTGAAATAATTTCCAGCCGCCCCATGCATCTATCATGCGCTTGTATTTCTTCAGGCTCGCTGTATCAAGCTCGTATGAAGATGGTTCCGGTTTGCCAAGGTAGCGCTCTGACATTAAGCCACCGCAGACCGTGCCATAGGCAATTAGGCTGATATTATTGTCGCGGCAAAAGCGCACCATCTTGACCTCCGGCCTCCGATCCACTATGGAGTATTGAACTTGATTTGACACTATTATTTTCAGGCCTGCATCCTTCACCATTATCTGCATGCGCTCAGTGTCAAAGTTGGTAAGACCTATATTCTTGATGATTTTAGCTTCGTCACGTAGACCTGACAGGTACTTGATGGCATCAATGTAGTATGGGTTGTTGTAGTCCCACCAGTGAAACTGCACTAGATCAAGCGAGCTGACTCCCATACGCTTAAGCGATCTTTCAACACTTGCCTGTGCGATCTGCTGGGTGATCCTCTGAGGTTCGGGCACCCATTTTGTCAATGCCTGAACGTTTTGCCGCTCCTGCTCTGGCAGCCTGTGCCTAAAAGCCCCAATAAAATCCTCCGCAGGACCATAAATGTCTGCAAGGTCCCAAGTGGTAAATTCTGCATTGTGATACTTGACCATTTCTCCTACTGCAACTTTTGGATCTATTGGGCCGTGTCCACCTGCAACCTGCCACATTCCGTTGAGAATCCTGCATATCTTTAGATTTGGTGCCAGCTCGTAGTGTTCCATGCTATAGATATATGTCAATCCTATTCCCTGCCATAAATCTTAATCCTGTGGCGCCATCTCGCCATCAACATCCTCATCTACCAATCTTGTTGCAAGCTAACTCAACACATCTAAAATGTTGACCGGCTCACTTTTCAAAGATTATTGAAATGGTACTACGCAAGATAAGA
This sequence comes from Nitrososphaera sp., assembly GCA_036373855.1. Classification (GTDB taxonomy): domain Archaea; phylum Thermoproteota; class Nitrososphaeria; order Nitrososphaerales; family Nitrososphaeraceae; genus Nitrososphaera. The sequence goes on from DASUUX010000023.1 coordinate 5,594, forward strand.
GCAAGGCCCAGCAAAAAATTACACATACAGACACTTGCGGACAACGGCAATAACAATAAAAAGATAAGCTAAAGGTGATAGAACACACCTCCATGATGACTATCCGGATTATAGCTATCACGATAATAACATACACATCGCCGTCAAAAAGCAAAGGCTGAAAACAGGAGGGCTAGCAAACAGTAGAGGCACTAACCTGCAGTCAGTCATACCGTCATTGGATGGCAGCAAAGCTGGTTAGTTGCAATACCGTATTGCCAATAATCCTGTAAGCGATGTGTATGTGGCTATCTGTGTATGCGTATGGGCTGCGGCCTGACTCTTAGTCTTGCTCCTAAACATAAGTTACAAAAAAGGCAACACAAAAAAGAGACATGCAGTTGGCCTGCAGGCATGCTACATAGGCAGGTAGTGGGCGGGCTGGCGGGCGGGCCAATTGTGTGCTATCTATGTTAAGGCAGTGCTAAAATATTAGTACTTACTTTTGCCCTGACCCCTTTCTATTGCAAGAAGACTTTTTCTTAGTAGTGACATCAAGAGCATGACATCTTTTGTTGTGGGCACACTTTTTGCCAGGATCTTCTTTACTGCTGCTTCTAGCAACGGCTTTTTGTGCAGATCATAATTGCCGGCGTCTGCCAACTTGCTTACATATTGGAGCAAAAGATCGACATCCTTCTGCGAAGCAAGGTCAACTCTTTTTTTGTTTTTTTTCACTGGCAATTCTGACTTTAGCTTGGAAATTACGTACAGCAATATCGCAAGTGCATGGGCTACATTCATTGTCCTGTAATTTGTCTTTGTGTCAATGGTGATGACAAGGTTACACATCTCCAACTCTTCGTTGTTGAGACCCGATGATTCTCTTCCAAGCAGGATGCAAAAGTCCTTGGTGCTTGAGTCATGTATTATCGTGGCTAGCCGCTCTGCACTTATTGACTCACGTAGAATGTTGAGTCTGCTAATCGCTTGAATTGCAGTTGTACCTATGAGTACATCAAATTTCTTTCTCAATTGCCTTAATGTCACAGTCTTGGCAGCTATTAGGATATCTTTACCATGAGTTGAATACTTTGCTGCCTCTGCCTTGTCAAAGTTGGGTCTGACAAAATACAAGCTTTTGAGACCAAAATTTTTCATCAGCCTAGCAATATGGCCCACATTAATGGGGTATTGCGGCTCGATCAGGGCCACTGCAACTACCATATGTATATAGACGTCTGTAAAAATGCTGGTGGAATTATTATAATCTACTATAGCTTAGCTATCAAGCGCCATAGTCGTAAAATGCTCTGAGCGCAACTTGTACCCTGTCTTCAGGAACCTCAAAATACTCAAAGGCATCTCTGTGTGAAGCGATCTGCAGCTTTGAATTTGAATTAGCCTTAAGGTATGTGTCTGACGTTTCCTCTAGAAGCGCTTTGGCATGTTTGCTCCACTGCACCAAGTCGTCCTGCCGAATATTTTTCAACAACAACAGCAGCGGCACCAGCTTTGCAAATGCCGCTATGATGGCCACACGATATTTCTGCAGTTCCATCTTTGACGGATTAGAGTCTGGAAGCGAAGGAACCAGCGAGCAAATTAGGAACTGGTATTCATCAAGGTTCTTTGCAGCACTTGCGACATTCCCTATCGCAGGCACACTCTTTCTGGCAGACCGTACATCAATTGACACTGGCCCAAATATTCCCTGGACACCTTTAATGGTCAGATCAGAAGTGGTTATTCCGTCGCCTGACAGCAGTTTGCTGCAACTAGTTCTGCTAAGCTGAAGGGATATTATTGAGTTGAGCAATGGCGCCAATCCTTCCTTTTATGAAAAAAGCCAGGTGTTAAAAATGATGTGCTTGAAAAATAAGTGTAAAAAGGCATATATACATGCTGGGCAATGTTGTTCAACCTGTGTTGAAAAAATTTATATTAATTATAGAGCAACACAATAAAAAATTGCTTAAAAGTTCTCTTAATTCTACAATATTCCTAAATAGGAATGCTTTAATATAATTAATGCCTTATAAAGATAAGGACAAGTAGTGCAAAAAACTATGGCTAGACTATAGCGCTTGGCGGACAAGACTGCATCATACAATAAAAAATTGCGACTTTAACGGCATAGGCTGTAACAAGGTCGTTGACGCAGTATCGCCAAGCGCCCTTTACTTATCTTATCGTTTTGATTTACTAAACTTTTTTTAGTAGATAAAACTGAAAGTACTGGCGTATACAATACCATCAGATCAATTAAGAATTATGCTTGCATGCCTCTACCAATGTACGACAAATTTTTTATCATCATAATAATAGTAGTAATCGCTTTTACTGCTACAATCGCTGGTACTAGTGCTACTACTGTTGTTGGGCAGAACCAGACCCTCAATTTAACGACATTGCTCACGCCCGATACCAATAATGATGATAATAATAATACTACTACTACTACTTCTACTACCACTATGACCCTTGCAAACACAACTACTACTGCTGCTAATATGACTACTACAAGTGCTGGTACTGCTGCTAACGTGACTGCTACTAATAACATGACAATTGAAGATGCAAAGGAGCTATACCTGTCGGTCTGGAACCAAACAGAGTTTAACGCCACGTTCAGCACTTTTGTCGAACCCTTCTCTGCCGCTGGCTATGGTGTATACGAAGAGCGAAGCAATGTCTTTGCGCCAGGCGAAACAATCGTACTCTATGTAGAACCGGTGGGCTTTGCTCATGAGCAGGTTATAGACGAAGAAGGAGACAGTAATAATAATAATAGTACGCTTTACCTCATGAACATGACAGCTGATTATGAAATAGCTACTGCAAACGGCACCGAGCTTCAGCTGATCGAAGACGTACAAGTGGGAAACATCACTTCTCATAGACCCAACACCGAGATGTTTCTGACGCTGACGCTGACGCTTGCACCGGAGGTTCAGCCATTTCCTGTAGGTAACTATGTCATAACATATTCTGTGACTGATGAGGTATCAGGTGAGAGCTTCGAGCTAGAAGAAGAAATCACAGTCGCCGAGAGAGAGTAGTATAGTCCAGCCTTGCATGATCACGGCGCATAGTCCATTATGTAGTTTGGCTGGCCGAACGTAGCGTTGACCCTTACTGACACATCAACCCAGTAGGAAAATGACGAGGGGTTGCCGATATAAAAGTCCTCTATAGGAAACTCGACTCTGTCCTCTGGCATGTCAGGTATACTCGTAGGTGGGACGATGAACCTTCCTACATTCCTGTCAAATACTGCGAAATACCACCCTTGCATAGTAGAGTTGTCACCGCCGAAAGCAGAATTTTGAAATCTAATCATATATTGTTGCTCTCTATTTGTTATCGGACTGGTAGTGATGATATGCCACCGATACTGTGTTTCATACATGTCGTTGTCATTTGGATTGCCTGCAAGCGCTACTGTGAAAAAGAATGCCTCTCCTTGCTTTTGCACGCTGGCTCGCAAGATATCGTGGTAGTCTCTTACCTCAGGGATCTCTTCTGTTCCAACCTGCTGGTATACTGGCGTCACATCACCTTGCGCATCTTCTATACTGCTGTCGGCATTGTTATAGATCCCGACGGTTTGTCTCCCGCCTATCTTTATCTCCGGCCCTAAGCCAGACAGCCCAATTGAAACTGGGATGAGCGTTGCGACTGCAACTGCAATAATCAGAACGGACGATGCCTTGGGCACATAAAAAATCACACAGAGGTTGTATTTCGGCATTTTGCCAAGAGATTTAAGCATAGTTGAAGATTGGATATACGCACAGTATATGCCTGCCAGCGAATTTTCGCACTTTGTCGATATGTGTGAGAAGGTTCGTCAGACTGCAAGCAAAAATGCCAAGGTGGCTGCCATCGCAGAATACTTAATTAAGCTGAAAGACGCTGACGGCGGCAGCGACACATCGCTTGCAGCCGCTGTGCTCTTTATGTCTGGTGCCATCTTTCCTAAGGGCTCTGGTCTTGCACTCAATGTAGGTTTTAATACGGTAATGCGGTCGCTTTCAGAAATCGCACGTTTGGATCCAGAGGAGATACAAAAGATCTACTTAAAGCATGGAGATATGGGCGCTCTTGCTGAATACGTAGTTTCCAAAAGGCAGCAAAGCCCACTTGTGGCCCAGCAACTGTTGCTGCCAGATCTGCACGACCAACTAAGAAAAATCGCTGATGCAGCTGGCTCTGGGGCAGCAGAGGCAAAAAGGAAGATCCTGACTGGACTTCTCATAAACTCCTCTCCGCTTGAAGCAAAATATCTGATCAAGATAGCAGCTGGCGAGCTGCGCGTAGGTGTGGTAGAAGGTTTGGTCGAGCTTGCAATTGCCAAGGCGTTTGGGCGTGACGTGCCGGCAATTCGGCAGGCTATGCTACTGTCCGGCGATATTGCACAGGTAGCACTGCTTGCAAAAAAGGATGCTCTGTCGACAGCGATAATGAAACCACTTGCGCCTCTCAGCTTCATGCTAGCAGATGTTATGTTTAGCGCAGAAGAGATCGAGCAGTATTATAACAAGCCGCTGATTTGTGAGTTCAAGTATGACGGCATAAGGGTGCAGCTTCACAAATTCGGCGGTAAGGTCAAAATGTTCTCAAGGAAGCTGGAAGATGTTTCCAGCTCTTTTCCGGAGATTGTATCTGCTGTATCTTTGCTGCCCGCAGAATTTATTCTAGATGGCGAAGTGCTTGCCTACAGAGGTGGCAGGCCGCTTCATTTCCAAGAGTTGCAAAAGAGGCTCAGGAGAAAAGCTGTTACAGACCGTCTCATGGACGAGATCCCCGTAGTGTATGTCCCCTATGATATCATGTACCTTGACGGGCAGCCGCTCATTATCAGGCCACTTAGAGAGCGCAAGAAATTGCTTTCACAGATTAGATTCAAAGAGCCCCTAATCGACCTTGGTTCTAAAGTTGTGTCGACAGCTCAGGAGATAACCTGCGCATTCAAAGAGAGCAGAGATGCAGGGCATGAAGGATTGGTGGTAAAAGAGCTTGAATCCGAGTACCGTCCTGGCAAGCGCGGTAGGCATTGGACCAAACTAAAGCATGAGCTTGACACTGTCGACGCAGTGATTGTCATTGCAGAGTATGGTCATGGTAAGCGTGCTGGGACACTGTCTGATTACACTTTCGCAGTCCGAGATGAGCATGATGGTGACTCGCTTAAGACAATAGGCAAGGCGTACTCTGGCCTGACAGATGCAGAGATCGCCAAGATGACTGACAAGCTACGGTCAATAACAGTCACAGACGAGGGCTATAGACTAGTTGTCAGGCCCGAGATTGTCCTTGAGATTGCGTTTGATAGCATACAGAAAAGCGATAGACATAACAGCGGGTTTGCGCTTCGCTTCCCTAGGATAAAGTACATCCGGACCGACAAGACTGTACGTGATACTGACACTATGGAAAAGGTGCAGAGGATCTATGAGCGCCAGTCGCATCTAAAGAGCCGCTAGCCTGCTATATGTGCAGCTATCCTTGTCAGGTAGTTTTGCAACGCGCATATATGTGTGCACATTAACACCATTTGTACACGAGAAGAGAGAGCGCGGCAGTCTACAAAAGAAGATGCAAAGTACAAACTCGTATGAAGTGCGGCAAGGAAGACTGCGATCTTCTTCAACTGCTTCCTACATACACAGAGTCATATGTAGTAGCATCAAGAAGAAGAAGTAGTAGTAGCATCTGCATTTTAGGACCAATTTCTGTGTACTTGCATGCACTTGTAATTTTTTCTGTGTCATTGTCTGTGTGTCTCTCTCTGTCTGTGTATGGCTATGTCTATGTGTGATTTGCGTAGTGCTAAGGAATAAAAGATCAATGATGTAATTTTACACTTACTACATTGTTAAAGGCGATCATTCTTACTGGTGCAGTTGCAGTTGCATTGGTGGCATATTTCTCACTCTCGCTTTATTTTTTCCCTCAGTCATACCAATCGATAGAACCTCGAAAACCTCAGGCAATTGTGACAGATGTTAGCCTATCTGCACCTGACATTGCTCTAGGTCAGGCGCTCACTATCTCTGTGACTGGGACAAATAATGGGGAGGATGCTGACATGCAGCTCGTGTCTGTAGGATTTCCAAACCTTACGACCACTGATAACATCAAGATACTGAAACATGACTTTGATCAGACGCCGATATTGATAGCACCCGGCGAGCTCTTGAGCTCTGAATATTCCGATACAGACTCTTCTGTATTGGCGCAATATGCTTCAATTGAAGCTTTCAGCAGGCCATGGGAAGCAGGCAAGACCTACAGTGCAGATATAGAGGTCATACCAAAGACGGAGGGAAAGTTTGTGGTTTTTATTAAATCTGTCGCGCTGCCCCACACTTGGGAATGGGCGCATTATCCACAGTATGGCACCCTCGATCAACAGAAAGAGTTTGTTGAAATATATTCAGTGCAAGTGACAAAGCCTTAATTATTGAATCTGCTAAAAATGGGTATTGAACTATTCCAGGTATCAAGGGTACCATGAAGTGTATGGTCTCAGCCGCAAGCTCTTTGCAGGCTATGTGCTTGTGAGCCTTGGCATGCTGCTGGCTGCTGCAGGCGGCAGCTGGGATATCACCAACCACCTGCTCAACAAGCCTGAAACTTTCTTTGCACCTCCTCATGCTGTGCTCTACTCTGGTGTGGCCTCTGCAGTTGTAGGTACAGTTCTGGTATTCTCTGCTTCAAAATCTGATGCTGCTGGTGCTGGCAAGATGATTTGGCCTGTGAAGCTGGTTATAGCCGGTGTAGTAATGTTGATAAGTGCTGCGCCAGTGGACTTTGGGTGGCACTCCGCCTTTGGGCTTGACGGGCTATTCAGTCCACCTCATTTCGTACTTGTAAGTGGCATGGTAGTAGGTAGTGCTGGCGCGCTTGCAGGCTTAGCTCGGAGTACTAAAAGATTGTCTTCTGTCCTGATTATTATTGCAATATTGCCAATATGGCTTGCGGCATCAGGCATGATTGATATGTTTTCTCTGCCTTTCTCAGAGACTGAGCACTTTAACTTTAATCCACACCCAACTCTTGGAGTGGCTGTTGCTACGCTTGCCTTCCCATTTCTGATATCTGCCTGCCTAATAGGCTCATCAGCCCTTGCCGGCAAGCGGTTTGGTGTGCTCTCTATGGCTGGTGCTGCTTTTATCATAATAGGCGTATTGACTTCAATTATTCCAAACAGCGCACTTACCTCCACTATTCCATTCTACATATCAAGCATCATCCCAATCGTGGCTGCAGATGCGCTGCTTGCATTTTCTAGATCAAGATTTTCACTGTATGCTGCAGGCGCGATCGTCAGCCTTGCGTTCTTTATGCTGTACTATCCATTGATAACTTACACCTACAATGAGGTATTTGAGAGCAAGGTTGTCTGGCCAAGCCTGATTGCGCAGATATACTTTGAGATGATACAAAATGTGTTTCCTCTTGTAGCTATTCCAGCAGCTGCAATGGGGATTCTCGGAGCCTTATTAATCGACAGACTCGTTAGAAATAAAAAATACTATATAACAGCATACAACAACTGGCATAGTAATACTACTACATAGATCTTTGGCTTGTCTCATTCTTTTTTCCTACCTTGACGTCCTACTACTTCCCACTTCTTTAGTGCAGGAGGTTCGCAACACCGATTCTATGTCTATAAACTATCACGTCAATTATTCTTGTATTCTACATTTTTTTGCTTTTGGACACGCCACCTCTCTTCATCTTTTACCCCCCTGCGATAACATAGATTTTGCAGTAACACAGTAGTAATTGTCTTCATTATTTCAAAAGAGGTGGGTGACTGCACTTCCAATATTATTACTATCACAGGACATGTGCAGCAGAGCACTACTTTCTGCACGTCCCACATCTCTCACAGACACATCGTGCTTCATCTAATCTCATATATATCATATCTATTGAGCAGCCTAGGTCTTGCTGTGAAGCAAAAATACCATCACATCATCACTTCAATATCTCAAGTATAAAATGCAAAAGATAAATGCTGGGCTGCTGTGTCTTGTTTCCTGATTGCAGAATCAAGATGTGCCCTATAGGGTACTGCAAAAAAGCAACAATTGCACCGCCACCTTTTACCTGAAGGACTGCATAATAGGATTGAAGGAAAACGTCAGAGACAAGACAGCTGATGTGGTTGTCACGTCGCCTCCCTATAACATCGGCATCGGCTATACCTCGTACAAAGACGAGCTACCTCGTGAAAAATACCTGACATGGATTGAAAAGGTAGGCATTGCAGTCAAGCAAGCTCTTACAGATGATGGCTCTTTTTTCCTAAACATAGGTAATAAGCCAAAGGATCCGTGGATAGCGTGGGATGTAGCATATGTTCTGAGGAAGTACTTTGTTCTACAAAATGTCATCCACTGGGTCAAATCGATAGCAATAAGCAAGGCTGAAGTTGGTAACTACCCAAACATTGCCGGCGACATTGCAGTCGGCCACTTCAAGCCGATAGTAAGCGACCGGTTCCTCAATGACTGTCATGAATACATCTTTCACTTTACAAAGTATGGCGATGTACACCTTGACAAGCTGGCTGTCGGGGTATCATATCAAGATAAGACAAACATTGAGCGCTGGAAGGCAGCCAACAATGAAGACAGACGGGACAGAGGCAACATTTGGTTCATACCATATCAAACGATACAAAGCAGAAGCAAGCAGCGTCCGCACCCTGCAACATTTCCTGTCAAGCTTCCAGATATGTGCATCAGATTGCATGGCAGCGCAAAATTAGTCATTGACCCATTCGTCGGTATCGGCTCTACTGCAGTTGCGGCAATGCGCCTCGGGATCTCATTTATTGGGTTTGAGATCGACAAACAATATCTTGATGCTGCGATAGATAAAATCCCACATGTGTGAAATCAAACTGCCACTCCAGCCGCACATCTCTAAGTAAGAAAATATGAAAATATACATACATTAGATGCACACTTCCATGTGTGGCTAACAATTACCAAGAACAGGCAAAGATGTAAAAAACTGTTGTAATAAGAGCCTGCAATGAATCCATATCCTAGTATGGCACTCCTTTCAATCTTTGATTTTTGAATGCTTCAATGTACCATTCAAATTCGTCTAATAACTTTGTTATCCTCTTATTGTATTGTTCTTGAACCAATTTTCCTGTGTCATCAAAAACCTCTTTTACTCCAGATATTGCAAAAGAAGAGGATATTGAAGGGGCTCCAAGTTCAGCAAATATTAGCCGCAGATGTTGAGCAGCATTAACTCCACCAAAGCCTCCTGCTGAATATGAAACAATAGCTGAAGGTTTGAAAAAGTATTCTTCCAAGAAATAGTCTAAAGTGTTTTTCATTGCTGCAGATGTGCTATGATTATATTCCGGAGTCACCGCCAAATAGCTCTCTGCATTTTTGATTTTGCTCTGGAGGTCTCTTAACTTGCTTGGCGGATTCTCTATTTCCTTATACATTCTATCGAGCAATGGCAAATTCAACTCAAGAGGATCTATAAAATAGACTGTATGTCCTCTGGCTGTCAATTTTTCCTCTATCCAACGAGCTACCTTGATACCTTGTCTGTCGCGTCTCACGGATCCAACAAATAACGCTATCTGAGCCATATTCAGTAATTCAGTTCTCTTCTTATATGTGAGAGAAATGTACAGTCCTCCATATATGTATCTCATGGCTCAATTAGCGAAAAAAGGGTCAACTGGGAAGAATGCGGTGCTAATATCATCCTGCAAACAAATTTGATATGAGCGTGTACTATTGATGAGCAAATGAAAAGAGAAAGAGGAGGAGGAGGAGGAACATCACAACCGCGGCCATTGCTAGGGTACTGGGCCGCCCAAGAACAATATTTGATGCAGGACTTGCTAAAATTTGTCGTCGAGGCAGAGAAAGGAGGGTTCATCACGACTATGACCAGCGATCATTTTCATCCTTGGTGGCATGACAATGCTTTTGGTAATTTTACTTGGCTCTGGATTGCTGCTGCAGCAGAACGCACCAAGAAGATGCACTTTACTACAGGGGTCACAGCACCTGTCTATAGATACCACCCTGCAATAATAGCACAGGCTTTTGCTTCTCTTGACTCGCTATATCCTGGACGGATCGGGCTTGGTTTAGGAACTGGTGAAGCTATGAATGAGACACCGCTTGGGTTTGAGTGGCCTAGCGCAAAAGTAAGACTAGCAAGAACAAAAGAAGCCATCGAGATTATAAAGTCATTATGGAAAGAAGAAGGAAAAAATAATGAATACGGATTTGTCACATACAATGGAGCCCACTACAACATCCACAATGCAAAACTATACACACCTCCTGAGAGTCACCACATACCAATCTATCTTGCAGCTGCCGCCAATCAATCCACCAAGGTTGCAGCACAATATTCAGACGGACTCATCACGTACCTAAAACCTGAGAAAGCAAAAGATGTACTGATGCGCTTTGATAAAGCCGCCCATGCATCAGGGAGAAATCCCCAATCCTTGGAGAAAATAGCAGAATACAAAGTATCATATTCTGAGGATTATAACAGAGCATTTGAATCAACTAAATTTTGGCGTGCTACATTGATTGAAAATATTTTCAACTCAAGAATAGCCGATCCAAGAAAATTGCAAGAGAAAGCCAAGAAAGAAGTGTCAGATGAAATGCTAAAAGAATCCATTCAAGTAACCACTTCAATTGAGGATTGCACACGATCAATAGAGAAGTACTTTAAAGCAGGTTTTACCAGAGTTTATGTTCATAGCACAAGTCCAGAAGAAGTCAAATTCGTCCAAACCTTTTGCAAGAAGGTATTGCCATATTTTATGACCTCCAAAAAAGAAAAATAACAAAGAAAGAGAGAAGGAAAAAGACATCAAGAACCTCCCTAGATTGTTCTTCTTCTTATTCCTCACCGTTCGCCGGCTGTAATTCGTGGAGGAGGGTCTTTTGAGGATCTTCTTCTTCTTGGCAGTAGTCTTCCCTGTCTATCTATTTCGCCAGTTCTGATGCGGGTCGAAGAAATAGTCGAGCCATCCTCTGCTTTGACTAGTTCTACGGTAATTACCTTTACAGGCGGCATGCCAATTTTAGCACGCATCTCATTGAGGAGCTTGCCCTTGCTTTGAGTTTCTGTGCTTGTCACTAGCGCTTCGACATCGCCTGTAGTTACTGCCGGACCAAAGTCGCCATCCAACTTGGCAATTTCGTAGTTTACATTGCCAAATTCTTTTTTGATCATATTCTTTAGGTTTGCACTCCTTACCTCAAAATTGTGGTTGAGCTTCTTTCCCCTATTGGCTGAAAACTTGTCACTTGAAACTCCGATTATCACTTTTTTGCCTACCTGAAATGCCTTGGCAAGCAGAGCGATGTGACCGACGTGTATCTCATCAAACGTGCCGCCTGTAGCAACAATAAGAAATTTTTCTGCCAATGCCCGTAGTAGTATAGAGTTATTTGTCGTGCAATATTAATTCGCTGTACTTTGCCTAACCCTTTGAAAATATTTTTACTGCCTGAGGCGGACAGACATTTTCACATGCCATACAGAATATACAGTCTTTTTCTCTTATCATGAAAGCCTTTTTGTCAGATGCAGGATGGCCGGGCGTTTCAAGCCATTCGTAGACATTGACAGGGCAC
>DASUUX010000024.1:0-7675 GCA_036373855.1 Nitrososphaera sp.
AGCTTCTTGCGAGACATCGGCTATGACTGTTATTGAATCGCAGTTTCTTCCTATATCATGCACCTCTTTAGCTACTCTTTCAGCCTCGTCTCTTTTACGAGCATTTACAACTATGCCAGCGTATGTATGGGACTTTGCAAAGGCTAATACAATTGCTCTGCCAATGCCCTTACTTGAGCCAGTAACAACGGCGACTTTGCTTCTACGATTGGTATCATTACGTACACTTGCCTCAGTCATTTGGTACTCACCTGCTCCAGCTACATCCTATAGCTATTAGGCTATCATAGACTATAAACCATATCGTGTGTTTCTAATACTCATTGTTTCAGTTCGTTTGGGATATCAATATAGATTCTAGTCTGGAGGAAGATCTGTGTCAACTTTTCCCTCCAGCATTCTATCATAAAGATTCTGCTTGTAATACCTCTCGTAGAAAGAGATGTGCTGATCTTTAAGACCCGTGAGATATTCGTGCACGCGCTGCGCGGCTTCTCTACCTGATTCCATTGTCTTTACAACGAGTGTTTCTCCGCTTGTAACATCCCCTGCAGCAAAGACTCCTTCCATCGATGTCTTGTACTTATCATTGATTGCAATTGAATCGTGCTTGCCCATTTTAAGACCTGCTTGTTTTTGCAGAAAAGAAGCCGGTCCTCTGCCAATGGCCAATAAAATGGCGGAACACTGCATTTTGAACTCCTTGCCGGGCATTGGCTCTGGGTGTCGTCTTCCTGATTGATCAGGCTTACCAAGCTGCATAGAATCCATGACTGCTGCTACAACATGATTTTTGTCAGAGCCTTCAAACGATTTCGGCTGAGCGAGAAATCTAAATTTCACTCCTTCTTCTTTTGCTTCTTCTATCATTATGGGGTCAGCGGGCATGTCTACCTCTGCTCTTCGGTACGCTATTGTGATATTGCCTTGACCTCCAGTGAGCCTTAACGCTGTCCTAGCGCAGTCAAGGGCCGTGTCTCCGCCGCCTACAACGATAATATCATTTCCAAGATCGTACTTTGGATTTTTCAAATAGCTATTGACGCCATTTACAAAGACATTTTCAAGGAACTCATAGCCATCCATTACTCCCCGAAGATCAGAGCCTGGAATATCAAGCCTTTGAGGGTCCTTTGGGCCCGTGGTAATTAGTATCGCATCATTTTCATCTAGCAGTTGGGACAGGCAGATATCCTTGCCAATCATAACGTTTGTTTTTATTTCAACTCCCATTTCTTTGACTTTTTCAATCTCATGCAGCAAAACATCTTTTGGTAAGTGATAGTCTGGAATGCCGTACCATGCAGTGCCGCCTGGTGAAGGAAGAGCTTCATAGATAACTACATGGTGGCCATATCTTTTGAGCAAATCCGCTCCGGCTATACCAGAAGGGCCGGCACCAATCACCGCAACCTTCTTTCCAGTGTCTGCTCCTATAGTTGGCGGTGGTTGCTTGTTCTTCCGCTCCCAATCTGCAACATACCTCTGAATAAGGCCAATTCCAATTGGCTGGCCAGACCATTTTAGTACACAGGCATCTTCGCATAAGCCCTGCAGTTGCGGGCAGCATCTGCCTGTTACGCCAAGCAATGGATTTGTTTCTCTTATGCGCTCATGGGCTGTCTTAAAATCTCCTCTTGCGACAGCCTCATTCATGCCACGAACGTCCAAAAGGACGGGACAGGCATCTATGCAAACAGGCGTTCCACATAATAAACATCGATCAGCTTCACGTATGACTTCTTCTTCTGAATAAGGTTGCTGGACTTCAGAGAAATTGCGCTTTCGTTCCTCTGGATCAGCCTTTCGAAAGGGAAATTGCCCGACGCGGTTTGGCTCAACCTTCATCAAAAGCGAATATCGGTATTTTAATTTATTATGATTATGGAAGAACGATATAGTTGTTACTTTCCACGATACAGCAAAATAGTAAGGACGACGATAAAGTGATGATACAGTGAGTTGCTAGGCTGAGGCGTACATCAGATATGAAATTGCGGCAACGAATAAGCCAATGTCGTCTAATTCGTCATTCACTTTGACATGGTGTCCTTCAGGTGTTGCACCTAATCCAGATGCTTCGCCGACAGGAACTCCCCGAAACCTCTTTAGCTTGTGTCTTAAATTTTGGTGGTGCTTGTTTTCATCCATCTCTGATACATTTGAATATGGAAAGTTGTCTAATCTAGAGATGTACCTAACAGGACTATTGACATAGTTGTGCCATGATTTGCCTTCCGGATGGTTTGCAAGCATGTAGAATTTACCATTATGCATGAAGATATTATCCAGTACGATAAGTAGAGCATTATCTTCTTCTTCTTTTTTTCCTCTTCGTTCTCCTGCTTTTGTATCTTTCTTTTCTGCTTCTCTAACAGAGAAAGAAAATCGTCTATGTTCGCCGTCAATCTTGTTGGTGAGCACCCATTCACGATTGTCTTTTTGGCTTATTAGCTTGAACTGTAATCCTTCTCTCTTTATTATCTTCGCAACCTCTTCCTCATTCTTTGAAAATATTCTGGCGTCCCATTGTGTTGGTCCTCGTTTTATAGTGAACTCAGAAGACAAGTTAAGAGATCACAACAGAATTTAGGGAAACTAGAAATTTATGGATTTACTTTTCATCCGTAAAAATTTGCAATAGTAGGTAGACTTCATCCAGATTTTCCTAAAATTGCATCAAGGCCAGAACACTTTATAGTAGAACCTTATGATCCGTAATTGAATTGAAGCTTTTTCGAAATTTCTTAAATAGATGCCTTTGCTCAAGCTCCTATGGCAAAGGTGCAACATTACAGGGGCCTTGAACCGACCTTGAAAAATTGTATAATAGCATAAAGGCAGAGATCGAAAATGAAAAGAACCTGCAGATTGTTTCAGAGTACAAGGGAGAAATGAATGGCAAGCCTTTGCGGAGCATTGTAGCTTTAAACAAGTCCTTAAAGGTATTTGCAGGTTCATTACGCGAAATACATGTCTCCATACTGGGCACTCCTGACGACTATGCCGTAGAAGTGGCTTCTGGCGCATGGTTTGGAAGCATCCTTTTTCCCGGCGCCGTGGGCCTTATAGTTGGCGGACCGATAGGCTTAGCTGCAGGTGCGACCTTTGGAGGAATAATGGCCTATCTATATGAGAAGCATATGTGGAAAAGGATTTTAGAGGTAGTAAAAAGAGAAAGCAAAGTTCAGCCAACCGTGGATTCTATTGACCACTATCATGCAGGCATTGCATACGCCTCCAATTAAAAGCAAGTTGATTCTGACATAATATGTGTATGGATTTTCCTGTTGGCGTCAAAGTAAGTCGTCAATGATTAGGGTCAACCTTTGGAAGGATCTTTCGATAGGCCTCTTGTAACCTTTGGTATTCTAAGCGCAATTCCTGCAATTCAGATACGTTTCCTACTACTTTCAAAGACATAGGCGTATTGTAGTGATTTGTTGATAAAACGCCTTGCATAACTTGGTTAATTGACAATGTTAAATTATGGTTAATGGTCTAATTCTCGAAGGTATGGTTGGCGAAAAGAATGCAGACAGGATTATCCGAACCAGCCGTACTGAATTGGGACAGCGTGATACACAAGGGAGTAAGAACGAAGGACGGGGAACCTATAGGGTACATTGCGGCCGAGGATGAAGAATGTATTTACGTTTTGTCTTCCCGGTTCAGGAAGTACAGAATTCCAAAGTCACGGGTAATGGAGTTTGATGAATCAGTAGTCCTCCTAGACTTGCAGTTTGGAAAGGTGGGTCGATACAAGACCCGTTGACCTCAACATCCCCTTGTCCCCACATCATTGATTTTTACATTCTTGCAACGCTCTTTAATCAATTAGTATACAGCAGCTTTTACCATTAAAGTAATCAGGAGGAATTTATAATCTTGATTTCCAATTTGTTGCCATTCTGGTCATAAGCTGCTATCGTCCTGTCTTCATAGGGATGAGCGATTATGATTGAAACCGCACCATAAAATCCTCTATTAAGGTCCTCTAGCGATGGCCTATTTGAACCACCGGGATGAGAGTGAGCGCTGCCTACGTATGAATTGTCAAAAGGCAGGTAAAAATTGGAATATCCAGAGTAATATGGTCCGCTTGAAGCAAAAGGCGGAATAACAAGACCCTCAATAATGACCTGTTCACGGGTTGTCTTGCCCTGCAGAATTAGGATCGCTTCGTTAGGGTGGAGTGCCTTGGAATAACTGATGATGCCATCGGTAGCGCTCCTTGAAATGATAATCTGCTTTTGCATCTTTTGCTTCTTTTCAAACGTCACTTAATGTATCTCCTTGGGGGCTCTATTTTAACATTAAATTTATGTTATGATTTTTTGCCATTTACTCTCAAGAATCTCGCTTTTCATTTGTTGACGCGGCTTTGGAGGTTAGTGCTTTATGCTCGATCATTCACTTCTTGTCTTACTTTGTAATGTACAAGAACAGTAACAATCATCTGATTGTCTGTATCACGAGAAGAGAGAATGGGGGATGTTGATAGTTTGATGTCTATAACTTCCTCTATTTCAGCTGCCTTCTCTTCGAGAAACTTGTTAATCTTCCCTGCAATATTTTCATAACCATTGGATAGAAACACCTCAACACGATGTTCTACTGTTATCATTTCTCTTTATTGTCTCCACCTGCTCTTCCTACAAAAGAATACATAGGTCTGGCTTCCTAAAACCTCTTCTTTTCTCTTATGTGTGGTGACATATGTTTTATAAGCTTCATAACACCGCAACGGCATCACTTGAAGTGCTCTATTATGAAATTCTCTAGTTATGAAAGACCTGATTATATCAATTAACAACGTTAATCCATCCTAATTAATGTCCTCGCTGCATAGCTTTCTATGTCTCAAACAGGTCATGAACTGTCCTATGGGATGCATCATCAACCATCATCTGTTCGCATACAGGATGAAGGCATGTTCAATAATTCAGACTTTCTGATATGCAGATCATGCTTCTGGTGTGCATCGGTTATTGCCAAGAAGAGCATGGACATTAGGCAATGCCCAAATTGCAAAAGCAAACTAATGGAGTCGATGCCAATTGGACTTGATGATGATGATTAGTAGTACGTATTCTTGATTAAGCTGTAGCGAGCAGAGTCGTATGGAATGTTACAAAGATTGCTGTCAGTGGGACAAGCTTTGTTATTATTGTCATCGTATGCTTTGCAGGTGCGCTATACTTCCCTTTATTATTCAGCTTCGGTAAGAGGAATCAAGACGTTGCCAGTCGAGTTGTTGTTAACAGAGGGTAGCAAGAAGTAATCAGATGGCGGCTGGGACTGTACAGTGTTGTCTATGCTAGTTATAGATACAGTGATTGTGTAATCCTCATTCTCTGTCATCACAGGACCCTGGACATGATATGCTCCGTCACTTGCAACTCCTTCTTGGTCTGTCAGGTCTGGTCCCCAGGTTATAAAATGTGATGGTTGTGCTGCTGTTTCTCCTCCTCCTGTTTGGTTAGATAATAATAATGGCGACGACCTGCTTGCAGAAGTAGGGATCAGCTCAAGATCCAAAATACCATCAGAATCATCAAACTGGTTAGAGTACAGCTGCGTGCCATTTGAGTCTGCAATAGATTGAGCAGATAAATGGATATCAGATGTCCTTAATCGATGTAACCTAGAATATACTAGGACTATCATATTTTACTAATTTCATATCACTTGATCTGCCGCTCCTAGTAAACATGATTAACTTCTCTGATATTGCAAGGTACTGTTCGATTGCTTGCATTCTGTCTTTTGGTGGAGTATTTTTATTATCAATAATTCCTTGAACTTCTCGAAGCTTTTGGCATAATGTTTCTCTATAGATCATGAGCTCTTCTGAAACATGCTCTACATTTTCTGTCATCCATTGCTCCATGATCTGAAGGTCTTGCTCTTGCAGTTTCTTTACATAGTTGTAGTAAGTTCTTCTGGGCATGTTGTCTAGTAAGCTCATTATTTCAGAGTCCGGATATCTTTGTGTTCGGTAAGTTCGGATCTTTTCAATGATAAATTGAGCATCTTCATACTGCCTGTATTTTCCTCTTTTGCCCTTCGGAGTTTTTTGTACTACTTCTTGTCCTTCTTCTATTACTAATCGTGAATTACTGCCATCTTCTTCTTGTTGTTGTCGAGAAGGCAATCCTGGAACGATTTCCTCTCCTTTTTTTTCTTGCTTCACCATTTATGATGTTCTCATATCAATTTGTAGGGGTCAGTATAAGAGAACTATCATGCTGCCATCATTACCAGCGACCCAATATGTCCGCAAAAGAACAAGAGGAGAAAAGCTCTATGCTATGATAGCATGATGATAATAAAGCTGTCAACCATTATAATCTTCTTCTCAACAGAATTTCTCTACAGCTAACTGTAAATGGTGGAATTATTGAGAAATATTACCAATACATTAAGAACAACTACAGTTCTGAAAGTCAGAATAGGGTTGGCTAGAAGAAAAAAAGCTTTTGGGCGATAATAAACTTTTAAAATCCTTAATGTATATGCTAATTGTTTATTATGGTACATAGAGAAAAATCTCCTAGTAGAGTCATAGATTTTGCTGACAAAGATTTTGTAAGTTTAGATGAGAATACCTTGGTCGCTGAAGCTGCAAGGATAATGTATGAAAGAGACGTCTGTAGCGTCATAGTTACTCGTAATGATAGTGAAGGGCTGCTTAGGCAATCAGTTGGAATCATTACTGCCAGAGACTTTCTCCACAGGGTGATCGCTCAGAGCAAGGGTCCATTTAAACTGGCATTGAAGGATATTATGAGCACACCACTAATGATTGTAAATAAAGAAGCGTTAACCAATGATGCAATCATGCTCATGAAGGGCAAGAATATCACTCGACTTCCTGTGATAAATGAAACTGGTGATGTACTTGGGATTGTCTCCTTGAGAACTCTTATTGGTAGAGCTTCGGATGAGGACATCGATTCAGTTAGTGCTTAAGTCTTCGTTTGTTGACCGCAGTTTGCATCACACATCTTTTGTACCTATTAGATGAACAGGAAGAGCTACTAAGCAGAATAGAAGGTAATTCCGATGCAAAGAGATTGTTGCAATCACGAGGGAGGATCTTTGAATTAAGAAAAAATCCGTACCCTTCCACTATGCGATTCATAGCTGGCAAGCAAAAGTCATACGTCTCTGTCTCTGATAGTGTATGAAACCTGTATAATGTTTATGAGACCAATTACTTTATGGTAGACGAAGATGCCCAAAAGAAGATAACTGCGGACTTTCAGTGCTTTGTATGTGGTGCCATTTTTACAAGCGAGGAGGACAGGCGTCAACACCTAGAAAAGGAAATGCACGGAGCAGCTGAAAAGAAGGATATTGATACTGTGAAAAGACAGACCGAGCTAAGTGAGATGCATAGGCAAGCATACGAGTCAGTATAGTAGCATCAATGCTACTACGGGTTCTCAATCGGTGTAGCTATTCAATGGAAAAGTAGTAAAGAGAATTCGTAAGAGAAAACTGATAATTAGCGTCTCGACTCTCATATAGTCATAAATGGTGATTGCATTTTAGATGAGCGAGCAACAGCAACAGCAACCCCAGCTTTATCAATACAGCGTCAAAATAGAAATGACTGCTAAAGGTCTGGCTATGCCTACAATCCATGTTTACTCAAATGATATGGAAA
>DASUUX010000025.1:0-12257 GCA_036373855.1 Nitrososphaera sp.
GCAAATACAGCAGTCTCACTCGTGCTACACGAATATCTAGCAAAGTACCCGACACCGGAAGAAGCAGCCAAACACGCGTCAGAAGCACATGTGATGATACGCCATTTTGAAGAAGCCGTAAGGAAGATTAAGACACAGAGACAAATGAAGGCAAATGAAACTCTATCACTTTCTCACTTTAGATAGTCTATATGTATGGATTCGATCAATTTCATAGTGATTGTCTGTCAGATAGTACCCGAGTGGGGAGACATCGATAACTCTTAGACACACTTTGCCTGCTCGCGCCTGTTAACCTTGGACTCGACAACTTTTTTTCGCATAAATTGAGCAGAAACTAGGTTAACACAGCTATAGTCATAGTCATAGTTACTTGGATGGCAAATATTGGAGAAGTTAATAAAGATGGAACCGTGCATGAATTTTCTTAATAAAGGTTATCTTGGTGTTTTAGCGATGCCGTCATGTTACGGGATTCGGCCAGAAGCTTCTTGAGAAGAGCAACAACGTAGTAGGGCGATTAGAGATCGGCAAAGCTAACCTGACCTCCAATAGCCATTAATTGTCACACCATCTAATTCTAGATTATCAGATGTCGGGATTGTTTCGTCCATAATTCCTTGGGTTTGCAATTAAAACGTGAGCATTGCATTGTGGACAGCTCGTAAAGAATTTTTCATCACCAGAATACTGAAATACTCGCATACAATTGTTGCATCGTAGTTCTACCATACAACAATATACCTGTCTCTATAGTATTTAGAATTGATGCTAGACAGACAAGAGAGATGTCGTCATAGCGGCTATGCACTTTCCTGAAAGAACTGGATTGGGCGTTAAGCCCTTGGTAGGTGACCAATTGGAAGACGAACCAGATCTCGCAAATAATGTCGCAAACTCGATGCTAAACAATAATACGGTCTGAGAGAAAATGATGGAATATCTGTCGCTTGAGATTGCCGGTAGAATATATATGATTCCTTTGAATATCTGACAAGGATGGCGGAATAAGTTATTCATGCAAGCTGATAAATACAATTTTGCAGCTATATTATATGATGTCTGAGAAAGGAGAAGGTAGCTATACATGCAGCGACTGTGGTGCATCATTTAGCACACATCAAGGCTTGGTAAATCATAACGTAGACATTCATGGTGCCGCTGTAGGTGTTCAACTAAGACAGAGTGAAGAAATTCAAAAACAGCGAAGAGAAGAATAGAGCAAAAAAGACAGATGTATGTCTATAATCTATATATCTAGATCTTGATTCGTAGAAAGAAAAATACGCTCTAGTCGCTAATAGGATTATTTTTATAGGTGGCATCTTTCTTTTCTAAAGATTTCCGTTTGGCACATTCTTTTGGTGTTTTCTGAACCTGTGACTATCAAGGTCGCCACGAGAATCAAATCGACCGCTACAGTATGAGCACTTATAGCATATCTGATTCAATTATATCATATCTAAACATCTGTAATCAACTGGAAATCTATGCAGTAAATATTTCCAATTCGAAGATTAGCTTACCTCGCATGTGGAAATGCAAAACTGCAAATTACGTGCTGCAGCGACTTCCACATGCAGGCAGCCAATTTGGATGTAGTCTATAAAAGTATAGAGGATGAATCCAAAATTTGGATGAGTTCCCAGCTTGTTATTTTAGGAGCAGAGTCTTGCGGTTCACGTAATCACTGCCTTTTTCCTATGCTTCGCTTGTCAATATCTTGTTCAAATGTATCAGGAACGTGTCTGTGGCATAAGGATGACTGTAGGCTATTTCTTTTCTAAACTGTTCCAGTATATCAGCTAATCTGTGCCTGAATTCTAGAGGCTGCGAAGATATAGCTAGCGACGTTTGCTTTGCATACCATTCCGTTATCCTTCCAAAGTCTTTGATTTTGCTTTCACCAAGAAGTTCTCTGCTCATGCCCACGTAACTTGTCGCAAAATGCTCCGCCACACTTATTGCACATTCTTGGCTCTTGCCTGAGACATGGTATATAATAGATAGCTCCGATAGAACTCCTTCCGCAATCTCCCTTTCTCCTGAATCTGTCGTTACAAGAAATCGATTATCGAGGTTCTTATTTCTGTTGTATGTCAAAGGTATCATAAAAGGTGTTCCTGTCAATTGCCCCTGTTGCGTAGCTCTATATAAGATGCTGAACAGGCCAGTTATGCTCGAAGTTATAGTTGCAATGTCCGATTGATTAGTGGCCTTGATTGCAAGGTTTCTTATTATTTCCAATCCATAGTGTGGATCTGAAGATATGCTCCGGTTCGGGCCTATTTTCACTCCAGAAGATATCGCCTCTTGCAGCATACTTTCAGTATCTTCCTGTATCTTTTCCTTGTATTCTGTCATTTCCGGGGGAAGTTCTCCGTAGCTGTAAATTATCGCAATGACTTCCTTTTCCTTGACTTTATGACCTACTTGAGTCAACCATTCCAGCAAGAATAGTGGCTCCTTTTGCTCTAATTTGTGGAATTTGTTGTGTTTTCGCATATGATCGGACATTTTTTCCCAGTCTAGAGAACGAATTGTACCGCTATTTGGAGACCTGATCTCTAGGATTTTAGTTCTCTTTATCTTTTGATATTTATCCCCGAAAATAAATCGCCTATCTGGCACCCTGTTTTTATAGAGCTCAATAGATCGGTACACTTTACCTACTATCCTTTCTATCAAGAGATTTGGTTTTAGGTATGACGTAATATTGTTTAAGAACAATACAAAGACAAATAGTGCTATTGCAGCGAGGTATACAGATAGATTAACTCCTAGAATTGGAGTAAATGTTGGTACTTCATCCTCGCCAGTCCTGACAGTCTTTAGCACCAGTAGAGAATATATCACCGTAAGCACATACAAAGCTAGCGTCAGCTGATTGGTTCTGCTATTTTGGAATTCATTTATTAGCTCAGATACATATCTAGTCACAGCAAGTTGCAATGTTATGAGTGTCACAGAGAATGCTACTCCCAGAATGGTTGCCCAGCCAGTCGCAATGGTTGATAAGATGCTTCGTGCAGCATTTGGGCTTCCAGCAAAAATTAAGGGTTCCAAGTATGAAGTAACTGCATTGCTGTCTGCATAGAAGCTCCTCCCAAAGGACTCATCCAGTCGCGATGTAAGTAGAAATAGCACCAGCGCTCCTATTGAAAAAATGACTGGGTAGTAAAGGAAAGAGTCTCTAAACGAATAGAAGTACGAAATGACCTGCGACTTTAATACACGAATTGGGCTAATAGACACAAGTAAACATAGGCACAACTTGCTTTTAATCCGTTATAACTTGGCGCCATACACTTCCGTTTCATTTTACTTCCGTTAACAAAGAAAAAATTATTACTGCTATCATGACCTACAGCTATTATTACAGCTGCGACTGCAGCTCTATTATGGCGCTTTTTTACCTGTACTCTTGGAAAACTTACGGCAAATTCTGAATGCTCCTAATAGAGTATTAGCAGATACCAGCGTAATAGTCTATCAAAAAGACAAGCAACTGAATTCATTTATTGGAGATGTTGTATAATCACTTATTGTTGTTACTTTCCTCGTTATGAATGCTTTTGAAGCCTTTTTGAATATGGCTTCGTCTTCATTAGTCTTTGCATTCACTTCTGACAATTTCTCTAGCTATATATACCTACTCTAATTTGATTCGCCTGCTCAGGGAAGCGATGCGCCGTGGTTTGAAAATCCTCAAAGAGGAAGAGAAGATGGTCAGTATATTGACTACAGCATTCAAAATATGACAAAGTAGCTATGGCGAACAATTGGATCATCAATTGACAGAACAACTCCAGGACGGGCGAATGGAAGACAATAGTAGCACTATAGCTGACCAGATATAGTTAGGGTTATTGTCGCTTGGAAGCAATAGTGTTACAATGTTGTTTTTTTTGGTTATGTCATAACTAACTTTGGAAGCCTATGATGAAGGTGGCAATTGAAGTATAATAGAAATAATAAATAGTTGCCTCCTTTCTTCAGGATGATACCGTCCTATATGCATATATGATTAGATATATTACATTCCCCGAAGAAAAAGAGCAACAACTATCAGAGTGCAAAGGAAAAAATAGACAAGCTTCCTGAGTCGCCACAAGAAATCTACAAGGAAGCATAGTACAATGCTCGAGAGTTATCAAATCCTGAAAAAAGGGGGAGGTTCTAATGAGGGTCCAGAAGAGATAGCACAAAGTGGCTTAGTTCTGCTGTCAAGAATCAATATGAAAGTGACGCGATAAGATAAAGGCTGACGCCAAGGCAGCGGGCAGCAAAATAAAAGACCCTGACATAGATTTAATAACAGAATACCAGCATAAGGCAGAATAAAAGGGAAAATAAACAAACCAACCAACCAACCAACTCTTCTGCTCTTCTTTTTTGGACGAGCCTACGGTATGCTATAACTTTTCCTCTATGCCAAATCTCAAAAATCTGCAAATAATAAACTATCTCATATCAGAGAAAATGGTAACATTAGAATCTCAAAGTCTCAGCTTTTTTCGAATGACTGGCCGAATTGATCAAATTAACGAATATAACCATCAAAGCGATAATAATACTATATCTCGTATAGATTGAAGTAGCAAACGCTGTATTGTGTTGCACTAGCGTTCTTCTTTCTTTTGTGCAAACGGGATTGAAGAGGAACTGTGCATCAGCTGCAACACTGGCAATGTTCGAACGAACAGCAATATAAATGGCATAAGGACTGCTGACATGCTTGCCGCAAAAAGAAGCCTCAAGTGTAATGCACTGTACGCCTCATAATTGGAGATTGCTGAAATGACTGCGGCAAATGTAATGATAGGAACAGTTGATATCAACATCTCGGATGATAATTTTGTCAATGTATTTCTGATGTATATTCTGACAGATATATTTCTGATAATATGTAATCGCTTTGAGGTCTCAAAAAGCTCTTTGGTCTGCTCGTGGGTATAGGTTCCTTCATTGAATTTCATCTTCTCAACGAAAGGAGTTGTAGAAATAATGGCAAGGTAGTAGGGACTTTTGTATTTATCATACAAGGAGAGTTTGTGGTCGATCTCGTTGATGAAGTCGATGCAGATATTCCTAAAACTCTTTTCCTCCTTCTGATTTAGCGATTCTTTATTGATGCTGTTATCATACTTTTTGACAATGGATTCTGCATGCCTCTTAGTTTCTAGCAGCATACTTTTCATTGCATCTGTATAATATAGTGTGGCTGATTTTTTATATGAGCTATGAGCCTCTATCTCTTCATTTTTTCCCATTTGCTTTATTACTGGCTGGAGAAGATTTGAAATTTTGTCTAATTGCCTATTCAATGCTTCCATACTGTTTGGCATATTGCTTAGTTGGTTTCTTAGAGCTAACGTGTTAAAGCTGACAACAACTGCAAGCAGTGCGGCTAGGCCAGAAAGAAAATAACGAAGTGTATCTGAAAATGAACTAAAATTAGATGGTGCCAGTATGTAATAATGGATTGCAAAGAGAACTGCCAAAAGAGTGGCAATAAATCCATAGCTGCGTCTTCCTAAAAGAATTCTTACAGAAGAGTCTCCTAGCAAGATATGATACATCTCTTGATTTTCTTTTTTGTTCCGGTTCGTTTCCTAGAAATATTATGAGATGGAGTCCGCAAAGTACAGTTACTACATCTTTAAGACTTATTGATGTTTCTTGCTCTACATGATATCAATCATAATAATTGAGAGGATTATATTTTTAGAATTCATTTTCTATGATAAGATGCTATGGCCAATGCATTGCAATCATCAATGAGACTTGTCTCACCCCAACATCTTCATGCTGTTTAGAGATGCAGCGTGCTAAATTCATATTCTGGGCACTGTACTCCTTTCTAAACAAGCCTCTTGTGAGGGTGCATTAGAGAGAAATATGTCAATTCAGGATTTGACAACTACCTCTTTAGTCCAGACTTCAGTCAAAGCGTAGTCCTAGGCATTCTTGTAGCTTCTGCTTTTCCTATAGGTGCGGCAGTAGCAACAGCGAGAAAGTTCCCCGGCGGGTAAAGGAAATCTAGCAGCCATCGCAGCTGGCATCTATTTTTCTAAGTTAGCTTTTTCATTGATAGAAGAAGCCATCAAAATCAGCTCTTTTCCAGCAATGGCCGCCGGTCTTGTAATAGGCGCCATAACCTTTAGCATAGCACACCCACTGGTAAAGGAGCGCAAAGAACTGACGAAAATCTTCTCGCTATCATCATCCCACAAAAAGGAAGAAAAAACTTATGATGATGGTAATAATAAGGGCAAGTCAAGAAATGGAGGGAAGGAAGAGAAGCAATCAGATGATTCATCTTCTTCTGGTGAAATGAATATGGTTGGTACTATTCTTGACAGCATCCGCACAGAAAACCTGTTTATTGGAGCGATTATCGCTCTCAATCTCTCCGGCTTGTCGGCTGCACTAATCGCGCTATTTCTAGGTAACTTGACTGCAACAATGGATGGCGCACAGAGGATGTTTGATAATGGTATACAGAGATCAAAGATATTTAAGAAATGGCTTTCGATTTTGTAATAGTTGCTCCATCTGGACTAATAGGATGGTATTTAGTTAAACCATTAGGCGAGGACGGAGTAGGAGGTATAATTGGATTTGCAGCCGGCGCATTGCTTGTATTTGTAACAGTAGACCTAATACCAAAAGCATATAGTGAGGAAAAATGGCATATCGGCTTGTCTACCGCTCTTGGCCTGATTGCAGTGTTGGCAATTTTCCATTATCTTGGATGATGATGCTAGGAACTAACTCCATGCATAGAATAATTCTCAAGATATGAATTACTACAAAAGATGAACGAAGCTTGATAAGAAATACAATACACACACAGCTGTGTATTGAAACGCACATCCGCAGTTGCATTGACGGCTTCTGCTGTAGCCATTGCAGCTGCTGCCATATTGTTATACATTGCAAGCATAGGAGGCTTTGATCCGTCAAGAAGAGTCATAAGTGATCCTCCGGAAGGTACAGAGACACAAGCAGTAGAAAACCCTGCAAGTCCTGAGCATCCTGCATTTCCTTCGCCCAATGCCAACAATTTTTCTTCATCTACTGAGGTCAATAGAAATAATATTTCTTTTGCAGATCAAACTTTAGTGAATGCTCTTGGCGCGGCAATTGCCTTTTGGCATTTCTAAATAGCATGAGGATAATGTGATACATCATGAAGAGTTCAAAGAAAGCGCCTCGAGGCATAGTATACGCAGCAATTGGAATAGGAGCTTTTGCAATTATTGCAATCATATTATTCTCGGGGTTCTCTCTAGGCCCGTTAACCGAAACTCCCTCCAACCCATTAGGCCCTGGTGAAGGGGCCCCAAAAATAGTCCTGATAAACGATGGTATCAAATACGAAGGACAGCTGTACGGATACACCTTTAGCCAAAGGTTTGAATCATTTGAAGAACTGCCAGACATAAACGCTGCGGATATTACAGCTATCTCGACAGATAATATTGTATCAGTTGATCGGGGATCGCAAATACAATACACAATAGAGGGCAATCCTCCTAGCGAATCTCAATTCGACTCATTATCAGTGACTGCATATACAGAAGATGGAATGCCGGTGGGTATTCTAGATTTGTTAAGTAATAATTCGATAGAGAGCCCGGCGCTCTCATTCTCAGTTAACGAATTAGAACCCAGAAGACAGTATATTCTATTATCAACAGCAACATGGCTTGACTATCAAGATGCCCCAGCAATAACTGGTTATGTGTATTATGGTCATAGAATAAATATAGAAGCATAATGACTGACCGCGTCAAGCGACCTATTGATTTAGGAAAAATATTTCTATATATTCTCAAGGTTGTTGATGTTTTTTTGCAATTTCTATTATACAAAAATACTATGAATAAAATGTATCTCAATATGTTGATCATCTATATACACAAAACTATAATTCATTATCCTAAATTCTGGTCTTGGCAAGACTAGAAGTTCAAATAAATGATAATAATTCAATGGGCATTTAAGCAGCTTCAACAACTTGTATGAGACGTTGCTCTAGGCATGTACGTCAATGAATTAAAATTTCCTCCCTCTTACCCTATAACAGGAGTCAGACAATTTTTGTACTCATCATTTAAACCTAGCTCCTTAGCGGTTTTATCTAACCTCCACTACTATACCATGATGAGATCATAGAAAGATGGTATGGTATTATTACTTCTTTATCCATATCTGAAGGCAAATCATCAGAACTTGGACTAAAATCAATAACGGTCATTCCTGCTGCTGATTCGGCGGCCCGTCATATTCCTGAATTGAGAATACTATTCCGTATATTGGCTGATTGTGGAAATGGTTGTTTACGTTTTGATGATTGAACGTAATCTTAATTGTGTCTTGTCTGGCTATAGTAATAGTCGTTTGTATGGCGCGCCAAGTTATGTTATCATCTGTCGTTATGTCAGATTCACCAGTAAATGTAGTCTCGTGTATATCCAGTATAACTGGCGCAACTACATTGCTACTGAAATTAGTTATCGAATGTGTATGGCGATCAGTGCCATTGACAGATACCATTGTAAAGTTGGCCCTAAAATCTGCTATATTTCCATCTGAGGCAAGTACCTTCCAATTTCCTGCAAGGACATACTGTGGGTCTGCTGTTGTTCTATTGCTAGGTACAAGAGAACTTATGCTGCCTGTGGCATTGAAATTTCCGGTAGGGTTTGTAGGAAAGAAGACCAAGGCAGGATCAGTTTGCGACGTAGTTTTTCCAGTAGTAGTGGCATTTATCGGCTTGATAGGATCCTGACCAAGGTGGCCTAGGCCAAAAACAACCAACAACATAATTGTTATTATAAAGACCAAACTGAATGAGTGTAGAATAGAGCAGTAGCCTCGTGACATGAGCTTTTGTTACCTACTGCTTGCTAGCTGAGGTGACAAAATAAATTGCTCAGTAATTGGCTCTTCCAAGACATCTTCATCTATATTGACGATTGAAACCGTCAGCGTATATGGCTCATTTTGTACCAGCACGGGCCCTTTTATGTGGTATGCTCCAGCATGGGGACCTGTTGCAGTAGCGGAAATATCCGGTCCCCAAGTAACAAAGTCAAATGTACTTCCATTTACCGGTGGCTGCGGTATGAGTTCGAGATAGAGCACGCCATCTGTGTCAAGGAACTGCTCGCTTTATAGCAGTTGGTTCGGGCTATTAAATGGACCTATGCCAGTCTGGTTCGTCATGGCAGAATTATTCTGTGATGCCGGTCCTGATATTGATACATTATATGCCATGGTTGTTGTGGGTGGCAGATCTATAACTTCTTCGGAAGGAACAACTGCTATAATATTCTCGATAGTTCTGAAGAATTAAATGGAAAGTTGGCTCCTTCCATCAAGACCATTGTGTTGTTTTGACTAAATTGTATGGTATCCCCTACTCCTATTCTTGCAGTATGTCCAGGATGAATCGTGCAAAAGTATTCGTAAACTCCAGGTTTGTCAAAGGTGTAAATGAAGGAGCCTCTAGCTGACGGTGCACCTGGAACGAAGGTCTCTCTTACTCCAGGAATATGCCCTGAATCAAATGATTCCGGAGGTGAGAACTCATGCCCCTGCTCTGTTGTAGTTACTGTATGGTCAGCAATGTCTTTGTTTACCCACATAATGGTTGTTCCGATAGTAACGCCTACTTCTCTTGGCTCTTTAGTCAGGTTTTCGCCGCCCTCGCTATGAGGAGTATCGATAGTATAGTCTGGTGCATCCCTCTGTCCTCCCATTATCGGCGGGGGAGCAGGCACTTGCTAAGCTGAAAACTTCCCACCAGAAGCCATGATGGCTTAGCTCAAAAATATCTAGTGGGCTAGCCGTCTCCGTTCACATCCTCCTCTTGTTGTTCAAATGTTCTCATCATGTCTGCCATCCTGTCTGCATACTTGTCCCAGATGCTTGGTCTATACGTTCTGAGCAGGCTGGCTAGTTCTGGCACAGAAGTATTAGCATAGTATATGACTTCGGCTCCCCGCCGTCGGCTCCATATTAGGCCTAAAGTCTTAAGCCTGATGAGATATCATCTGGCAGTTGGCTCAGTAGTTGCGAATCATTTGGCAATGTGAGAGAATGGCTAAGAGGAAGATAGGCCATCAAATATTTCGAGTAGTAGTGACGGCAGGCAACCGCAACCAGTGAATCTTATTTCCATGGTATATATGCAAGAACAAGCTACCCTTGTAGAGATTATTGTACTGGGGCGGATTAGACTTGGGCAAAAGCCAAATTCGCCGGTGTTATTGCGACTTAAGCGTAGCCTGCAGTAGTCCTCTCTAACTGCTTTTTAAAATAGGCCAGCTCTCTGTATCCGTGGTTGTAAAGTGCCTTCTCGCCATGGAGAACATTCTTGAAAATCCATAATGCCAGCCTGCCAAAAAGTGTGTCAGGAAACTCCATGAACATGTCGTGGGACATTCTCACATTATCGCTATCCTTTTCTAGCCTGATGTTGCCTCCTTCTAGTACGCTCAGTTTGATGAGCCCGCCCAATATTTTGTAAATAGCAACGCCCTCCCATAGCGCAACCTTTGGTCTTTCAAAATGCAGAAACCGTCCATGCAAGTCAGCGACTATTCCGGCCACTCTTTCTTTTTGATAGAACCCTGCGTCTCTCCTCGCCCTTCCATCCTGCGGATAGAAGGTAAATCCAAGGTGCTCTTCTGGGTTTGAAGCTGTCCAGTGGGTAGGGTCGTTTGCGTAGTCCCATATTTCCTCGGCCGGAACTCTTATTATTATCTCTGGGTATTGGCGTATCTTCATCTTCATATCTGTTTCTCACATGATTATCCTATAAGGAATCAGAATACAGAGCATTGCAGTGCATTCCTTGTGCCTTTATTCTGGTAGCCCTATTTTACAGCTGAAATAGATATGGAAAGCGTATCAAAGTCGCAAGCATGTCGTCGCCGTCGTCAATACTGTCAATAATAGGCTGGGAGCACTGATGGCAGCAGGCGAAATATTGGCGCTTGTACTCCTTATTGTTGTCGCAATACTACTGATAATGCCTCTGGAGTATGCCATAGCGCAAGAAGAAGAGGAGGATAATAAACCCTTTGAAACAGTCACCGTGACAATACCACCCGGCGCTGCAAATCCTACTCCTGACCTTACGTTTCAAAATCTAGCAAACTGGTATGACCCTAAGGATTTGACTGTATCGGCAGGCGATACTGTTGTATGGAAAAATGACGATATCGAACCTCATACTGTCACAAGCGGCCAAGGAGCGGGCATAGCCAGCGCGCAGACAAACGAGAAAGGTAAGCCTGACGGAGTTTTTGACAGCGATCTTTTTGCACCTGGTGAATCATGGTCTTATACATTTTACACGCCGGGGACTTATACCTACTATTGCGTAATCCATCCTTGGATGGAGGCTGTAATAACAGTAAACCTGATCGCAGCTGAAGATATTCCTACTTATCCGGTTGATGCTTCTGGCAACAGATACGAGAGATGGCCAGCTCATACGTATTCAAATGATGGCAAGTATGATATTGACATGAAGTGGGATGTCCCTATTGTGACAGACAAGACTGCCACCTTGTTTATTGACTTTTTTGACGCCAGAACAAATGAGCGGCCGCAGCTGATGCCTTACGAATTTATTATAACGCAGGATGGCAAAGAGCTTGACAGGACTTATGCTCTGACTGATATTGGCGCTGGTGTCTACAAATACGAGTTTTCAAAGCCAGGACCGATAACCATGAGTGTAGAGGATGTAGGCGACAACTCAGAATCATGGAGTGAGTTCACCACTATCGTTTATCCTAACCCTGAATCTCCTTCTGATTATGGACAAAATGCAGAAGTTACAAAAGTTTCAGGAGGAACGCAACCAGCATCTAGATTGATAAATCCTCTAACATTGGTTACATTTACGTATGCAGTGATATTTGGTATACCTGCCGCAGTTGGTGTTGTCATCTTTCTGTTCAAGAAAGGGAAAATCTAGAGCCCTGCCACTCAGGGTCGTCCTTTGCCAGAAATGCGCGCTATGCCTATATCTTAGCTGTGGTCTTGGGATGTACGCAGGAATTTCTAAAACGGTGCAAAGGGTAGCATTCCAAGATACGTCGCTTCCAAATTAAGAGGATATATCACTAGCCCATATAACCTCGTAGTTGGACTAGCTTTTTGTTAGCAATGTTGTGGTTGAGGTTTTTGTAGGTAGCTTTAGCTTTCTTAACTTTGGAAACCAGTGTGTT
>DASUUX010000026.1:0-2919 GCA_036373855.1 Nitrososphaera sp.
TGTTTCACCATTTGACAGACAGAAGAGAAGCCGTGCGCTCTATGAGGCGACTGATAAAGAATGGCGGTACAATAATAATCCAGGACCTAGATCACGCACCTGGCTCATGGCTTTGCTACCCGGAAAATAAAGTTTTCAACACGCTCAGAAAAGTATATGTTGCTCTGATCAAGAAGAGGGGAGGCGACCCCCTGGTAGGCAGAAAGCTGTACAAACTGCTGATTGATGAATCCCTTAATGCAAATGTGGATTGCTACTCACCTTGCATCTTAATGGGCCAAGAGCCATATAGCTCCCTTGGATGGCAGCTGGCAGAAAGCATTAAGCCGCAAATTTTAGAGCATGGGTTGCAAAGCGAGCATGAATACTACAAGATGTATGAAGGGCTGAGAACGCTTGCAAAAGATAAAGGAAGTTTTGTAGCGTATTCTAGGTTGTTTAGTGCGCTTGGAAGAAATAGTGAATAAGGACAGGCTGCACTCTCGACCAATAGTCGTAAGAGGGGAGATTTTGTTTTATAACATCAAAGATATGATGAATCGTTATTCATTGTCCGTAAGCATAATAGCACAGGTGGTGGTGGTGTAGTAGGAGTGACCTTTTATGAGACTGCAAGTGGCAAGATAAATGCAATCGAATTTACATCCGAGAAACCTGCTAGTGATACTTTGCTCTGCATACATGGATTTTGCACCGATGCACGAGTTTTCACATATGTTGGAAGGAAACTATCTAGTGCGGGTTACAATGTCGTCAGTATCGATCTGCCAGGGCACAATATGTCGGATGGTGAAAAGGGCGATTTAGATTTTGATGCCTGCATCAAATCTATTCATCAGATTGCTACTCGACTAAAGAAGAGATCAGCGAGGGTATTCATACTCTCTCACAGTATGGGCTGCATCTTTGCTCTGTGGTATGCACATCTGTTCAAGGCTTCAATTGACGGATTGATTCTGCTATCTCCATTCCTCATGGTCCGCAATATAAAAAGGCGGTATGATGCAGAACCTAGCGCTTTGAAGCTTTTCCTTTTGTTTTTTGCAAGAAAATTTACACCGAATAAACGCCTTAACATCATCGAGGCTTTCCCAGGATACGTAAAGGCTGGCGGCGACGAAGTTGCATGGATGATGAAAGATTCACAGGAAAACTTCAGGTATTCCTATCGATTCGTTGTTGATATACTTGCAGTGAGAAATAGCAAAATATCTGAACTATCTGATCTTGGCAACATTCCAGTACTCATTTTGCACGGAAGAAAAGACAGAATGATCTATGTCCAAGTATCTGAAGAATTTTTCAAGCTACTTGACACCAACATGAAGCAAATCAAGATATTTGACTGCGACCATTGGTTCTACGATGCAATTTTTTATGATCAATCTTTCTCAAGACATGGAGAGGAATCAAGGATGCAAATCATGTCATCCATAGCAGATTGGCTAAAATCCATGAACAGTAGAAGCTAAAATGCATCTTTGGATCTACACCTAGTTCATAGACAGCCTGACAAAAGACGCCCTATTTTTTCTGAATGCTTTCTATAAACTGCGGAACCTTGGCATCTCTTACCAGGGTGCGATAATGTGATATGAAACGCTGGGCGAGATATGGATCATCGTAATGAGAGATTGCGAGCGTGAATTGTTCGGGATTAGCATAGTCTGTAGTCTCATAGCACACGGTGGTACCATCGACTACCATGAAACTCGCTGACAATTTTGCTTTCCTAAGATCAAGTCGCTGAGACTTGATTATCTTGTTTACCATTTCAAAGGTTTCTCTATTTGGCGGAACTCTCAATATTGCATTAAGTCTATTTGCGACGCTTATCTGGTCTGGCAAGCCATCCAGTAAATGCATCATAAGGCCTTCATTAGCCACCTTATGAAACATCAATTTCGAGAAATGGAGATCGTAATAACGTGTTGCCATATACACTTCTTTCTCTGCACTTTCCAATAATTTTGTTACTTCAAGAACCAGCTTGTTGTAATCCTTAATAACTGAAAATCCTGAAAGATGTGTCCCATTCACAATACTCTTCAAGCTAGTGTTTTGTATCATTTCCTCAATCAATTTTTCCTTCTCACGCAAAGGAAAATCTTGTCTCGACTTAAGGACATCAACGGCCTTAAGGTTCCAATAATTGGCTATAATATCCTCAAGGCCCTTGATTTGCCCATTATAGATAAGCGAGCCGAAAGTTGTGGTTCTGTAAAGTGAATTACGTTTCTCTATAACACCTATATCGCGCAGACGTTTGAGTCGGGTATAGAATTGCTTTTTGCTAATATTGCCTTTATTGCTCATCGAAGAACTCTTCAAGCCAAAATATGCCATCTTAACTATATTTAGCGAATGTCTATCTGCCAGTGTAGCAAAAACCTCCTCTATATTACTGGCTTGACCGCACATCCTTATTGATTGGCCACGGATAATATTTAACAATTAACATGTTATTTTTGCTAGATTAGGACAAAAAAGATAGAGCCTTAAAAGATTTAACATCAACTATGACCTTTGCCGTTACAAAGGTACTATGCCGATATTGCTCTGCCACCGAGCAGGGTTGGGTTTAAGAGGCATAAATGCAGAAACATAAACCTTATATTCCATGAATTGGCCGGTTAGTGTAAATATTTACCTAAAACTGAAACTCTACTTTTAAAAAAGGTTGCGCCTCTATCCAGCTATGTCAAATACCGTAACTCAGCGCCGACGCCAAGGTATACAGGATAACACTGATGCAAGAGCCCGAACTTCTTTTTTACGCTCGCAGTTAATACTCTTTAACTCTCGCAAGAAGTATGGGTTACTTTATTCCGTTGCAACTACAGCAGGTCTACTTTGCATCCCTGGCATTCTAGATGTAATGGATTCAGAGACAGAAATCCAGCTACTAATCCAAAGAAT
>DASUUX010000027.1:0-25526 GCA_036373855.1 Nitrososphaera sp.
ATAGCCTGCAATGCCGACACCCCTCTTTGGGTCAAATTGATAGCCATCTCCTACAAATTTGAGCTTTTGTTCTGGATAGCGCAGTGTAAAGCGCTTGATAACAAGGTGCTTTGAGCCAGATTCAATTGATTTGATGAAACCGCCCGCCGATGTCATCTAACTAGCAGACCACCAGGACCAAGTACCCCCCCATATATTAGTGCAAGGGCTATGAACATGTTGATAAAAGCAAGGACAATGAGTTTGTACCAGCCGGTGTGGAGCAGAATGTCTATCCTGATTCTGGGACTAATGCCTCTAGGCAAGAGCATCAGCATTATCACGCCAAATGTCTTGAGCGTGAACCAAAAGATGGCGTTAGCAACGGTTGCATCATAGATCATTTCACCAGCAGACTCTGGCATTGTGGGGAAGATCTGAGGTCCCGCCCAGCCGCCAAGGAATAGAATTACAAATAATGCCGCAAGCGCATACGTCTTGATGTAGGACCCTAGCTGTATAAGGCCGTATATCATGCCCGATGTCTCGGTCAGCCAGCCGGCCACGATCTCAGCTTCAGCCTCCGGTAGATCGAAGGGTATCCTCTCAAGCTCTGCAAGCGATGAAATGTAAAATACAAAGGCGCTTATCGGGAGGAAAAAGATGAACCAGTATGACTGAATCTGCGACTCAACAACTTCCGTGAGGTTAAGCGTGCCAGACAATATGACTACTGAAAGCGCCGATAGTATGAATGGAATTTCAAAGGCGATCAGTTGATGAAGAGCTCGAAGTCCACCTATGAATGGGTACTTGCTGTTGCTTGCCCATGAGAAGAGCAGTTCAATAAGTGGAAAGAATCCAAGGATTGCAAATACCGCGAGAAGGCCTACATCAATGTCTGCTACAACCCACCCGGGGGCTGCCGGTATAAGAGCCACGACTGCAGCAGCAGTTGAGACAAACGCGATAGGTGCTGCCCAAAAGATCAGCTTGTCAGATCCTGAAGGAATAATAATTTCTTTGGAGATAAGCTTCAGGCCATCTGCAATCAGCTGAAGTATACCCTCAATCTTGCCGGCATAAAGTGGGCCAACCCTGAGTTGCATCTTGGCAAGGAACTTGCGCTCTATGAATATTGTTGCTGCAGCAATAATTGCGCCGTAAGTAAATCCCGGAAACACTGCGACCTTGAAGAACATAGTATCAAGAAACGTCTCAATTACTGGGATAGCACTCTGTGGATATAGTATAGATGTGAGAAATAGATATGGCGTTAAAACTTCGGCGTCGATTTCAGGCAATGGAACATAAAACAGGATTACAAAGATCAGCGGGAGCCCTACTAGCGCTACTATGACTAATATCCAAAATATGAGCCGAATCAGGCTGGCTACAAAATCTCCAAAGCGGGAGCTTTGAGGAAATGAAGCCATTTAATTATCTGTCAGCCTCCACCGGCCAGTAGTTGAGCGACCAGTATACTGCCGGCATATCTGCAAGCCTCTGCCCAACCAGCAGATGTGGTAAGGCAAGCATGTTTCGAAACGAGCCTACCGATATCTTGACTCTGTAAGGTTTGGGTGTGCCATCACTTACAATATAATATCCAAGAGCTCCTCTGCCCGATTCGACTCGCCGGTAAGATTCTCCAGGCGGCCCCTTCGGATTTGGCTGGAGCTTGGCGCGCACTTCTCCTGAAGCGGGTATTTTGTCTAGCAGCTGCTCGAGGATATAGCATGATTCCTGCATATCGAGCAATGGGACATACGACCTTGCAAAGCAGTCACCTGTCTTCATGTACTGGACCTTGAAATCGATTTCATTGTATATGTCGTACGGCTCAGCCTTACGTACATCAAATGGAACACTAGATGCGCGTACAACAGAGCCTGTTACTCCAAGCTTGATTGCATCTTCCTTTGATAGCACGGCCACGCCTTCAGTTCTCTGCCTGAAAAGCGGGTTGTTATAGAAAATGTCCTCGTATTCCTTGAAGCGCTTCTGCAAATATCTTATCTGACTCAGGCACCTATCCTTGAAACCATCGGGCATGTCGTTTCTGACGCCACCGGGAATGTTATAGGCGTGTGTCACCCTTGCGCCGGTGAGTGCTTCAAGGAGGTCGATCATGAGCTCCCTGTCGCCAGTAGGCCACATGAACATAGTAGAATGTCCAAGGAATATGCCGTAGATTGCAAGCCAATAAAGTGTGTAGACTAGGCGATTAAGCTCAGAGGCTATTGCCCTGATGAACTGACCACGCCGAGGTACTTCGATTCCAACAAGCTCTTCCACTGCAAGACTGTACGAATAGGTAATGTTGCTTGAATCATGGATTACTGGCCTCTCAAGATGGGGTATGTTCTGGATGACGTTTCTATATTCACACATCTTTTCCTCCCCGCGGTGGACGTAGCCCGGGTCTGGATCACAGTACACGATATAGTCGCCATCGACTTTGATTACAAATCGGAAGTGACCTGAGCCGGGGTGTTGTGGTCCAACATTGAGCGTCATCAGCCGGTCCTCTTCGGATTCCCTTACTATCTGGAGTCCTAGCCTCTTTGATTCTTCAAACTTTTCTTCAATGCTTGTCATGTTGCTATCTGTGTTCTACCTCCCCTTTATCCTGAAGTCTTTCCTAAGCGGCGGAATATCCGCCCAGTCCTCGGGCAGTAGGAACCGCTCGTTCCTTGGGTGGCCCTCAAAATATACGCCCAGCATTTCATAGCACTCCCTTTCGTGATATTCCACACTCTTGTAGATGTTAATTAATGTTGGGAGCCGCGCATCGTCTCTGTTAGTTCTAGTTGTAAGCCCGAGGATGTGTGCAGCAAGCTCCTCACGAGAGTAAGAGCCTAAATGATAAATGACTTCAATTTGATTATCCTTGGGATAGTCTGTGCCTGCGACAGACTCGGCGTGGTCAAATCCCATGCTATCACGCAGAAAGCTCGCCACTCCGACAATGTCCTGGGGCTCAACTTGTATCTTAATCCGAAGTGGTTTGATGAAAACGACTTTAACTGTGTCACCAAACTTGTTCTTTATCTGTTCCAGAAGCCCTTTTTCAAAAGGTGGAGGCTCAGGCTGTGTTTTCGCAGGTGAAGATGCAACGCTTGGCTTGGAAGCAGTAGTAGTAGTAGTAGTAGTAGCGGCCGATGCTCCTGTTGTAGTCGTAGGTGCTGAAGGCTTGGCGGGAATCTGCTTTGGCTGAGTGGACGGTGGTGTTTGTTGTTGTTTAGTGGTAGTATCAGTAGTAGAGGTAGTAGAATGCTTTGATTGGCTGCTGGCTGCCACCTTCTTCGGCTCTTCTTTGTTATTAGCGCTCATGCTGCTATCTTATCTTGGATCTCTTGATCTTTTCCTGTAGCAACATGGTGCCTTGAATAAGTGTTTCAGGCCTTGGAGGACAGCCGGGGACATATACGTCAACCGGAACGATGCCATCTACACCTGGCAGTACATTATACGAATCAATGTAAAGCCCTCCTGTAATCGCGCATGCACCCATTGCGATCACGTACTTTGGCTCGGGCATCTGATCATAGACCATCCTCAACCGAGGGGCCATCTTCCTTGTAACTGTACCCTGCACTACGATAAGATCGCACTGGCGCAGCGAGCCGAATGCTTCGATAATGCCAAACCTTTCGACATCGTATCTTGGGCCCGAAGCCGCTCCAAACTCGACACTACAGCATGCAGTTTCAAGGTGGACAGGCCATAATGACCATACTCTGCCCCAATTTATGGCATATCCGAGTGGTGCATCAAGTGCTTTCACTAGCACGTCGCTGAGTTTGCTTACAAGCACGTTAAAGGTTTGGGGGCTTACAAGTTCTTTTTTCATTAGTTATGCCGGTCCTCCTCAGTATTTTTTCCACAACTTAGATATATAATGCTTGTTAGCGACATTACCAAATCCCTTTTCTCCCTGCAAGGTAGAGTGCATATCCCATGGCGGTGAACATTATTGCAAGAAATCCGATTATAGGAAGAGTAGCAGCACGAGGGATGTTGAATAGTGCAGTTCCCCAGGCATACAAGAATATAGACATTACGTCAAATACAACAAACATCAAGATGTAAGCGTAATACTGCATCATGAAATGCGACCTGCCCTCTCCTGTGGGCATCTGGCCGCACTCCATCGGTAGGAACTTTACTGGGTTGTAACGGCGTCTTGGTGAGAGAAGACGTGATAATATCAAAGCAGGGACAGAAGCTAATAGGCCGAAACCGAGCATGTAGAAAATTGGAGTAAAGCCTGCGGCGGTTTCTCCAGCCAAGACATGACTTGATTTTTTTGTATGATATAAAAACCTTACATTAGATCAGTTCAAAACTATTATTGTACAATGAAAAAGAGCGGGTCCTCTTGGAGGATTTTGATTCTATATGATATTGTGAATTGCATTGTCCAGGATATTAAAGAAGAGTCTTGGAAGATGATATATATATATATGCAGCGTTGTAGATCGTGCTATCTTTGTAACCAAAAAATTTACTTGAAAGTCTGCCATAACCTTCCAAAGCCTAGTGATGGTATTTGAAGTTATTTGGACTAACGTAGTTCCTAAAAGGAAGAAGATATTAGGTCCCCTGCAATAGTAACTTCTTGTTGTTATCCTTCCACCGTAAATTTTTTTGAAATAGAATCTCGGATAGTACTATTTTATAACTTTGCATGTGCGGACTTTATATGAAATTTCTTCCTCATTTTCGTCATAGTATCCCTGGAACGAATAACTCCCGATCATCTTACTTCTTATGTGAAGATTCATCCTCACCTGAAGAGCCTAGATATTCGTCTGAAGATACTTCAAAATCGTCATTGTCTTCTTGACCGGTCATAAGTCTAGAAATCTTTTTCGTTCTTGATCTGCGCCTCATTACTATTATGATAACAACAGCAGCTGCCACTATAGCCGCGAAAATGAACACAAGCGGAAGAACAGAATTGGTTGTGCCGCTTTCATCAGCAGTAGATGATGAGCCAAAGCCAAGGAACCCCTGGTTGGGAGCTTCTTCTTCCTGCTGTGGTGGGCTATAGGAAACTGTTCTATTTAGAATTACTTGGTGGATATTTCTCAGCTCGTCGCTATAGGTAATTCTAAGTGAAACAGGATAATTTCCTGCTGCAAGGCTGCTGCTACTGCTACCGTTATCGTCATTGATGTCAATTGCCAGAGGAATACTAAATGGCAGCGGAGAATTATCTTCGAGATCCCCTAGGTATTGGGGTGTGTATGTTATTGGTACGAGGCTGCTCTGATTTGTTGGTGTAGGATTACTTTGAATCTCAACTGTGGTAAACAACGCCTTAGTGTTTCCTTGATTGAGGAGGTTCCCAGTAAGGTTCGGAACATCTCCAATATCCCTGACTATTAGGTCGTTTATGTCTATTTTTATCTCGCCTACTACGTTTCCTCCTAGTGAGAAAGAATCAGATTTTATCTGATCACCTGAGATGTATTGTAGTCTGACTTCAAAGGAAACCGGGTTTCCGATAAGGGACTCGGAGGCAAAAACCCGCGTTGAGAATCGTGCGTTGCTTTGCGCGCTTAGCTCCTGTAATGTCCACCTAGAATCTCCAAGGATTTCTAAAGATTCTGATCTTGGAACAAGCGTAACAACAACATCGGTTATTGCATTTCTGTTATTGTTCGTAATATTGAAATTCAGGTCGTGTGCCCTGCCTGCAATTATGACAACTTCTGAGGAACCATTGCTGCTTGCATTACCAGCAGTGGCGCCAGTTGGAGACCCACTAATTGTAGAAGCAAGAATAATTTTTTCTTGATCTGGTATGTAGGCTGAAGATGGAGCCACGCTCAAGCCTCCTTCGGGTGGGTTTGGTAGCACCCTGGACCCAATCGAAAAAGGTGTTGATCTTCTGTTCCCATTTGCATCGTTATATGATATTTCAATGTCCAGGTTTTGCAAAGTCCCGCCAGCCGAGGTGGATGGATAAACAGTCGTAGCTATCTCGGCGGATCCGTCGGCCGGAATTGTTCCGATATTGAAAGTTCTAGCGCCTATACTCGCTACTGCAGCAGAAGAAGGTTGTTGTTCTTGTTGCTGTTGTTGCTGATTGGCCTGTATGCCAGCGTCACTGTCGTTGCTGGGAGCGTTATCACTGCTTGTGCCACCAGCAGGTCCGGCATCATTGGTAATGATGCTGCCGCCTATGGCATTGATATTGATGATGACGCTGTGGGCATCTGCAGAGCCTCTGTTTCTGATCGTCAATTTTACTTCATTGGCTTCGCCTGGAACAAGGTCATTTGCCTCCGATGCTGCGTCCAGTATAACTTTGCCTGGAAGTTCAAATGGCACGGTTATAGTTTGTACCCTGTATGTCCCAGGCTCAGGCTCCGGAACCTTGAAGTAATTAATCCTTAGCAGAGCCTCATTAAATCCTTTTTGCGCTGTTTCCAGTACATTCACTTTGAAATATAGCGTATAGGTCTGGCCTGCTCTGACTATGTTACTCAAACTGGCAATCGCTGTCTGGCTTGAAGTAGTATTAGCTGAAGAAGTATCATTAGTAGCGCTTGCTGTAGTAGTAGTTGCAGCGGCAAACCCTTCAGGAAGCATAAGGTACCCGATTATGCCAGTGATGTCTGAAAAAGCTG
This sequence comes from Nitrososphaera sp., assembly GCA_036373855.1. Classification (GTDB taxonomy): domain Archaea; phylum Thermoproteota; class Nitrososphaeria; order Nitrososphaerales; family Nitrososphaeraceae; genus Nitrososphaera. Next base: position 6,624 of record DASUUX010000027.1, read on the forward strand.
TATTGCTTAGGACCACTGCAAGAAAAGACGGCCCTTCACCGGGGCCTACCTCCCTTTCAGATGGTAACGTTGAAGCTACCGATCCTGCTGCGGCATTTGACAAGTTGCCAGTAGATGGTGCTACGCTGTCTGCCCAGTAAGCATCCACGAATCCATTGTTAACTATGAAATTTTGCTGTGAGGATGGGTCTGTCTGCTGTCCTGTACTTGGTTGTATGGGTTCAAGGCTAATTGTTTCATCTACCACCAATTCGTGGGTATTTCTCAGCTCGTCGCTATAGGTAATTCTGAGTGAAATTGGATAACCGTTGCCTGTCACTTCCTGCGCTATGTTCTGCTGCGTGATCTGCAGTGGGAGATTGAAAGGAAGTGGAGAATTTACAGCCAAGTCTCCAAGAAATTGCGTAGAGACAGTTGAGAGCAACAATTGTTGTCCCCCTTGTGTCGGTGATGCAAGCAGTTCTATCTTTGTAAATAGGGCTGGAGTGTTTCCTTCATTTAGGAGATTACCGACAAGGTTCGGTGTATCTCCTATGTAACTAATTGAAACATCGTTTACACTTATCCTAATGTCTCCGACAACTATTGCCCCGAGCTGGAAGGACTCTGTCCTAAGCTCGTTGCCATTACGTATGTATTGCATGGTTACTGTAAAAAAAACCGGGCTTCCGATCAAGGAGGTCGAAGCATAAACCCTAGTAGATAGCTCCTGCTGCGAGTTAGCGCCTATGGTCTGCAGGTTCCAGCGCGAGTCCCCTAGGATTCTCACCTCGCTTGATTCAGAGGTAAGAGATACCACAACATCCGATATCGATACTCCAGGATCATTATTATTTGCGATGGCAAATGATAGATCCTGAACGCTTCCTGCAGCAATTTGGATAGATTGCGCTTGAGTTGAGGACGAATTTGTAGTAGTGGTGCTACTACTACTACTACTACTACTGCTGACGACGTCACTTTGACTCATCGTGTTATTGTTCGAAGACGCCCCAAGGCTAGTGCGTGTCAATGGAGGCGATGAAGATCCTGGTACTCTATTCAAGGATGTCGAACTAGTGGGCAAAACGTTCAAACCTGATTGGGGTGATTCAGGAGATATCTGAATACCTAGAACTTGATTTAGAGTCCGCTTATTGCCGTACGCATCGTTATATGATATCTGGATGTTCAAAGTTGTAAGTGTCCCAGCCGCTGCATCTGCAGGAAAAATTGTGGGCACTATTTCCTTCTTTTCATTCGCGCCTATAAGACCAACGTTAAACGTAGGCGAGCCAACAAGCACCATTGTGGCTGGAGAGGATGACGACGATAGCGCTTGCTGTCCCGGTGCAGAGGTTGTTGTACTTTCTGCGCTGTTGTTATTATTAGTACCACCGACGCCGCTTCCATCTCCTACGGTTTGAGTAGTAGAAGAGGATACAGTGCTAGATGGCAGCACATTTACTATAACTCCTGTAGCAATAGCTGATCCATTATTACTGATTTCTATTTTTAATGGATTGACAACGCCAGGATTCGCACTTACTATGGGGGATAAGCTAGACTCTGTGCCCTGCGTGCTCGTACCAGAGGATGTCATAACAGCAGCAGCAGTATTCAGAATAACCTTACCGCTTAGCCGGAATGGAATATCAAGTGTTGTTGACTCCGTATCTTCGTCTTCCTGCTCTGCCACCTTAAAGTAACGTATCTTTAGCTCACCAGTGTATTCTCTGTCTACTTGAGACTCTGCTGTTACTTCCACGCGAAAGTAAAGGGTAAAGGTCTGACCCGCTACCACTACTCCATTATAGCTTGCTAAAGCGGTATCAGAGTCTACATTTTCCGGAGTAACAAGGGCTCTGAAGCCAGACGGTAAATCAAGCGAACCGCTTATGCTCGTTGCGTCTGCAAAGCCTCTGTTTCTCAGAACAATTGCCAGGACAGCTTCTCCTTCTCCAGGCTCTACCTCCTGCTTTATTACTGGTGGTAGTGGCTGCGCAGTGGTGCTTTCAGAAGATGTGCTTGCTATGACTCCTCCAAGTGATGTATAGTCGGTCCAAAACGAGTCTACAAATGTGAACTTGACAGGACCAGTTGACTGATCTGATGCATTGTCCTCGCTTATGGCGTCTTCTGTTGGTGGAGTAGGAGTTGGTTGAGTAGGAGTAGAAGTAGTAAAGTCGGCCTGCGCTTGCTGAGGAGGCGGATTGTCCTCGCTTATGGCGTCTTCTGTAGGTGGAGTAGGGGTAGAGGTCTCATCGTCATTGCTACTGTCTTCAGATCCTTCTTCATCATCAACAGTTTGCTCTTGACCATCTACTATGTTAACTCGACCATCCTCAACCTCAACAGTTCGTTCTTGACCATCTACTATGTTAACTCGACCATCCTCAACCTCAACAGTTTGTTCTTGAGCGTATGCCCTGTTATCAAATGATAAATTAGGCATGTAGGAATAATACTGGATGAATCCTGAAAGCAAAAGGATCATACAAGCCAAAGACGTCACAGAATTATAATTACAATTATTGGTTATTTGTGTAGGAATTCTTAGCACCTTACATACCAATTCTCTTGCATAAACCACCGACTCATCTAAACCAGACACCAATAAAAGCATATACTGTACTCATGTGCGGTAGGAATTACGCCATGTCTATATATATATCAGCAAAACTTATCTGAATATGTCCTGATGAGCAAGGAAGTCGACAAGAAAAGAATTCACTCTTTCTACCAGCATGAGACCAAGAGTGAAGATAATGTAGCAATGCACGCAAAGAAAATATTCAAAATATACGATTCTGCTGCTGGAAGAGTGATAGCACTAAGAGACGTCACTTTCAAGGTAAACAAAGGTGAGTTTGTAGCCATTGTTGGACCTTCTGGGAGCGGTAAATCAACGCTTTTGAACATGATTGGCGCCTTGGATAGGCCAACTTCAGGAAAGGTTTTCATTGGGGGTGTCGATATTTTCTCATTAAGTGATTCTGAAATTGCGACTATACGAAACAGAATGATTGGCTTTGTATTTCAGTCTTACAATCTAATCAACAGAACTACAGTTCAAAGAAATGTTGAGCTACCTGCGATAATTAAAGGCATGAGTCGCAGCAACCGCATTCGTCGTGCTAAAAAGCTTCTTGAAATGCTGGGTATAGGAGATAAAGCCAATTTCAAACCCTCCAATTTAAGTGGAGGCCAGCAGCAGCGCCTAGCAATAGCCCGAGCATTAATGAATAACCCCACAATAATTCTTGCAGACGAGCCGACTGGCAATTTGGACACAAAGACTGGAAAGGAAGTCTTTAACTTTCTGCGCACTCTTTCGCAAAAGTACAGAAGAACTATTGTTATGGTGACTCATAATTCTGAGCTTGCAGAAGCCACTGACAGAGCCATCTACATTAAAGATGGAACAGTCGAAAAAGAGGTTTTGAACCACTGATTAATCAAAGAACATCGGTGTTTGGTTGGGTTCGATTGGATTGCTTGCTTAGTGCAATCCCGCATGCGCGGATATCTGTTTTTATGTGCCTGCAATGTCTAGACCAACAAGAGCAAAAAACCAACAGAAAAGAACAAAAGGACTTGCGTGCTAAATGAATATCAGGGAGGTCTTCCTACTATCATTCGACGCTCTAAAGGATAGAAAAGTAAGATCAATCCTTACTATACTCATGGTTGTAGTGGGAAGCAGTCTCATGGTTGCGCTTAATGGACTTAGTGCTGGTTTTAGCAATTTCATTGATGAATCCTTTAGTTTGCTTGCTCCAAATATACTGTTTGTGTCAAGTGCTCAGCAGGATGAGTCCTCATCTAGTCCTTTTGGAGGTGGGGGTCCACCACCTGTTCCTAAGATTACATTAAATGCTGCTGTGGAGACTAGGATACGCTCTCTTCCTTTTGTAAGCGATGTGATCTCATCTTACCAAGGTCAAGTACAGCTAGAATCATCGGGCAAGACTCTTTCCACCTCTGTTTTTTCTATTGATCCGGCCAAGCTCAACATCATAGCACCCACTATAGAATTTGAAGAAGGTTCTGCAATGCGCTCAAATGATCCGTCTGCCATTTACATAGCTGACCAGATAGCCTATCCCCCAGGTGAGAACTCGCCTTTTGCAACCTTAGGTCAAACGATGAGAGCTACATATTCATTTGTTGATGAAAATGGCAATCAGCAGGAGGAATCTAGAAGCTTTGTGGTAAGAGGAATAATAAAGCCAGCGGGGAATCCAACAATTGATAACGCAGTTGTATTCAATGAAGATGCAGGAAACGCTCTAATGCATAAATCTGGCAAGTATGACGGTTTCTTGGTAGCTGCAGAATCAGGCGAGTTTGTCAAAAGTGTTGAAGAGGAAATAAGGAAAATATACGGAAATGATATAGGCGTCACATCTCCAGAGGCCATACTAGAGACGATAAGGGAGTTTACAGGTGGGTTCACAGTTTTCATACTAGGAATCGCGCTTGTAGCCCTTCTTGTAGGTGCAGTAGGAATCATTACGACTCTCTACACATCAGTAATGGAAAGGACAAAGGAGATAGGCACAATGAAGGCCATTGGAGCGCAGAGTAGTAATATCCTGAGCCTTTTCATGGCAGAAGCTCTGATCATAGGTATTCTTGGAGCCACTTCTGGACTGCTTGCAGGTATGGCCGGTGGTTATGTGTTGATTGCAGGAATAGGTTCAGGTGGAGAAACCGGAGGTGATACAAGTAACGGTCTAGGCAATTTATCACCTGTCTTCCTCCCTACAGACCTCGCAACTGTCTGGGGGATATCTGTTGGTCTCAGTCTTATCGCAGGTATATATCCAGCATGGAAGGCATCGAGGCTATCTCCTATTGTGGCCCTGAGAAGAGAATAATTCAAGCATATACTTAGAATCCTTGGTTCTACGGAATCTATTGCATAACTGTAAATTTACATAGAGAGATATTTGCATACGTCTGCAAATAACCCATCACATTGTTGAGCTAAACCCGCGAGATGCGCAAAAAACCAACGGATAGATTATTTCAAGACTTTCGGATTAGTTCTTCAGAATCATGTTAAACAATTGACGCGCCGCCATCTTTGGATGGTGTAGTGCAAGCTTCATCATGTTGGATGCACTGAAATCTGCCTTAATAAAGTCCAAAAATTCATGGACTGTCATGTCCCGGAGAATTTCAATCTCTTTGTCCCATTCCTCGTCAGTCAAACTAAGCCAGCGCATTTGCACCTTAAGAGCAGACTGTATCTTTGACTCTACCTTTGCCTTCCATACTCGTTCATATTCTAGCAAAGACTCCCTATCAGAGTTCTGCGAAAGCGAGCCGGCTCCAACGTTCCCAGCAAGCCTCCCAAACTCGATGGCGTAGCGTATGCCTTCTAGCACCAGCGGATTTGATTGGCCCGCCGAGTCGCCGACCATTATCAGCCCATCAGCAATGCTATTGCGCCTCACGCCTTCATTTGGAATAAATCCATAGTGCAGTTCTAGAGGTTGTATCTTACCATCCCCGAGTGCATCAAGGGGCTTGAACCTTTTTTCAATTATTTTATGTAACTTATAAAGTGGCTCCGCATTTGATTCCGGTCTACCAATGCCCACTCCTATTCTCACTCTATTTGTTGAGAGAGGAAATAGCCATGCATATCCCGCATCTGAATACTTTTGCCCTACCATGAGGGCCCATGTAGTGCTGTCTATATCGTCGCAATAGCATTCATATTCTGCGCCTACTCCATAGCGCTTCCACTGGCCGGCCACTCCAGCCTTGCGGCCAACAGACGTGCTAAAGCCGCTTGCATCTATAACCAAAGTTGAGCGCACAGTTATCTTTCCCTTTGGTGTGCTTGCCTTGACCCCCACCACTCTGTGGCCGTCTTTGATAACATCTATGACATTGCTCTTTACCATCAATTGGACGCCCTCCCTCGCAGCAAGAAGAGCAAGATGCTGGTACGTCCCTCTAATGTCAAGCACGCATGATTTGGAGACGTTGCCTGTGATGAGGATATCATTGGAAGGTGATACAAAGCGGTAATTCTGAATCGGATTGTAAAACTTGCTTGGTATGCCAAGCCTCTCCATTTCAGAAATCCAAGTTACGCCGCTTGTCCTTATGCTGTGTGCAATGGATTGGTCCTTTTCAAACAGAACTACTTTTGCCCCGCCCTTCGCCGCAGCGTACGCAGCCGAAAGCCCTGCAGGTCCTCCGCCGACTACGGCAATATCAAATTTTTCTTCTTCTTCTTCTTTTTCTTCTATCATTATATTTCTGCTCATCCTGTAGTAAAGGAGATGCCATCAAACCGCATATAGGGAAGTATGGAGTCATAAATCACCTTTCGCTCTCTTGATATACCATTTAGTCGACGTAGCGCGTCAAAGACATTGCCAGCCACCATGACTTCCTTGACTGCGTGCTTTATCGTACCATTCATGACTAGCCGGCCACCTTTTACGACACCTGAGAAATCCCCGTTAACCGGATTTACATTACCAGAAAACCTGCTTATTATTATTCCCTTATCTATTTCAGACACCAGCTTATCAACGCTCGATCTCATAGGCTTTACCAGAAAATTAGTTGTCGAGACCGTTGGCGGCGAGCTTGTCGATCCGCCTGCGTTGCCTGTGCTTCTTACACCATCTTTGCTTGCTGTGTGTGTATTGTACAGAAACTTTTTGAGAATGCCCTTTTCTATTACAACATTTCGACGGTGGAAAACACCTTCTCTGTCAAAGCTTGACGCATTAAGTCCCTCCACGTTAGTTGCATCATCTTCTATTGTCAGCAGATCAGAAGCCACCTGTGTGCCTATCTTGCCTGCAAAGTGGCTGGATTTTTTCTGCACCGCGTCTGAATTGATGGCATGAGCAACTACTTCCTCTATCAATTCATTTGCAGCCATCGGAGTGAGCAGCATTTCTCCCTTGAAGCTTTCCTCTATCTTGCGTGTACCCAGCGACTTGACTACTGTCTCTGCAAACTCGGCTGCAGTATTTGACACATTGATGTCTTTGACATAATGCGAGCCGCCAACCTGGTAGTCAAAGCTTGAGATTTCGGTATTTTCTATTGCCATGCCCATTATCGACCACGAAAAGACACTTGCCCTTTCTTTTAGCTCTATCCCGTTAGAGTTTGCAAGTGCGTCAGTGGCCACTTGGGCGCTAAAGTTGCCGCTGTCGACGCTTACTCTGCTGTCATACGATTTTGCAGCATTGAGCATCTCAGCTGCCATCCTTGCAGCATCTAATGTCTGAAATGACTCGGCATTTCTATCGTATATGCCCCGGAGTGACTTTGACTTTGACTTACCTGGAAGGACATTGTGCTTGTCCTTTGGACTTGCGTGTGCAACCTTGATCGCCATGGCTGCCGCATCTCTTATTCTGCTTTTGCCTAGATCATTGGTAGAGTAAAAACCAATCGAGCCATCAAGCACGACCCTAACGCCAATTGAGCTTGTGCTCTGTGACTTGGCTTGCTTGACATCATTGTTCTCTATGAAGACCTCAGATTCGTTGTTGATAGCCGCATACGCTTCTGCGTCACTTGCTCCAAGAGCCTCAGCTTGCTTTATCGTGTATTGCAAAATGTCCAGAATCACTCCTGCAACCCTCCGATCATTGCTGTGCATCTGATATATGGGCCTCCACCGTCAACCTTGGCCGGTTGATACTTGCCGCAATAGCCGGTACCGATATCATATTGAAATTCGTTACCTACCATATCGACTGAGTGCAACACCTCAAATGCATTGCCAGATATGCTAGCACCCCTGAGCAGCTCCTTCACCTCGCCATTTTCTATGAAGTATACCTCTTCAGCGCCAAACATAAATTCGCCATTTGCATCTGCCTGCCCATTTCTTGCTCCCTTGATAATGTATCCGTGCTTGGTTTCCTTTATTATATCATTTAGCTTATCTTCGCCTGGCTCAATGTACGTGTTCCGCATTCTGATGAGTGGGTCGTCACTGTACTGGAAGGCCCGGGCGTTGCCAGTTGAAGCCGTGCCAAATATCATGGCTGACTCTCGGTTATGAAGGAACGATTTTAGGATGCCCTTTTCAATTATTGCAGTCCGCTCCGCAGCCACGCCTTCATCATCGACGATTATCGTCCCACTCGCATTGCTTGCTATTTCCGATCTGCCGCTGTCAACCAGTGTGACAAGATCACTTGCTACTTTGCTCCCTAGTTTGTCTTTTACCACCGAGCCAGATAGCACAAAGTCCGCCTCGACAGTATGCCCGATTGCCTCATGCGAGAGGAGCCCTACCATAGCAGGATCCAGAATCACTGTGGTCTTTTTGCCACTCACATGTCTAGCATCCAGCAGCTTCGTCGCTCTAGCCGATGCCGTGTGTGCATATTCTAGATGGCTCTTCTTTTTGAAAAGGTCGTCCCACCCGCCGGTGATACCAACCCCCTCATGGGCTGTCGCACTCTGACTTGCCTTCCTTGCTATTGCTGTTACGCTAAACTCTGGCTTTGAATCATAAATCTCAATGTCGGCGCCATCGCTGTTTATGATGACTTTGTGATCAAGCATATCCCGGTATGTGCAAGAAGCGGTCTTGACCACCCTGTTGCTTCGAGCCTCCTTTTCTGCTTCCTTTGTAACTTGCACTTTCTGCTCAATGCTAATATCTGACAGATTATCGTTGTTGGTTGCCGTCCTAAAAATGCCTGTAATCATTTTCGATTCAATGAGTCCCTTGACCTTGTTTTTCTTAGTCCGGGCAAGTATGCGTGCTGCCGATATGGCCTGGCTAAGGGAGTCTCTTAGGGTCTCATTCGAGATGTTGCTTGTGCTGGTAAAGCCCCAGCACCCATCTACCAGAACCCTAATTCCGCAGCCAGCGTTTTCCACCACTCTTATCCTTTCAAGTTCGCCGTTGATAAAATTGACCTCACTTGCCACCCTTGACTGATAGCGTGCTTCGACATAAGTGGCGCCCTTTGAAGATGAAATCAATAATCTGAGGTTGTCAGCTATTTGTGCACCATTTCGCATCATTTTCACTTGGAGAGAGATATAGGTATATCTGTATCTTTTTCTTTAGATGGGTATTCTGCCAAAATCGTTATACCCGGATCATAATTTGGCAATATGCAAGGTTGCTCCAGTTGACAGCTGCTTGTTACTAGTAATTGAATCCGAAGATCAATAAAATCCTCTTCCTTAAGATATTGTTGCACCTTGTATATTTTGATCGCAAGAGCTGAGTCATCTGTTATTTTGATAATGTCTGTCGGATAACAATTCCTTTGGTCTCTATGGTAACGGGCAGTTAATAATTACTATTGCCAAGTTCTTCTTCTTCTTCATTACCACCAATAAAAGATGTTTCTGGCTCCGTACTATAAAATCGTTCTATGCACAAGCGGGTAAAATAATAACAGCAAGTCTATTTTGTGAGATACATCACAATATTATTCATGACAGCATCAACTAGATGCGACATTGCCTTTTTGAGATTTATACCTTCTTCATGCTGCATTTACTTCTATTTCTTATATCAAACTTCTAGATTTTTCGGTTTTCTATCTAAGTATACTTGTAATCAATTGCAATAACTTCAAAACTTGAATAGTTTTGAAAGGTCAACGGCAGCATGCACTTTTTGATAGGTAGGCATAAATGTTATTTTTGCTTCTTCTATAAAGAAGAATAACACACTAAGCATCAACGAACAAAAATTTATGAAGCTTATAATAGAAGAACGTCATTATCCATTCAAATTCTCGGCCGTATAGGAACAAACCATCGTCGTAAATAGTATATCAGATGAAAAAAGATTGGCTTTGATGGACGATGGGGAGGCCCTAAATAATAATGCTGCCAATGCCCGGTACATAATATTCTCGGCGTGTGGGTATGGCAATATCGGCGATGATGCGATAATGCTGGGAACTGCAAGATATCTGATTACAAGGCAGGACGCAACTGATCTGTTCATTTTTTCATATTCCCCCAAAGAAACACAGCAGTTATTAGAAAAAGCAGGATTGACCTCAGCGGCTATAATACGCTGCGGGGGTTTTACGAGTTTGCTAAAGGCTTTGTCATCAACAAGTAGAAGGAAAAGAATAATGATAGGTGGCGGCACTCTTATAACTAATCGCACTTTCTTCACTTTGTACTATCTAATTCCGGCTATTCTGTCTAAGCTATTCTTCTCCAGATCATCTGATGTCTATTTCTTTGGAGTGGCGGCTGAAGAAAGGATAAAGCGACCATTATTGAAGTTCATGTTATCGTTAGTTCTTCGACATTCGATAAAAAAAGCACTCGTGAGAGACAATTTCACAGAAGTTGTATTGAAACATTTTGCAAATAGTACTGGCACAAAGGTTACGACAATTGGTGATCCTGCACTTTTCCTTAAAGAATGGGAGGGGGGTAGTGGAGCTAATAAAAAGAAGGATGGAGGCCATACCACTCTGTTTAACCATACTGCAAAAATCTTTGTTAGTGCTCGGGATCTAGATTTAAGCTCGTCAGATTATCATGCAAGATGCTTTGCTAATATATTTGATGAACTTGTTGAAGCCATACACCAAAAAACTGGATTGACAATTGTTATCAATTTTGTTCCTTTCTGTATCCACAAGACATCCCTCCTAGAAAGAGATGACTTGTTTGGAGAAAAGATCAAAAGTCTGATGAAGTATTTTGATTACTTCCAAATTGAGAAAATAGACAATCCCATAGAGATCATGCAAAAGTTCAATGAGGCAGATTTCTGCATGTGTATGAGGCTCCATTCTTTGATTTTTGCATATATGACTGGAAGAAAGTGCTTGGCAATATCATATTCCCCAAAGGTTCTTAATTTCGCCAAAGATAACGATTTGCCGTATATCGACATAAGCGAAGTAGAGTCACAAAAAAAGAAGGTTATCGATACCGTGGTTCAATCGTTGTTCATAGATAAAGATAAAACAAAGCCTAACTGAAAGCAAATTAGAATTAGTAGCAGTAGTAGCAGCAAGCAATCACTTTTTATGTTCTTTTTTAGAAGTCTGATCGGAAGGAGTTTTTCTCTGCGGTTTGTAAGGCTTGACTCTTCTGTCATCGCTGTTTGTGATTTCTTCATTACGTTTCTAAGATATGCTCGATTGTGTCAGAGGATGTAAAGAAGGATTCTCTTGGTAATTTACTTACTGTCCTAATGCCTAGCTAGAGCTTGCAACCAAAGCTAACAAAATTTTATTGTTACAGTGCACTTGAAAATGAGGGATTCTAACAGTTATATCCTGTCTAATCCTCTGCTGGATGTAGAAATGGAACTTATCCCGGCGATTCCTGCCCCGGAATTCAAAGAAATAACAGATTGGGCAAACTCTCAGCCACTATCGATCAAAGGCTTGAAGGGTAAGGTCGTACTTATCGATTGTTGGACATATACATGCATCTTTTGTCTCCGGACTATACCTACCATGAGGTGCCTACAGCGAAAATATGGAAAGTATGGACTGCAGGTGGTTCAGACCCATTCTGCTGAATATCACTTTGCTACCGACCATGCCAACATCAGGCGCGCTCTTTCCCGATATAACATCAGTGATGTTCCAGTTGCATTTGACATTAACAACAAGACATGGGAAGCTTATGGCAATATGTACTGGCCAAAACATATCTTGGTAGATCACAATGGATTTATCCGTTATGAACACGCCGGTTACGGTGGCATGGAAGATTTTGAAGATGTTGTTATTGAGTTACTACAAGAGGCAGGAAACAAACCGGTTGAAGGAAAAGAGCAGGAGGATCCGAAGGACGAGATTTATGATATCTATGGCATGCATTTTTACGGGATGGCCCCTGAGATATGCGTAGGCTATTCACGCCTTCGGCGCTTTGGCAACAATCAGACGCTCAAGCCAGATGCTGTAAATGTCATCGTTGATTCCGGCTTGCATGACGTTAATGTCGTATATCTTCGTGGGAGCTGGATCTGGCAGCGTGAGGGAGTACAGTATAGACCTGGCGGCAAGGACCAGAATGCAGCAGTGATAATGAGATACAATGCTGCCAAGCGAGTACATGGCATAATCGGGACATCTGACGGCAAGCCCGGCAAGATAGAGATCAAGCTTGACGGTAACCACCTAACAAGAGAGCAGCTGGGGAGAGACGCCAAACTTGAGGGAGACATAAGCGTCGCCAGCATCGAATGGCCATTCATGCACAATTTGGTTAGAACAAACAAGCCCGAAGCGCGTGAAATAGAGATTATCCCGCGCTCTGATAATTTTGTATTTTACACATTTGTCTTTGGCTAGAGCTCGTGATAATAATAATAATATTGCCAGCTCGCTATTTTTCAGCGCATAATGCAATGTATTGGACGTTATAATACCAGTAGCAGAAAAGGAAGAATAATACTATACAGTTGCACACACAATGCTTCACTACTAACTTTTTTATTCCTGCTTTTCTAGTTTATGCACTATGCAAGAAAATCCACTTGAGCTTGCCGAGGGAAGCATCGCGCCAGACTTTGCAATGAGGGATAAGCATGGAAAGATGAACAAGCTGTCCGATCTTAATGGTAAAAGAGATGTTGTAGTCTATTTCTATCCCGAAGATTTCACTCCTGGTTGCACTACAGAAGCAACTGAGTTTACCCGGGACTATGAAAAGTTCAAAGATGCCGGCATTGAGATCGTTGGTGTATCACCTGATGATGAGGCGTCGCACGAAAAGTTTCGTCAAAACATGGGCATTCCCTATCCTCTTGTTGCCGATACTGAAAATGAAGTCTCAAAAGAGTATGGCGTTTATGGACTTAAGAAATTCATGGGAAGAGAATACATGGGCGTCAACAGGTCCACCTTTCTTGTTGACAAGACGGGCAAGATAGGCAGGATCTTCAAAAAAGTCAGGCCCGCGGGCCACAGTCAAGAAGTATTTCAGGCATTAAGAGGCTAAGCGTGCCTGCCAAATGCTGCTTAAACTCTCACATGGTGTTATTATCCCTCGTCTGTCCATCCGAGGCACCGAAACCGATCCCTTGCTATCATCTCATGATGGGACGGGCTGAAATAAAAAATTGGCCGATCTATGTACATTTAAATAATTTCTATTGCATTTTTTCACTGCTTTTGGTATCTGTAAAGAGCATTTGCGACTGCCAGTGTCACAATAAATACGGCGACAGGTCAATATGCGGGAAATGCGTCGACAGGCATAAAACATCGCCATACTATAACATTATGAAAAAGTTTGACTAGCGCTAGATGAGCGATGCGATCTTATTTTCCTTTCCATCTACCAAAGGACACAAACGTAAACATGAATAATCCCTATCACATTGTGAATATGGCAATAAATCAGACAAAACATTATCTTGGATAATTGTTTAGTGTGATTCCCACTGTGTTATTGCCGGATTTTAGCAGCAATAGATTGGCGATTTCAGCTAGCCTGAACATCATTCAAATAAGGCCCCTGCACACATGAAGTGTGAAAGCTTCCGCTGTCTTCATAGGTGCATTAATTGCAGGAGGAGCCGCAACTGTTTTAGCTTTCTTGTTTTACTATTCATTTCAGCCCAACCTATTGCAATACAGTATTGTGAGTGAATCCACAGATGACAATTCGCGGCCTGTTGTTTTTGAAAACGCAACTAACCTGACAAATAATCCTATGGATTCTGTTTACGGACAGGTTGCTGCATGGAATAACAATGTATATATGCTCTGGCAAGATTCTATGCCATCCGGCTACACAAACTATGATATTTTTATAAAGAGTAGCAATGATAACGGGACTACTTTTGGACCTCCAGTCAATTTGAGCAACAACTCTGGATTTTCAGAACATCCGCAAATTGCAGCTTACGACAATAACGTTTATGCAATTTGGGCCGATGACACTTCCGGCAACAGGGAAGTGCTTTTCACAAAGAGCGGGGACAATGGAACGAGTTTTGACAAAATTAAAAACCTTAGCAACAATACATCAGACTCATTTAACCAAGAAATAGCAGTTTTTGGGGACACTGTTTATGTGGTCTGGTTGGACCAAGGTGATGATGAAGGTGATGAGACAAATATTTTATTGAAGGCAAGTGGTGACGGCGGGGAAACATTTGGCAGGACGGTTAATATTATTAGCAGCAACGCTAATCAAGAGACCTTTCCAAAGGTAGCAGCATCCGAGGACAGTGTATACATAGCTTGGAATATGGCAGATGACGAGCTAGATGAAAGAGATAGTGAAGGCCTATTCTTTGTAAGGAGTTTAGATGGTGGAAAAACTTTTGATAACATCATAAAGCTGAACCACGAAAATGATTTTGGCGAGCTGCAGATAGCGGCCTTTGATGAGACTGTTTATGTGGTATCTGGAGGACTTCATTCCGTGGATGTAAATGGTGTAATTTTCACAAAGAGCACTGACGGAGGAAGGAGCTTTTCTGAGCCTGTAACGATTGACGAGAATGGCAGATTCGTAAATCCACTAAATGTAGAAGTCGGTGCTTATGATGAACAGTTTTCATATGTAGCAGCGCAGGTCTCTGTTTCGGGCAATGAAGAGATCCTTCTACTAGAAATGACAGGTAATAATTCAACAAAAGTACTCAATCTGAGCAATAATCCCAAGATCTCTGAGTGTCCCTCTATAGCTATGGAAGGAGATAATATCTATGTCGTCTGGGAAGACATGACTCCTGGAAATCATGAGATACTGTATGCAAAAGGCGTTAGAGGCTAGCAATCATACCAAACTGCTTTTAATCATAATGAATAGGATGAATGTGAACAAACAATGTCTGAAGGAAACCCGGAACCCTCAACAGAACCTGGAGAAGAATCGTTGTCTAAAAAAGCCAGAGAGACTGGACTAACATTGAAGGAACTGGTTAATTCCCTAGGAAGGAAAAGCAAAGCCGTTGCTCAACAAACGTCGGCTCAGCTAAAAGAGTCCGCCAAAGATCATGAAATGAACGCAAAAGACGCAGCAGACATTCAGATGCTTGGAAGACATATCGAAAGCATAATCACGATCTTTGAAGATACATTGGATAAAATAATGGCGCATCCTTCCTATGACGAGCAGCATGGGATGCTTGTTGGATTCAAGAAAATTTTAGAGGAAGAAGTCAATCTCATTGAAGCTAGGTTGAATATGGCCAAGCGTCTCAAGGGTCTAGAGCCTTCGCAATATTCTGAAACTCTTGATGAGAGGATTGAGGAAAGAAAAAGAACAAATGCTATCGATGCCGAATTGATCAACCAGCCGTTACCCGACAGAGATGAAGCCAGGACAATGGCTGAAATGGTGGAAGACGATAGGGATAAGATTTAGTCTGATTGCAGGCTCGCCTTTTTTTCTAATAGTCTGGAAAATAGTAAGAATGTGATATTATGATTGAGAGACGGTAGTGAAGAAGCGGCGAAGGGGAGTGGTAAGAGGCATACAAAGGAGGAGCAACACTGTCAGTATCCTATTATGATGAAATTCTTTATGGCAGTGATGCTAACGCCTTTGGGCTTAAATGCTACTTTGATTGAATATTTATGCTCGACTGCTAACTCATGATAGAATTAACTGGTAGCATTTATTTTTCTTTATGGATCACTCAATTTCGTATATAATACTTAGAAGCTGCAAAGAATAAATTTTAAGACGCAATGACGACACCAATAATAATAGTATATTTGTTGGATCTCTTCTGCAAAAGATGGGATGAGTCCACATATGCTGTATGTTTTGTTATCCCCTCAATGCCAGTAGAAGAGAAGCGGCGAAGGAGGAAATGAAAACTAAATGCGTATGTAGTATTCATAATGTTGTTATGTTTTCAATTGCTACAACGGTTATTAAGCTCAATACCATTTCAACTTTAATAATGAATCCAAAAATGAACAATAACGACAGAAAGAACCTTTCTAAAACTATTGCAATGGCTGGTATGGGATTTCTCTTAATTGCGGCAGCATTTACGTTCTCATTTGCCAATTCTGGCCAGCAATTAGTAAATGCACAGCAAGGAGGCAATGCTACTACGACTTCAACAATTGTAGCTACACCTTTTGACACGTTTACAGCCAATGGCGTAATTACGGCAACTATTCAAGGCGGTGGCGGCGGTGGCAACCAAACAGCAGCAGCAGGCGGCGGTGGCAACCAAACAGCAGCAGCAGGCGGCGGTGGAGGC
This sequence comes from Nitrososphaera sp., assembly GCA_036373855.1. Classification (GTDB taxonomy): domain Archaea; phylum Thermoproteota; class Nitrososphaeria; order Nitrososphaerales; family Nitrososphaeraceae; genus Nitrososphaera. The sequence goes on from DASUUX010000027.1 coordinate 22,795, forward strand.
CAAGAGTCAGAATACATCTTGGGAGGAAATTGGAACCTTGATGTCGAAAGCGGGAATGTGACTGATTTTACAGCCAACTTTATGATGGTGCATCCTGATGGCACTGGATACCATGTGCACAACATCACCAACTTTAGCATAGGCGGTGGTACTGTAACGTTGGTACAAGGCCAAGAGACTTCGATAGCTGGAACTGCAGACATCTATACAAATGGCACCAATAATTGGCCAGGCGTCGATACAACATTGACTTTGACTGATAACGCAGCAGTTATGACCATAATGCCAGCAGCTGAGGAGACCGAAAACCACTTCCAAGGACAGCCAATATATGGCATCGTAGAAGGGGCGACAGGCGAGAATGGCACCATGATTGCACAAACAACTCCACCACAGCAGCAGGCACAAGAGGGTGAAGAAGGTGAAGCAGAAGAAGGTGACGGTGGCCCACTTGGTGCGATCACCGAACCATTACAGGACCTATTTGGCGGAGGACAGTAACCGCCAAGCAATCTTTTTCTTTCTATTTATTTACTTCGATTTTCTATTGTAAGTACAGGCACGAAATAATAAAACCCTAAGTCAACGCGTAAAGAGATGCGGGAGGTGGGATTTGAACCCACGAACCCCTAAGGGATAAGAGCCTCAGTCTTACGCCTTTGGCCATGCTGGGCGACTCCCGCTTCTATGTAAGCACGGTTGCCTTGCGCTAATTTGAATATTTCCGCAGGTTATAACCTGTCTGACTTTTGTACTAGCAATTATAATACAGGCAAGTGCATTATTTTGCCCCATGTCTCTGCTGCTTGGATTTTCTCTCTTTCTCTCTCTGTGTCGTCGTTCTGTAGTTTAATTCAAGACAGCTAGTGTATACTAATTGCATGGCTGTTGCCTGAGCCCAATATTTTTCCTGACTGCATAAAATTCCCATGGCATTTTACAGTAATAATTATGACAATACAAAGAGGTGATTGACCACTACCCTTGAGATAGAGCAGCAGCCATTATATTTTTAAGCGAAGTTAGAACCATTACCCATAAAGTGACAGTATCTCCCGACTTAGTCAAGATAGACGGGTCCCAAGGGGAGGGCGGTGGGCAAATATTGCGCACTGCAATTTCGCTCTCTGCAATAACCGGCAAGGCGCTGGAAGTGACCAACATTCGAGCAAACAGGGCTAATCCCGGCCTGCGCCCGCAGCACATGGCAGGAATCAAGATTATTGCTGACCTTTTTCACGCAAAATTTGAAAACCTGAAAGTCGGTGCAGAATGGATTAGGTTCTCACCCTCTGACAAATTCGAGGGAGGCTCGGTAAAGTTGGATATTGGCACTGCTGGCAGCATCCCACTGATACTGATGACTGTAGTGCCTGCTGTCTCGTTGTCTAACAACAGCCTGCAAATTGAGGTCACGGGTGGAACAGACGTCAAAGCAAGCCCCACAATCGATTATATCAAGCATATTGTCGCGAAAAGCTACCTAAGCATTGGACCAAAATTCTCAGTCGATGTGGTGAAGAGGGGATACTATCCAAAGGGAGGCGGTGTTGTGCAGTCCACCATCAACCCTTGCAAAAACCCTGGCACACTAGAACTCCTGGCTACAGGGTATCTTGAGCCAAGGATTATCAGTGTCTGCGGCCAGCTGCCGGTACATGTTGCTAAGCGACAGATATCTTCTGCCTTAATAGCACTAGAGAAAAAGGATATTCGATGTAGCAATTATACCGCGTCAATAGAAAGCTCTATTTCTCCGGGATCTTCAATCCTAGTGTACTGTGCCTCTGACTTTGGTCTATACGTCGGTGGCGATTCAATAGGAGAGCTTGGCAAACGGGCAGAAATCGTTGGGTCAGAGGCTGCAAAGCGATTCTTGGATAGCATTCTTGCTCAAGCTACGATAGACCCATTCCTTGCAGACATGCTTGTTCTTCCACTTGCGTTGAGTAAGGGTAGATCAAGATATCGAATTGCGCGAGTGACCCCACATTTGCTCACAAACTTGCATGTTGTGAGCGAGATTGTCGGATGCAAATACAGTATAGAGCAGCAGGGGGGAAGCTATGTCGTGATGATAGGGGGCTAGATGCCGCTATCAAGCAGCGCTGCCAAGAGGAGTATTGCAACTGACAAGACAACAATGACCTCACCTAGGATGATTATCTTGGTTCGTACGGATTGAACGTAGATGTTTCCCCCTTGTCCTGACATTATCTTGCGCTCCATGTCTGCATCCAGTAGCCTGATATGTACAATATATGCTACGATGGTTCCTATGACTAGGATGACTTTAATGAGTAAGATAATGCCATAAGTCGTATCAAGTACGGCACTAGGCTCTCCAACGAAGGCGCGTGAGTTGTATATACCGCTTGCTATTAAGGCCGCAAAAGCAGGTATAGTGATCTTGTTGAATCGCCTGCCGATCTTGACCATCAATGCAACCATCTCCTCAAGCGTCTTAGTATGCGATTTGAGAACAGGAACAAGCACGATTCCGAGAAAAATCGAGCCTCCCACCCATATTGAGGCACCTATCAGATGCACCCATGTCACGAGGCCGTCTGCTACAGCCATATGATTTTCACATCTTCGTAATATATTATTGATGCTGTATTTCAGGCAGAAATTACATTGTCGGTGGTTTTATGCAGTGGAGAACTGGGATTCAAATATTATTAGACTACGAGTGAAGAATATGATATTAGTCAGAGCCGATGATGAAGAAG
>DASUUX010000028.1:0-9056 GCA_036373855.1 Nitrososphaera sp.
TATATGGAGCACTATGACGTTGCAATAATTGGCGGAGGATCTGCTGGCCTTGCAGCGCTAAAACAGCTGTCAAACTTGAACAAACAAGCAATATTGAGTGAGGCAGGCAAGAAGGCCGGCAGCAAGAACATTTCCGGTGGCATACTGTATTCTAAAAGGCCCAAGCATGGCAAAGCATATAATGTTGAAGACGTTTATCCAGAATTTCTGCAGGATACACCTGTCGAGCGCAGGATAACTCAGTACATGCTGCATGCAACCTCTCGTGACAAGGTGTTCACTATGAATCTGACTGCAGCACATGAATATCAAGCAAACTTTGGCTATTCCGTTCTTCTCAATAAGCTGAACGGGTGGTTTGCAAAGCAGGCCAGCGAAAGTGCAGAGCGGCAGGGTGGTGGCATAGTGTCAGGTGTGCACGTCCGCTCGCTAAACTGGCAGAATGAAAAAATAGTAATTGAAACTGACGAGATAGAGCCCTTTGAGGCAAAAGCAGTAATTGCGGCAGACGGCGTCAACTCGGAAGTTGCAGAAATGACTGGTGCTAGGGCAAAATTCACACCAGAGCAGCTATACCAGGGTGTAAAGGTCATAGTCAAGCTGCCAGAAGAGATAATTGAGCAGCGGTTCGGAATTGGGCCCGATGAAGGCGCTGCTCATCTATTTGCCGGCGACATTACGCTCAACCACATCGGGGGCGGATTTTTGTATACAAACCTCGATACTCTTTCTGTAGGCGCAGTCTACCATTACGACTCACTTATGGACAGGCCATCAGAACCATATACGCTGATAAACGCTCTGCTAAAGAATCCTTTAGTTACAGAATTCATCAAAGATCAAGTGGCAGTCAAAGAGGAAATAGACAAGAACCTGCCAAAGGAGGAACAGCTTAGGACACGATTTGCGGTTAGCAAATTGATAAAGACCTGGAATGAACTTCGTGATAGCTACCACTCGCGTGCTGTAAGGAAAAAGCTGATTGAAAGCGGTAAGTACAAATCGGAAGAGGAAATCAGAGCAAGGCTTGATTCTGTGCAGAATGAGCTTGCGACAAAATACGACACCAAATTTGTCACTGATTATGTTGAGCTTGAATATGGAGCCAAGCTGGTGCCAGATGGCAAGCGCTGCGCAATGAAAAAGCCGTACTACAAGAATATCCTCTTTGTAGGCGATGCGGCCGGAAGGGGAGTTTTTATCGGACCTAGAATAGAAGGACTCAACGTCGGCATTGACGATGCAGTAAGGGCGGCAAACGCAGTCGCAAGAGCTATTGATAGAAACAACTTTTCTACCCAGTACATGGGCGAATCCTACAGCCAGTCAATAGAAGAGAGCCCATACACTCGAGATATGAAGGAAATAGACAAAGACTATCTGAAGATATTCCTCGATGCTGCAAGGGATGTGCCAAAGGATCTCATCGGACAACGCTACGGCATGGTATTCAGGCTAATGTCAAGCGGCACGCTAAGAGGGCTGGCTGTAGGATTTGCAAACATCCTTGGCTACGACAAGCTGTTACCGCTGGTCGAATCCGAAGACACGTATGTTCAGGTGCCAATAGAACTTGCAGAAAAGACGGGGAGACAAGTTCAGGCAACGTATGAACCTACAATACCGACGATAGCCCAGCGCATCGCACAGCTAAAGTACGATGACGACAGGGTCTCACACATCAAGGTGCTCAATCCAAAGTCAGAATTCATGAAAAAGATGGTGGCCCTTTGTCCTACACTCTGCTACAGTATGGAAGGGGGTGATGTGACGCTCCAGCACGAAGCATGCATCGAGTGTGGCACCTGTGCCAAGGAAACGGAGTGGCGCCACCCAAGGGGAGAAAAAGGGGTAATCTACCAGTACGGTTAGCTACCTAGCTAATTCTTCCACTTTATTGAGCAGCCAATGGAAGGATCAAAGTCTTTCTCTATCCTTTCTCCTCTTAGCAGCTTGCGAATGTTATTCTCCATAACGGGGACTGTAGGCCTAGCCTCTGGCTCGAGTGCGTCATTTATCCTGCCGTGGAATACCAGTCTACGGTCTGCATCAAACAGGAATGGGTCTGGAGTGCACACCGCGCCATACGCCCTCGCAACATCTTGGCTTTCATCTATTAGATATGGAAAATTCAGCTTGTGCTCATTTGCAAATATGAGCATGTTGTCAAAGCCCTCGTCTTTGTAGTTTGGATCGTTACTATTGATGCCAATAACCTGAAGTTCAGATGCATTGAATCTGCTTTGCAAAGCAACAATATCATCAATTCTTGCCTTGACGTAGGGACAGTGATTGCAAATGAACACAACAAGTGCTGCCTTGCTCTTGTAATCTTGCAGTGAGTGCACCGTACTATCCACGCCTTTCAGTGTAAAATCCGGTGCCCTGCTACCTGTCTTGAGAACTTGGGGTGATGAATCAGTCCTGACCATGCCAAATCATGCAATTTGCAGATGTTATATATCTATTACGAATTCCCAGCATTAGCATTATAAATATAATCCTAAATAATAATATCGATGGGCCCTTATGGAAAGGAGAGTTTCAGCAGCAACAGCAACAGCAAACTCTTGCCAATAATCCTGCTGGTAGCATCTGCTACAGCAATTGTTGCTATGTTCATTCTTCCGTTCTTTGGAGTATACTTTTTCTTTTTATTTCTACCGCTAACCTTCAGTTTGCCGTGGTCAATAAAAAGGCTATGGCGGCATAAGACAAGAAAGCAGTGGAATGTAGAGGATCTCCGCTAGCAAATGCAAGAGTTCTTTGTAAAATCATAAGCAGAGAGACATCCAGTTACTGCAACAACTTGACAAGAAATGCTTTTCATAGAAAAAGACCTATGCACTTACCAGTCCTCGACAAAAAAGGTATCTCTAGGCTGATGGATATATAGCAAAATCACTATTCCTTGCAGTGGTCAAAAAGCAGAGCAGATTAAAAAGAGCTTGAACAAATAATTACTCCTTTGTCTGCATTAGTGCACTAGTGTCAGATTCAATTGATGCCATCTTACAGCTTCCACAGCGCAAGATTGTCATAGCAGAGAATGATGTTTTCTTAGACAAGCAAATAAAAAATGATATTTTCATTCTAATGGTAGAAGAATCGACTGGTTCGGCGGGGGGAAGAGCGGCCAGCTTCGGCCACAGGCGAGTCTACAGGATATGTGGCTTCTCATGCTATGGTAGCGGCAAGTGCACAAAATTCTTTGACACTATCGAGCAAGACAAGATCGACCAGTTCGTTATACCATACAGTGCAGTTGCAATGGACATCAGGCTCTCAGACGGCAAGCCGTACGTGTTGCAGGGGATAGTAGATCCCGATTCTGTAGCATCCTACCATTCAGTGGTAAGCAATCTAAAATAGGCGTGCCGACCAAGAACAACTAGCAATGTCAGAAGACCCCCAGCGCATTGAGGAGGCAGTCGCTGCAATAGAAGACTTGCTTTACATGGGTGCGATCAGGCTTGTCGACAAGGAAGACAGGGCACTCTTGTCACCTCAGTTCTCCCTTGTAGTTTCAAATATGATGTCAAGCATGAAAATCGACGAGGGTGCTGATAGCAGCGAGATAATGAAGCTCATGTATTATTCGCTGCTGATCTATATAGGCGAGTACCTGAAGATGCCTAAGTCTTTTATGATGGCGCTTGGAAACGATTTGGAGAAAAATCGCGACACTATGGAGTCTGGCGCGCTTGTCACTACTTATGTTACTGTGTTAACCGAGATTTGGATTCACAATCGTCAGCAGCAGCAGCAGCAGCAGCAGGAGGGAAAGTAATAAGCGACCATGCAGCAGCAATCAATTGAACGCTCAAATCCATGTGAAGGTTCTTATTTATTCATTCATTCTTTCTTTCTTATTTCTACTCCTGGCGGGGTTTCTAAATCAGAAAAAGCCTGATAGACGTGGCATATGATTTTTAAGGTAAGCTGGTTTACATGTCTTCTACGATATTTCGCATGTCGCTCAAGCCGCCAATCATAGAAACAATCCCCCTATTGGGAAAGTCTAAGCCAAAGGTGTGGATTGAAGCATATGGCTGCTCGGCAAGCATGGCGGATTCTGAGATGATAAGTGGGCTCTTAAAAGAGGCCGGCTATGAAATTGCAACCAAGAAAAGTGAAAGTGCCCTCAACCTCATTGTCACATGCTCTGTCAAAGATACAACCGAACATAGGATGGTGAGCAGGATCAGGACAATGACCAACTCAGGCAAGCCGCTCATCGTTGCAGGTTGCCTGCCAAAGGCAGACAGGACAAAAGTAGAATCAGTGAGTTCCTCGGCAAGTCTTCTTGGACCCAATTGCATCGACAAGGCTCCGGATGCCGTAAGGTTAGCCCTTTCAGGAGGCAGACTGGTGGCGCTTAGAGATTCTCCACTCGATAAGATCAACATTCCAAGGGTCAGGCTTAACTCCGTGGTCAGCATAGTAGAGATAGCAAGCGGATGCATGAGCCAGTGCACCTTTTGCCAGACAAAAATTGCCAAGGGGTGGCTTCAGAGCTATCGCATAGGCGACATTGTGAGGCAGATCAAATCAGATATTAAAAGTGGTTGCAAAGAAGTATGGCTTTCCTCAACCGACAATGGCTGCTATGGAAGAGACATAGACACTAACCTTGTAGAGCTTCTGAAGGCATGTTGCTCCATAGAAGGCAGCTTCAAGATAAGAGTAGGAATGATGAACCCTATGTATCTGCCTGCAATACTGGATAGAATGGTCAGTTTGTTCTGTGAAAATGACAAACTCTTCAAGTTTCTCCACATCCCTGTACAAAGTGGAAGCGACAGAGTATTGAAAAAGATGAAGCGTGGTCACACATACAAGATATTTATGGACGCCGTGGAGGCTTTTAGAGGCAAGATCCCTGATATGACGATCTCTACTGACATCATTGTAGGATTTCCATCGGAAACGGAGGATGATTTCAAAGAGACTGTTGACTTAGTTGAGAGATCTCAGCCGGACATTGTTAATATTTCGCGCTATGCTGCCCGGCCAGGAACGGAGGCATATGGATGGAAGGACATGAGGGTTAACTCTCAAGTATCCAAGGAAAGGTCAGAGTGCCTGCACACTCTTACAAGGAGAATCGCTAAGAAGCGCAACTCCCTCTGGCAGGACTGGCAGGGCGAAATAGTAATTGATGAGGTTGGAAAAGTGAGGCAAGGACGAAACTATGCATACAAGCCAGTAGTCATATCATCAACAAACGCTGCTAATGATCGTCAAATTTTGCTAGGTGACAAAATGCATGTCAAAATTTATGATTTTTCCAACTTTTCATTGAAGGCAAAGATAATTTTGTAGGTCAGCTAAACTTTGTTACGCATTGATTAGCTTTTGATTAATCACCAAAACTTTTTAACTTGACATCTCTATCTCTGTGCGGGGGAGCTCGGGGAAACCTTGGAGGATGAGCTATCGATCAAAAATCCTATGTTGCTGGTGGGCATCGGCGGCGTAGGAAGCAAAATCGCAGCTGCAGCAAGTGCGGCTCTTGAATGCAAATGCCTATTGATAAGCAACGACAAGAAGGATTTGGTCCACAATGATAGGTGCACTGCGATTTTTGTTCGTTCTGGAGAATGGGTCAACCCTTCTAGTTACAAATTACGCTCTTTTGTGGAGAGTCATCGCAATGAGATCGCCGCAGCGATGCGCAGCTACTCGACAGTCATTGTTGTTTCAAACTTGGCAGGGCGTGCCGGCACAGCGATAGCGCCACTTGTATGCAGGATGGCAAAAGATTCCAGTACTGCAGTAATCTCTATAACAATTATGCCCTTCACGTACGAAACGGATCGCATTTTCAGTGCTGGGACAGCTCTCAGAAGAGTGCGCGAAGTTTCAGATTCAACCATAGTGATGGACAACGACGCATTCTTGGATAATAACCCAGAGCTGTCTCAACAAGATTGCTTTGCCATAACAAATAATGCAATAGTTGAGGTCATTGACTCAATCTTTGCTGGCATGATAAAGCCGGCAATGAACGTGTTGTGCACAAGCAGGGCAAGCCCTAACTCGGAATCCTCTCTCCGCGACTCGCTTTCAATGCTATATGATGCCGTGCCAGATGCAAGCACTGTCAAAAGAGCGATGGTATATGTAATGGGAGGTAAGAGGATCCCTATTGTTGAGCTTAACAAGCTGGTAGGCTGCGTGCGGGGAATATTCAAAGAGGACGGCTCAATAGAAGTTGGGATGCTATCCTCAATGTCGTCTTCTAATGGCGTACGCGTCCACCTTGTTGCATCTGCTCCCCAAAAGACACGGTTTGATAGCTACGATCCCTTGGGAGACATCATTCCCGATGTACTTGACTGGGATGAACCTGACTCGGCTCCTGACATCAAGCTGACCATACCTGCCATCGAATAGGTTATATTATTATATAGCAAGGTGGCTGGAGCAATAGTATCAGCAGTAAGAGGGAAAGCACTCTAGTGGTACCATATGATATCGTGCGGCTGTAGATGCATAGCCTGTAGGAGTCAACAGCTTGAAAGCCACCAGTTTGTGGCAAAGGACGGCTACGACGACGTCCATCACACATGCAAGTTTTGCGGCACGCATTTCAATCACCTAGACGGGGAGACATATTCAAAATGCGAAATTTGTAAATTTCCTTGACTATGCGAGTGTGTCTGTCTCGAATAACCTTTTTTGTTGATGCATATTATTACAAATCATACAAGTTCCCAGTTTGCTTGATATTGCGTCTACCGTAGCATATTTTTATTAAATGTGAATAAAATTAGGCGGGTTAATAGAAAACGCTATTTGAGAAGATGTAATATTTTACAAGTATTCTGTGTGATTAACAGGCCTACGAAGAAAAAAGTTCTAGAATCAGATGTAGAACGGCTTATTTACAAGCGCAAGTCACTCGATGTATGTTATCACATTCGATCGCCATGTCGGCGACGATATCAACAGCCATCATGAATATGGCGTCTTTGATGTCGACAACAACAAAAGAATTTACGGAAAACACCAGCAATATAGTGACAGCAAGCGCACAGCAACAACAACAAGAAGCAATAACAACAAGTGGAGGAGGAGCAAAGAACAAATGACATTCAATAAACTGTCATCATCATTGACAAGAACTGCCCCCGTGCTATCGCTGCTCCTTGTTGCGACAATTTTGTTTGCAGGGCCGTTAGTAACAGTTCAACAGACAGCAGCAACAACAACTACCCTCACTCCCGAAGAGCAAGACATTGAAGAAACTCAAGATATTGCAACAGAAAACCTAACAGAAGAAGATAGAGATGTCAACGGTATAGAATTTACGCCAAGGTGGGGAGCGATTTCAACAATAGAACCTGATTCAATAGACGTCCTCTTTGCTGATTGTCAGGAAGACGAATTTGCAGTCTCAGGACAATTCATTTTCGAAACTTCAGACATCGTACCATCGCAATCGCTTGCGTACGGGTTGCCTGGCGACTCAATGACGTGGGTTGCTGTCGTAGAGAACACGCACGGCACTGAAGAAAGAGCCGCTTCGATAGGAGTCATCTGTGCTAGCGAAAATGATGGCGACGATGATGACGACTACGTTCTAGATGTCAGGACGAAAACAACGATCAAGAATATCATCAAGCAGATTATCAATATAGAGAATAATCAGGTAGTCAACCTCAACGAGATAACTAACATCTACCAACAAATAATTCAAAATGCAATTCAAATTGCAACTATCACAGGCAACAATAACACAGTGAATCAGCTGATAAACCAGTCAGCTAGCCAGATTTTGAACCAGAACGCAACAAGCCCCACAGAAATTCAGCAGATAATCGACCAGAATGCCAGACAGCAAGGAGTGATAGGAGGCGGCGGAGGCGCAGGCGGCAATGCCACCAGTCTTAGTCAATTGATAGATCAAGAAGCTGACCAGGCAGCTAACGTGACAGGCGAAGGCGGTCCTACCACTATCGACCAAGCTATAGATCAAGAAGCTGACCAGGCAGCTAACGTGACAGGCGAAGGCGGTCCTACCATCTTTGATCAACTGATAGACCAACAAGCCGAGCAGCAAGCAGAAGTGGATGGCACTGATGGAGAAGCAGGCAATAGCACAGGATAAAAAATAAGAAATAACATTTCCCTTTTTTTCTTTTTCTTTATTTTCTATTAGAATAGATTAAAGTAGTAGTAACTGAAAGTGATGATAATAATAATAATAATAATAAATTGACTGGTCTGAGGACATAAGCAGGAAGGAAAGCATTTCTACATAGGCCCTCGGATCGTGGTTATGCTGTTATGATCATCGCTATTAGCTCGAAGGATCAGTCATCCTGATTGTAATCTGTCAAAGAACGGCTGAATCTCAGGCCTTCGAAATCTCTGAACCTCTTATCATCAGGTTGCCATTTTGCTCCTCGTTCATGCATATATCTATCTGACTGCTCTTTTTCCTCCAATATAGCAGGTTAAATTCCTCTTCATACTATGCCGTGCATAATCATGCCTTGACGTCAAGCCGCCTTTCAGCTTGAATCTAATATAGTTTCTTTCATTCAGCTTCTAGTTTGCAATAATGTATGTGAAATCATTAAGTGCTATATCGTTTACACCCGGAGTTAATGAATCCACATAGTGGAATAGACGATAACAACAACAAAAAAGATAGAACCAAAGCGATAGCAACTACTATACCTATTACAGGTATAGTAGTAGCTGCAGCGCTTCTGTCGGGACTATCCCTCATTAATAGCTACCAGCCAACCATAGCACAACAGCAGAATATGACAGCCGGCAATGCTACTACCACTACCCCACCAACAACAGGTGGCGGCACCGGTGCACAGTCTGCTTGTGATCCAACACAAATGGCAGTAGGAGGAGGAGGCGGTCAGAACGCCACTACCAATGCAACAACAACAATGGGTGGAGGCGGTACTGATGCTACGGCGGAGGGCAACGCTACTACTACTACAGCCACAAATGCTACTATGACTGCAAATGCTACCACCACAGCTGGAGAAGGAGGAGGAAATCAAACAACAACATCTTCGCCAACA
>DASUUX010000029.1:0-7994 GCA_036373855.1 Nitrososphaera sp.
TTTGACGATGGGAAGTACCGTATAAAAGTTAATGGATGTGCTAAGGCTTTAGCTGCTAAGTAGCATATGGTTTTTATTAATGACTGTGTAGCCTTGTGTGGATAACTAGTGCACTAAATCATCATTATTGCAAGATCAAAGCATGGAAGCGATGTCTGCAGCAGAGATATGTTAGCAATGGTTGCATCAAAATATTCTTCTTCCTCCTCCTCTTCTTTCTATTTTCTTGAAGCATTTATGAATAGATGACCCGTACTGAAGTGCCTTCTTGGGCTTCATTGCAGATTCTTCGGGGACGCCTATAGCAAGTGCTATCCGTCGCAGAATGTGCTTCCTTATCATGTCATTAGGTCCTTTGATCTTTTGGTCGATAGGAATAGTCTTGGCAAATTGAATGAACCTCTGAGATAGAAAGGGTTGTCGGACTTGTACATCTAATTGAGCTGCCACCATTTTGATTTCCCCTATAAGAGCAAACTCATTAGCTAAGTTGTTGTCCATTAACGTGCTTATCTCTGCCTCTCCCCCACGATGATAGGCGCTACGGTATCTATCATAGCCGCAGAATAGCTCATCGCATCCATTCGCGCTCAAGACTACATTTAGGTGATTCTGTTTTGCAAGCCTGCAGATGAAAAAATAGGCTATGCAGTTTTCAATATGAGATGTATTCTCGCAGTTTATCGTTTGCCGTACGCGCTGCAGGTTTTCTTGAAAGTCGCCATAGTCAATCTCGTATACCTTATGGTCCATGCCCATTTTGGATGCCATACTTTTTGAGAAATTGATATCATGAGAGCCGGAAAATCCTATCGTTAGAAGCGTAACTTGTTTTCTCAAATGATGATGGCATATCATGGCAAGAAGAGAGCTGTCTACCCCGCCCGAGAAAGCTACCGCTACCCTATGGATTTCTGATATGTTCTCAGATACTGCATCATAGAGAGCCTGTCTTAAGGCAATCAATCAATAACCTTCTACATACACATATACTCTCTATGCCCAGATAAATGCACACATCTTGACAATGAAATACGATTTATATATATGCTCTCGATCAAATCCACTTGGAATAGGAATAGAAGAAAAAATGGCCAAAGAGACGATCGTTCTTAACAGCGATCTCAGGTATATTGACAGAGGCAATCTGCTGCGGAGCAGATCAGAATTATCTATTGCAAAAATGTTGTCATTTCTCGGTCAGAACTATGAGTATGATGTCAATGTAAGAATGCCAGATGGCGAGTCTGTGAAAATTGATTTCAAAGCAGGAGGGGGAGGCAACAAATACATCGAAGTTGTAGATTCTGAAGAAGACGCTATCAAGTTCAAGAATATACGCGAGAAGCTCCCAACACTTGATATAATTGCTGTTGGTCACTCAAAGTATGTGAGCAGAATAAACGAAATAGACTCCCTTTTCTTTTTCGATAGTGGTAATCACATGCAGACTGGCTCAATATTTATCGAAGATCCCACTCTTGCATTTGACTATGCTCATATATTGCCTCTAGTAGAGAAATGCTCTGTGCTGCATGGCCACACATCTACTGTGATGGTCGAGATAATTGGTAGCATGAAGAACAACTTGGTAGTTGACTTTGGAGATGCAAAGAGAATAATTAAAGAGACGCTCAATGCCATAGATCACAAGTTCTTCATTAACAAGAAATACCTGCAAAAGGAAGATGATATCCACTATTACGTAGCATTTGAGGGCCCAAGAGGATACTTTAGCCTTCAGCTACCAAAGTCGACCACTTACATGCTGTCAGGTGAAGCGACAGTTGAGAAGCTTTCATCAGAAATAATCAAACTGCTTGCACCCAAAATGCCCCAGAATGTAGAGGCCCTTGGAGTGTACATCTACGAAGGGATCAACAAGGGTGCTCACATAATTGCGGGTGTAAAGAAAGAGAAATAGTGGATGTGGGAAGCGATAAGGCTCTTGTTATGCTTTCAGGCGGACTCGATTCTGCCACTTGTCTTTACTGGGCAAAAGAAAAATATTCTGAAGTAATTGCAATTACCTTCAATTACTTTGGCAGGCTTGTACAAGAAAAACGCGCCACTGTCAGACTGGTCAAGGCTGCAGGGATAAACAAGATAATAGAAGTAGAACTGCCGTTTGTAAAGGAAGCAGGTGACGACTCTTATTACAGCGGGCGCTTCAAGGACCCTCATTCTAATGCCTTGTGGTCGTCTTATGTACCAGCTAGGAACATGATATTCTATTCTATAAGCGCCCACTATGCAGAATACCTCGGGGCAAAATGGATCGTCGGAGGTCACAACATGCATGACGCTAAATTCTTCAAAGATGCTTCAAAGAGATTCATAGATCAAATAAACATTCTTTTTAAAGAAGGATGCCTATTGTGTGATGGCCAAGCGTATCAAATAATGCTTCCACTAGCAGAGATGAATAGAAAACAGATAATTAGGCTCGCTATGAGACTCAAAGCGCCAATAGAATTGACGTGGAGCTGCCACAGAGAAGGGACGGTTCACTGTGGTAGCTGCTACTCATGCATGCAGAGGCTCGAGGCTTTTAAGGATCTTGGACTCAAAGACCCAGCCTTCTTCTTCTTCAAGTGAGCCGCATTTCCATTATCCTGTCGCTGCTCAGCCTGACATTGCTGAGGTAGATAGTGTCAAAAGAATTGATATTTGTCTGGATATGTATGATACTATTGCCTGGATTGACGTTTATGATAACACCAAATCCTATTACGTTGCCGTTTGAACCAAGGCCGACGAACATTCCCGTCATGTTTTCCGGCTCTAGTTGCTTTATTGGTGGCTGAAATAGATCAGAAGGCGAAAACAGCTTATTCATGTAATCGAATTTAACCTGCGATAGCTTCGCTATGGATGATCCATTGCCAATATACCGGAAGAACTGATCCAGCCTCCGGTTCAAGCGCTCAAGCCTTGATTTGTATGTCTGACTGCTTGGCCTAGCGCGCAGAATCTGCCATGACGGGACATTATGTTGCCACCTATCAAACAGCTCCATATTTTCACCTAGGCATATTACTGCATCTGGTTGTAGCTCTTCTGCAATCATTGCCTTGTACTGGACGCCACCGTTCCTCACGTAGCCGTCTGTGTTGACAATGGAGATATTGGCGAGTGAGCTTCTTGTCCTGTCAAGTATAGACCTCAATTTTTTTGCAATCAAACCCTCAAATCCTATGGGCGATATACTTCCAACAAATTCAAGCTGGCTGGGGGTATTAACATCGCGTAGATCAACTACCTGTTTTGAGAGGAAGGCAGCTCCGATGGCAGTAGGCGGCGCAAGGTCGCCCTGACCAATATCACCATCTATGACAGTTGGAACAAGCCCACTCCTGATTGCCATGTTTGCAAGATATATAGCAAGTGTTGATTTGCCAGTGTCGGTATCGCCTACGAGCATCACTGTAGTAGTTTTTTTGCCTGCAGCCAAGGCAGATATCTGCTCGGCAAGACTACGCCACATTGAGGTTCCTGCTTGTTTAGGGTTTGCCCACCATAGCCTAGCGCCGTATCCAAGCCGGGCATGCAGCCTACACCATCTGTTGCTTGGCTCAAATGGGAGCGCCTTGCCAGCCCTTACCTTTACTATCTGCCAAGATACATCACTTCCAAGAACATGACATGCGCCTTTTACAACTACCTTGGCTGGACCCTTTATCATTCTAACCTTGAGCGCGTCAGGCACCTCTCACTCTCTCTCTCTCTTGTGTATTACTGTGCAGTTAGCTCCAAATAGCTTTTCTAAAAAAGGCTAAGCATTTTTGGCTACTGCTGTATCAATTCTAAACGTTTATTTCTCTATCAGATCGTTTTACCGCTAAATTTGTCGGCCTCTACAGGCCCAGAATCCGGCGGTCAGCCCGGAGAGCGTCAACACCAACATGATCTTGTACGTACTCTGAGCCTCATGGATATCATCATGGTTGGCATAGCAGGCATGATTGGCGGTGCAATCTTCGTACTGACTGGACCAGCAATTGGTTTGGCAGGCAGCGCAGTCATACTTGCATTTATTCTCAATGCCATCATTACGCTGTTTACAGCTATGGCATACGCAGAACTTGGCTCGGCAATGCCTGAGGCAGGAGGAGGATATCTGTGGATAAGAGAAGGACTACCCCGACCAAACGCGTTTATCAGCGGCTGGATGGCATGGTTTGCTCACATTATAGCAGGAAGCCTGTATGCAGTCGGCTTTGGAGCGTTCTTGTATCAGCTGCTTGGCCCAAACGTGGCCGGCATATTGTCTGACCAGCCGTTGTTTGGAGTCATCCCATTTGACAAGCTGATAGCCGTGGCCTCCATCGCAGCATTTACATATATTAACATCAAGGGAGCCTCTGAAACAGGCAAGACCGGCACTATAGTCACTATTGTACAGCTTGGCGCCATCCTTTGTTTGATAGTCGCCGGTTCTTGGACGATGTATAACAACCCGAGTCCGACGGCCAACTTTGCTGACTTTATGCCAACTGGCATAGCGGGCTTGGTTGCAGCGATGGGTTTGACTTTCATAGCTTTTGAAGGTTACGAGATTATTGTCCAGACGGGAGAGGAAGTCAAGAACCCAAAACGTAACATACCAAGAGCGATCTTTATCTCGCTCGCGATAGTCGTCATACTCTATTGCCTAGTAGCGTTTGTCTCGATAGGCGCAATATCACCTGAAGGGATTGCTGCATGGAGATTCATAGGCGAAGGTGGCGAGCTTGGCATCATGAAGGCTGCCGAGATATTCCTGCCGTATGGCGCCTTGATAGTGCTTGTCGGCGGAATGGTCTCAACACTGGCTGCGCTGAATGCCACCACATTCTCTTCTGCCAGGGTGGCATTTGCTATGGGCCGGCACTACAACCTTCCTCACAAGCTCAGCTCTATTCACCCAATAAACAGAACACCCCATATCGCAATAGTGATTTCCGGAATAATCATGGCGTTTGTGGCATACGCGTTACCACTTGCAGATATTGCAGTAGCGGCAGGTGTGATCTTTCTACTCCTATTCACACAGGTGAACATTGCAGCTATCACCATAAGGAGGATATATGGCAACAAGCTATCGTACGGGTTCAAGACGCCATTCTTCCCAGTGATACCGATTGTTGGCATTTTCTTAAAGTTGGGGCTTGCGCTGTACCTGCTTGTTACCCAACCGCTCAGCTGGGGGATAACTATACTATGGATATTGGTCGGCTTTGTGCTCTATAGGATGTACACTTTCAAGCAGGAGATACAGCACTATGCCCCTATAGTGACGTCTGAAGGAGACCTGAAGAGGGAGGACTACCGCATCCTCATTCCATATACACCGGAAGACCCGGACAGGCTCCTCAAATATGCAATAAGAATAGCCAAAGAGACAGCAGGTGAAGTAAACATACTCCGCGTGATAACTGTGCCTCATCAGACGCCGCTTTCTGCCGGCGTAGCATTTGCCGAAACTGCCAAGCGATCCTTTGAGCCGCTAGAAAAAATACTGGACAGGGAGAATCTTCCAAGCCACTACCTTGTGAGGGTTTCACATGATGCGACCGAAGCAATCCTTGCAACCATTGAAGAGCAAGGGATCGACCTACTTGTCACCGATTTTGAGACGCTTCGCCATGACAGGAAACTTTCAACTCTGATGACCTGCAAGGTGCTTGCAATAAAGGCAGAGAATGACACGCTTGAGCTAGAGCAAAAGCCAAAACAGAAGCACACTGACATGGAGATGAGGGCACACGCAATTGCAGATGTAGAGGAGAAGAAGAAGAGCATGGTGGTAGTATATGACGGGGGCGGCCACTCAGATGTTCTGCTAAAAGCCACCAGCTGGCTAGAGCATTCTGGCATGTTCAGAGTAGGATTGATCTCGCTTGTCAGGGGAGACAGCATAAGCGGCAATAAGAAAAGCGGCAGCGTCTCAATGCATCAGGACTACTTGAGCCAGTTGGGTGTCAGCCTAAAGGAGATTACCCTGCCTAAAGGAAGTCCCAGGGCTGCTGACGCTATCCTTGCAGCTGTCAGCCTGTTCCAACCAGACATTGTCATAATAGGCGCCACGGTTGGCAGCTACTCAGTGTTTCAAAACCCTGACTTTTTGGGTCTGCTGGATCAGTTCAACTGCCCCGTGGTTATAGCAAGAGACTTTACCATACCCGGTGTGCACAGAGCCAAGTCTGCCATCATGAGAGTGCTAAAATAAAGTGGCAGCTATTCAATAAGTCTGTTAGCTTTTTTGACTTCCTCACTCTTATAGCACTCTGCCCCTTTTGACACTTCGTTTCTTTTGTGGTATCTCCAGCATTTGCAGGAGCTTCCCTTTTTTGCAGGCTCATTGCACAATGCTGGTTGTTCAAGTGGGCGCGTGTGGGAATGTTCTAGGAGTAAAGAAAGGGGTGTAAAAAATCATCATGTTGTTGCTGTGTTGATAACATTCTTTGGAAGTATACGGTGGATCTTTCTTTCCATCGTCGTCAGCAGAAAGAGATAGCACATACAAGTATCCATCCGGACCAGTCTCTAAATCTACTATTCGTCCAAAGCTCGTGCCAAAAACTACGGGAACGTAGCCTTGAGGATTGTGCTCAATCTTGTCTTCTAGTGGACCTCGGAGGTAAAGAGCGTCTCTTTGTTCATTTAAATGGAAATGCAGAATCCTACCATAATTGAAGCTTCCAACAAAAATGTCATTTTGATACTTGCCTCCAAATAATTTTGAATCTAAAAACTCAATTGCAGTAGGAATGACAGGGTCTTCCCAAACTAGCTCTGGATCGCTATACCTGCCGCCGAACCCTTGAATGCTATATGACAACTCCTCCATTAGCCCAATAATGCTATATTGTCTTCCTGATAGCCCAGGAAACTTTACCAAGCCTGAAGCTTCTGATTGTGAATCTGCAAGTCCTTGAATCTTCCTCCAACCGCTATTGAATGCTGGCTCCACAATGTTTATTTCGTCTTCTCCGTTAGGTCCGATCTCCGTATCCCATAGCCTGCCAGTAACTGGGTCAAAATCGATTCCAAGGCTGTTTCTGATGCCATAAGCATAAAAAAGGTCCACGGGATGTTGACCGCCGAGGATATTCTCAACCGGCTTGCCATCTTGGGTCAATCGGAGAATGTCTGCAGTCCCATCTGGAAATAGTCCTTTAGGCACATTTTGAGTCGTAGTTAGATGCGTAAGCGGCTCCTCCTGTGCGGGGTCTTATTGGTCGCCTACAGTGATGTACAAGTTGCCATCCGGTCCAATCTTTATTTTTGCGCCATTATTGTACACGAAGCAACTGCAGGCAAATCAAGCAAAAGCGTTCCGTTCGCTAACTCACTGCGGCTGCTGTTGTTGTTGTTGTTACTATTATCAAGCTCATATCTGTAAAGACGGTTTCCTAAAGGGGACTCAATTCCCTGAAGATCCTCTCCATCTACCTCTCTGGCTTCAGTATAATAAAGGAAGACATAGGTGTGTCCTACAGTTTCAGCAATATCAATCCCAAGCATTCCCCTTTCGTCCTTTGTTGCAACAGCTACATCTAAAAGCGGGTCTTGCAGGACAGTTCCATTTACAACTTTTCTCACGGTTCTATTGTTCTTTTCAAGCACCAATATGACGTCGTCGGAAAGAAATGCCATATCTGTTGGAACCTTCAATCCCGTAGCTGCAGTCTCCACAGTAAGATCAGGATCAGTGACATATGGATCGCTTGGCTCAACATTAGCAGTACTATAAAGTAATTCCTAAGCATAAATTGAAACTTGCGTCATTACTGAAGAATAATAAGCAATAATTACAGAAATAAGCATCAAGGTTACTAATGTCATTATCGGCCTCAATGGTGTGTCACATATGCATAACACTAGTAGTAGAACGCTAGGTCGAGTAATACATCTTTTACTAAAAAACATAGAGCAAGTAAACAAACCCGAGTTTGTTTTGAACTCGGAAGTGCCCGGCTTATATGTATGTGTGTATGACATGAGAACAA
>DASUUX010000030.1:0-10698 GCA_036373855.1 Nitrososphaera sp.
AACTGTGTCTTGGTTGACCACTGTGACATCAGTGCCTGCACTTACTGTAAGCTCATCTGGGTCATAATCAGGACTGCCTTGTATGGAAGAGCCTTCAAGGATGTTTATCGTAGATCCTCCAGCAGCAGCACCACCACCACCATCACCGCCAGCACCTGTTGTTTCTGCTGTTTGGTTAGTTCCTCCTTCCTCTTGTTGTTGGGCAGCTCCTCCTCCTGGTGTTTGGCCACCACCCTGTTCCGCTGCTACAATCGTAAGCTCCGATGTCATATATGGATGAACAATGCAATAGTAGGGAATAGTCTGGCCCTCGCTTACACCCTGTAGTTCAACTGCAGTTGATTCTTCGCCTCCGTTGACAATACCTGTGTCAAACAACTGTGCAGACTCAGGATCTTGAGGACCGGTTCCAGAGGTTGCAGTGTGTGGAACTGTGTCTTGGTTGTCCCAAACTATGCTGTTGCCGACAGGCACCTGAGCAGCGTCTGGATCATAGTCAGGGCTCCCCTGTACCGCCGCCCCTTGAAGTATGGCTATAGCAGTGGTGCCTGCTTCTGCTGGAGCTTGCTCCTCCCCCTCCTCTGCAGCAGGGCTCTCTGTGCGTATTTGGGTCACAGGTGGCGGATTTTCAAACATTTGGTCAAAGAATGGAATCAGGATTGCTGCCCCTATGGCTATAGTGACTATCACCATTGCAAGCCCTTTTCCTAATCTTCTAGGCGATGTGAGGATTATTGGTTCTTTCTCGTCACTGTGTGAGTCATGCGAACTCGTATCTCTTTCTCTCCCTATCTTTAGTGGTGAGGCTCACGCCGTCTATAGTCATAATACTTCTCTCTAATACCAAATGGATCTTCCATATTTGCCGGTTTGCCCCATCCCGCACTTTTAATCAAGTTAAAAAGGAATATTCCCATACCAACAGCCAATATGTACGCGCCTACTGTAGAGATCTGGTTCATCATGATAAGCGGTTCAACAGGCACATAGTCTAATACTCGACGAGGCATGCCGTATAGTCCAAGCAAGTGCTGTGTAACGAATACTAGATTTACTCCTATAAACATCAGCCAGAACTGGATCATAGCTGCCCTTTCGTTGTACATCCTGCCAGTTATGAGCGGGAATAGGTAGTATATAAAGCCCATAAATGCAAAAGTTATGATGCCCATAAGAAAGAGATGCATGTGCCCTACTACCCAGTAGCTGTCATGTGTTAGAAAGTCAAGTGGCATTGCACTATTTACGACACCGCCAGCTCCAGCTAGAAAGAACGTTATGATCCCGCCAACCACAAATGCGATTGGTGCTCTGAATCTGATTCTGCCTCCCCACATTGTCGCTATCCAGTTGAAAATGTGCATAGCTGAAGCTGGGACAGCTGCCAATGTGCCTATCATGAATACTGTTTTTTCTGTAAAGCTCATACCTGTTGCAAACATGTGGTGGGCCCAGGAGGCAAAAGAGACGATCGTCAGCAATATAAATGCCGTTACCCCTGAGGTATAACTGAATATAGGTTTTCGTGAAAACTTGGGAATTATCTCATATATCATACCGATCGCCGGTATCACGAATACATAGACCTCAGGATGAAATGTAAACCAAAAGAGATGTTGGTATGATAGCGGATCTCCTCCCATTGCAGGATTAAAGAAACCGGAAACTCCCAGTCTGTCCGTATACAACATTATCAGAGCAGCAGCAAAGGTCGGCATAGACATGAGTATTATAAGAGATGTAGTAAGGATGGACCATGTGAAAAGAGGCAGTTTCATCATCGGCAGATCAGGATGCTTCATTCTCAAGATAGTAACAATGAAGTTGATGGCGCCTAGAATCGATGAAATTCCCAAAATCTTTAGCCCAAATATCCACATCTCTGCAGCAGGCCCTGGCGCGCGCAAGATAGAATAAGGAGGATAGGAAGTCCAGCCCGTGTCTGCAAAGCCAAGCCATACCAACGCTGCGCCTACTGGTATCATCCAGAATGCGACTGCATTCAGCTTTGGCCATGCCATATCTTTGTATCTTACCATGATAGGTATCAGATAGTTACCTACGCCAGCGGCAAATGGTAATACCCACAGGAACAGCATTGTTGTGCCATGAACAGTGAAAACTCGGTTGAATGTATTAGCATCTTCAAACAGCTGTGCACCGGGTAAGAAAAGTTCTGTTCTGATCGAGATAGCAAGTACTCCACCTAAGAAAAAGAGAGTTAAGGAAAAGATAATGTAAAGCAAGCCGATATCCGTATGGTGAGTCGAAAACAGGATCTCCCACAGCGGGCGCGGTTTTCTAACTTCTAGAACCAACTCGCATCATGCCCCTCTTTATATTGGTGATATTTGAAGACAATATCAATAAAAGCATTTTGTTTTAGCACATAGACAGTAGGCAAGCTCATTACCATTTTATTCGTTGATTTAAATGCCATGCAACAACCTATAAAAAGAGAATCAGCTTGCAACTGCTGCGGCGCCTAACGGCGGAATCAGGTCATTAGTAGCAGAAGCATTGGTCACTTGGGCTTCCGGTTCTGCGCCCCCTGCTGGCTCTTCCACAAATAGCCTGGCCCTCATCTGGTAGTGCGAAAATCCGCAATATTCTCTGCATTGTATTAGAAATTCGCCAGCTTGATCCGGGACATACCATATCGAGTTTATCCTGCCTGGCACGGCATCTATCATCATAGCAAAGTCTGGCGTATTAAAAGAATGAACCACGTCTAAAGAAGTTACCTCAAACCTATAAGGAACGTCCTTGACGAGGTGCAGTTCTCCTAGCTCTCGCGTTCCATCTTCATGCTCAAATGTCCAGAACCATTGTTGACCTGTGACCTTTACGACCTGGGCTTCTGCGGGAGCATGGTCTAGAAATCTTTCAACGTTCCATGCGTCGGCTCCAATGTAAATCAGCACAGCGATTACTACACCGACATATACCCATTCTAATGTGCCGTGTCCCATTAGTGGTGTGCACCTCCAGCAGCCGGAGTGATGTCTTCTCTATTCTTTGGGTGACTTTCTCTAAACCTCCATACAACCCAGGTCATAACTCCCATGACAACTGCCCCGATAACAAATGCTACGACCATGAGCCTGTAGAACAGCGACCAAATCTCAACTCTTGCACTCAAATAGCGCTCCGTAGTCTCCTGCGCAAAGGCAGCAGAATCAATTCCGAGAAGCGTTAGTGCAGCTAGAGGAACTAAGATTAAAACCAACGCTGAATACGAGACCATCTATTGTTTCACTTTTTCTTTTTCTGCTAAAAATCTGTTTTCCTATCTTATTTAAGGTTTTGCAAATCGTCTCATCATTCCATAGGGTACCTGTACATCACCATAATATTAACTCCAGAAATTGAGTAGACCTTGCTTTCATGCTTTAATATCGTAAATGAAGCATTGCGAATGTTCCATCTGTGAAGTGCATCTTGGCTTAAGTCAAGCAAAGTGGCAAGCGCTGCCTTGATTGGATCAAGGTGCGTGACCATCAAGACATTGCTGTCTTCGTGTTTCTGCAATAGATCGTCAAGCAGGTTCGTGATGCGGTGCTTGACAGAGGCAAATGGTTCGACCCCGAAGCTTTCAAGAATAGGGTCGTAATCTGAATAGAATCTCGTGAGAACGTCACCGTACTTTGTTGTCACCTCCTCGTAGTTCATCCCAACAAGCCGGCCCATCTCGGTTTCGTATAATCGCTCATCAACCACATAGTCAGTACCAAGTATTTGGCAGACTATCTGAGCCGTTTCCACAGTTCTAATTACAGGTGATACATAGACCTTTTCAATAGCAATATTTTTCACCAGTTGCTTTGCGCTATCCACTACTTGCTGTCTGCCATGCTCTGTGAGATGTGATTCCATATGCCTTCCGGCAAGGATCCTGTTTACGTTGCTCTCCGCCTGACCGTGGCGCATGAATATCGCTAAGGGCAACAGCTTGAGAAGGTCTATTAGGTTCAATTATAGCGTTGCAGCGTAGCAGCTTAGCCGCGACGTCGCGGCGTTCTTCATCTATTAAGAGAAGCATACGCTTAAGCCTATAACGGACATATCGCTGTTTAGTCTTTGAAAAGTCATGATTGCCAGACAAGTAAGCCTTTTCTGTCTTTGAGAGTAATGACAAGCTACTCCTTGGTATACCAAGGAGTTAAGAGCATGAGAGTAAAACGTTTTAGGATACCGTGTTAATAGCTGTCATAGCACATAGATATTTGAAATAGAAACAACAACAAAAGAAGAAGTAGTAGAAGAAGAATAAAAGAATAACCAACCTGAAACTTGTAGTAGTAATAATATTAGTGTAGCCTTACTCATGAATACATATAATACCGCCAAATTATCTTTATGAAAATCGCATAATCCTTAAGTCAAGCGCGAAGGTTCTCTTAGCAAAATGGTAACAAAATTTTGTTCATACTGGGTTCTTGTAGCTCAAGACAGCGAGATAAATAACGCAAGTACTAAAGACCTAGCAAATCAATTGCAAACAATCCTTGGAACACATAGATTATTATCGCTTACTAGTTCGGCAACTAATGGCGTCGTTGTTACGACTATAGCTTATGAGGTGCCAGACGAGTAAAAGTTAGTAAATTATTATTATTATTATTATCATCTGCTCGACTGTATCATAAAACAGTCAAAAGATAAGCTTATCTGCATCAATCAGGCAATCGACTCATGTTAACAAGTTCAATTACCGCTATCATGATAGCGGCGATTTTGATTATTGCGAGCATGGCAGCTTCTTCTCCAACAGCATCAGCACAAACAACAATTATCAAGACAGTTAAGCATTTCGGCAAATGCGGAGCTTATGTTTATTGTCGTTCTGTTTGGTTAGGTAAGAAGGTCATGATAACACTACTACTTAAATAATAAACTGTAGTTACCAGCTATTATAAGAGATTTCACATGGTTTAG
Source organism: Nitrososphaera sp. (assembly GCA_036373855.1). Lineage (GTDB taxonomy): Archaea > Thermoproteota > Nitrososphaeria > Nitrososphaerales > Nitrososphaeraceae > Nitrososphaera. The sequence goes on from DASUUX010000030.1 coordinate 4,939, forward strand.
GATATAAGGGCAGACATAGCCGGGCTATGCAAAACCTATCCATTCGAACCAGTGCGCAGTCAAGACTCAAGCACTTTTCGCATTTCTTCATACTCTTCTCTAGAGATCTCGCCTTTTGCAAACCTCATCTTAATAACCTTGAGAGGATCATCGCCAGTGCTTTGGGCAGTAGGCTGATTATTACTAGTTGGTGGTTGAATTGCGGGATTTTTGTTGGGTATTTGGGGAGAAAGAGTGGAAGCAGAAGCAGTCTTTTCCTTTACTACTTGTTGATATAATGTCGCAGCCCATTCCTTTATTGCTTTACCACGAAAAGATGAAGCACCAAATCTAGGCTCTTGAGGAATTCCATTTTCATCCACATAGGGGATTACAAGATGATGTGCTTTACCAGAATCATATAAAAAACCACCTCCAACTGCACCAAAACCATCCATAAAACCACCTCCGCCTAAAACCTGCCTTCTTCTTACTTCCTCTTCTATACCCCACCTTTCTATAACAATGGAATCTAATGGAATTATTATTTCCCATCTTTTTGACGGGTTTGTGTCTTCTGTTGCAAAAATGAGATAATGTTCAGTTAAAGTCATTCTACCTTCTTGATATTTTCCGAATGCTCCGCCTGCAAGGTATGCTTTGTGTCCTCCAAAATATTCTGCAGTTGGTGATTCCAATATTAACTTGCCATAATTATGTCTAAAACACTCTGAACACAGGTTATGATCTGAATGGTATGTACGAACATATTTATTCTTAGCACATTGGATACAAAGTTTTGAATTTTTTGCGACTGCGATTGCCCTTCTAACTGCAGGACTAATTTCCTTTTCTTTAAACACACTAATTTGCCCTTGTAGAAGGGGGATATACTTATCGTCTAAATCAATTCTAACAGACCTCAAGTTATTTTGATAATTTTCAGGTAAACCAGAATCAATATTACTACTACTACTACTACTACTACCAACATTCTGATCATTATCGACAAACAGAATTTCAACTAGCAAATTATTTTTTCGACCTATGATCGTTTGTCTTACTTGCTTTTCAATCACTGTAATTGTTTTAATATCTTTTAGTGGAATTGTGTACAAAGGCGGGTCAGAATTTTTCTTTTTCTTAAATTCTAGAGTGTTTCCATCTTCTTGTATAGTGATGACTAACTTTCTAGCATCATTGATTTGGTAGACACCTCCATTGTCAACGACTTCTATGTCATATTCAAGTCGCTCTATTAAACTGGAGTCGACTATAACAACAGTGCTATTTCCCTTCCGCACGGAAATTACCCTGCTTTCAATTGGCATTATAGGTAATCGTGACTTACCGAACACGGTTTTTAGTAATAAGCTTTTATTATCTTTATCATATTGTATAATTTGCATGCTTCTTTGTCTATTGCTTTAGATACATATGTACGAGAATTTCTCCTGCCGCTACATATCTTCTTTTAGTTATTTCATATTGAACCTCAAACGATCTTGATATCTCTCTAGTTCGCCTGGCTGCAAAGATGTAGACGACGTTTAATAAAGTCCGCTGTAGTTAGTCCCTCTCTTCTGGCTTCTATCTCAATCTCCTTGTGATCGTTGTTTTTGACCTTTTCTGCCAGTACGTCAAAATCTGATAGTACTTGATCTTGAGACTGAACCTGATCTTGGCCTTCTTCCTCTGCCTTAGCTATAAGATCAGCTATATTTCTTTCTCTGTCACTTTGTCCTCTTCTTCTTCTTCTTCTGGTGCAGTCATGTCCGCTTATGGTCATCCTTGTGGTGCTTCTCAAAAAATCAAGCAGCATCGTTATGATCTGGGCGTAGGTAGAATGAAAGCCACCATGGGATGCTAACCTCTTTGCCAGTTCATCAGACACCTTAATGTTCTTGGTCATGGTCGATTGCTGTTGTTGAGCTAACTTATACCGGCTGATTATGAGCATTACTAAGCTTTAAAGGTAATCATAGAATACCCAGTAATCTGCATTACTTGAGTTACCAAGAAATGATGTAAATGAATACTCGAATAATCTTAAAGATCGTCAAGAAGCTCGACCAGATAGAGCAAAATGAAAAGTCGCATCAAGAGGCTGAATTACAGTTTAGCATGCAAGGTGATATTGAAAAGGAGAAACTAACCAATTACGAAATGTTAACTATTAACTATCTCCACCAAAAGGCATGAAGCTTATGAACCAGTTGAACGATGAATAATAATAAGAATAAGAAGAGACATGCTAATATTCATTTGTGCCGCTCATAGCAAGAGCATTGGAACCATCGACACAAAACCGCTCCACATAATACTGCATAGTAATGTGCGAAAACCGGTGGATGATTTGAGGGAGAATACAAGCACGGGCTCGCCAGACTACGGCGCCTTGGTACAAAGTGAATGTGGTTTAATGGGAATTTTAATCAAAACAGATGTAGATGCGATTAAGGCAGACGATTTTGAGGGAATGGGGCTAGAGTATTTTCGTAAAAAGTATGGCGGCATTGAGACCGTCTATTTCTTTATGCCTCCTCTGCTACGTACCAGTCAGGAGATAGCAATCGCTGAGGGTCTAATTCCTGATGAAATGGTTTGCGAAAGGTGTCGAGATAACTTAGAGGCTAAAGTAAGAAGTACTGAATGGATAGTCAAGCGAGACAAAGAAGAAGAGGGAAGAAGAAATAACGATGTCTACTAAAGAGTGCGGTGGTTATTCTTGGATAAACAGAGCAAAAACTAGCTAAAAATACGGACATACACGGACATCCCACGCCTACAATGTCAACCCTTCTTATTAACAACATCAAGCACCGATGAGGACAACATTATAGCTATGACCTGCTATGACAATTTGGCAGTAAATTGGCAGTACCGCGCTCTGCATCTATCAAAAATGACAAGTAAGTAGTAAGAACTGTGATAGGATATATATGCTGCTTTGACAAAGGATTAGAGATAAATCATAATTTTTTCGATGCATGGAATCAAAAAGGAGATATACTATTTTTTGGTGCAAAAAAATTATGAAGAACCTTTCACGCATTATGAGCGGGTATTGAACAAAGATAAGACTGTGTGTACTTTTGAGAAAGGTCAACAAGGCTAGGGCTCTTCAGAAGTTAGAAAGATACGAGGAAGTAATCAGATGTTAAAGCGTACCTTTAGAGATGAATGAATCAGATTAGGCCTATTTCTACGGGGAGCATTCTAAATCTCCTCTGAGGATCATGCAGGAGCCATACAAGATTTTAAAAAGTAAGCGATCAATTTCACCTTCGCGCGTAGCAGATTATGAGTATTGGTCTGTGCTACTATGACTTGAGATTCAATGAAGACACTGAGAACAATTAACCGTCAAGCTACAAAATCCACTCCAAAGCCGATGCACATTAATATCGAGATTATCTAATGACGATTCTATGAAGATAGGAATAGCTGGCGGCACTGGCGGGATGGGGGAAGGCTTTGCACTCAGATGGTGCCAAAAGCATGACGTCATCGTCGGCTCAAGGGACGCTCAGAAGGCCAGAGAAGCTGCAGAAAATTACACGAGGACCGCCGAACAAACCTATGGCAATATCACTGGCAGCATAAGTGGTAATGACAACATTTCGTTTGCAAAGGATATTGATGTTCTGATACTTTCGATACCATATGAATTCATTGATGATACATGCGGCAAGCTCAGAGGCAAGCTCAGGGATGACTGTATCGTCGTTTCACCCATTGTGCCTATGGCGAGAACTGAAGCAGGATTTGTATATATCCCAATAGAACAAGGTAAAGAGCAGGCGGCAGAAATGGTTGCTGACAAGCTCCCCCCTAGGTCAAGGGTGATCTCTGCATTCCATACGATCTCTGAATCAAAACTCAAGAATCTACAACAAAGTCTTGACGCTGACACTTTCATCTGCGGCGACGATCAAAACGTAATAGCAAAGCTGACAGGGCTTATATATGAGATCGCTGGCTTAAGGCCAGTATACCTCGGCCCACTTGCACTAACTTACCAGGCAGAGATCTTAACCCCGATGTGTCTAAATGCTGCCAAGCGAAATAAGCTGAAGAATCCGGGTGTAAAGCTGGTCTGAACGCAAACATTATGAGCAATGATATGTTTGGAATCATGTCAATATGAGATGGAAGGAAGAAATAGGCAGCAGGCGCGGCAGAAACTGGATGTCTGCAATGGGCATCCTGTTCATAGTCACTGCCATCATTATCATAATCCGCAATCTTGTGCTGTTCAATATTGAGCACGCTGCAGGCTTGATCGAAGATGGGACGCAGCAATTTCTTGATAACTTTAGTAATAGCTCAATCACAAATGAAAAGTTTGCAATTGCGATGGTTGCGGCTGGCGGTTTTTTGCTTTACTGGGGATACTTTAAGAAAAAAGAAGACTACGGTCCGCCTGACGAACACGAATGGCGCAGGTTCAACAGATAGCATCACCATCACCATCATCATCATACTTTAATATTCAGCTTTCTCTCATTATGTTGGAGTGAATGAAAAATGGGTTTAATGAATCGCATTTCGACTGTAATTTCACAAAAAGCAAACGCCCTCCTTGAGAGGTTTGAAAAGCCGCAGGAAGCTCTTGATTATTCCTACCTAAAACAGGTAGAAATGCTAAACAAGCTGAGAAGAAGCCTTGCTGAAATTATCACTTCTCGCAAAAGGCTTGAAATGCAAAAATCTAGACTATGGGAGAACATACGCCTGCTTGATGAGCAGGCAGCAAGATCCCTTGAGGCAAATAGGGAAGATCTTGCCCGGCTTGCACTTGAGCGGAAGAATGCCAACCTGATGCAGACGCAGAGCCTTGACAAACAGATAGCCGAGATGAAGGAAGAAGAGCGCAATTTGCAAGAAGCAGAAAAACGCATGTCAATCAAGGTTGAAGAGTTCAAGGCTAGAAAGGAAATAATAAAGGCACAGTACTCTGCTGCAGAAGCCCAAGTCAAGATAAAGGAGAGCGTTACAGGAATCTCTGAGGAAATGGCAGATGTAGGCATGGAGATGAACAGGGCTGAAGAAAAGACAGAGCGCATGAGGGCCAAGTCTCAGGCTCTAGATGAAATGATAAATTCAGGTGTCCTCACGGATTATACATCAAATAAGGACGAAATTGAAAAAGAATTAGAAAAAATTACCGTACAAAATTCAGTGGATGAAGAATTAGCAAAGTTAAAGTCAGAGAAACAACGTAAGAAGAGACAACAATTGGAGCAGGAAGCGCAACAATGAAGCCGAAAGTGAGGAGCAAGAGCAGGTCAGCAGCAAGTAAGCTTAAGTCAAGGCGCACTGGGAAGGGCAAATCCCCCTCTAAGAAGGTCGTATCTACAAGGAAAGCCACAGTCAAAGCTCGTAACAAGACAGCAATTGCTAAAGCTAAGAAAAGAATCGCCACAGCGCCTAGCAACAAAATCGTCCGCATAATGGGTCACGGACAATTTACTGTAGACAGCATGACGCTCAAAAAGCTCAATGATATTGACAATGCTATTGTCGAGCTGGTAAGCACAGAAAGATCTGATGACACGGAATTTAAGAAAAGGTTGACAGAGCTGAGCAAATTGGTTGTCGAGAACGGCAAGCCTCTTGACCCACACGAGATAATCAGGTCTGATATCATACTGCCTAGTGCAGACCTTTCTATAGACGAAGCGAAGAAGCTGTTCAGAGGAGAAGGCGTTATCCCAGAGATCTGAGGGGAAGATCCCACAGCGGATACCATAACGTCATATCTCTTTCAAAGGGTAT
>DASUUX010000031.1:0-4494 GCA_036373855.1 Nitrososphaera sp.
AGCAAGTGCTGCAGCAGCTAGCAATACAAATAGCTGGTGAAGGAGGAGATGCTAACCAGGCTGTTACACAAATTGGTCAACAGATAGCAGAAGGAGAAGGAGGAGACGTATCACAGTCTCTTACACAGATAGCGCAGCAGAGTGCAACTGGCAATGTAGGTGAAGTCAACCAAGATATAACCCAAGTAGCGCAGCAGGTAGCGGAGGGAGGCGACGTATCTCAAACACTGGTACAGGTAGCTGACCAGACCGTAGGCTAGATGATGAGAAGAGAGAGAAAAGGAAAGAAAGAATCATAACACAAAAACAGGAGAGGCAGGCGGTTGTAGAAAGCAAAAACAACAGTACCAGAGTTGCTGTTCTGCTACGGCCGGCTTTCTCCAGTAGAGCCATTTCCCGCCAGACCAGTCGCACATACCTACCCTCTCCTATGTGTGTTGTAGGACAAAAATGTGTAAGGGGCATGGTATGGCTACAATAAAACGTTATGACATTGATAGCAAATCTGTTGCCTTGATGTCAAAGTAGTCAATCTATAGTTTCATCAAAAGCTTCTTTTTTGCATCATCATCTGATTTCTAATCAATCAATTTCTATTATTGTTCTGGCATTTATGTCAGATAACCATGCAATATTGACTTTAGCTTCAAGCCCCCAAAAGTATTCTGAATATTTTCCTATATAGCTTTGGTTTACGCCTTGTGGTATCTCTAATTCAAATGGCATAGTATTATCTTTGTTTCCTCCATTTTAATTTCCATTTAGTTCCATATTTTTCTCGTACTTTTCAATTGTATTTACCCTTTGTACCCCTGAGCAAATGAATATTCTATACCACTTAGAGTGATTTTCATTCCTCGAATCTTCTTCTTGTCCTCTTCTTCTTCATTCGGAGGCAGTAGTATTGTTGCCTCACCCTTTACTGTGTGACCCGGAGAATAGGGTGTATTGTTGTTGTTCTCATCGTCGATAAGATCAATTTTTGCTTCGGAGGTTTCTTTGAGAAAATGCTCACGACCTTTAGCAAAAATCGTTCCAAGATCTAAGTTATACTTGTGCCACTGAATGTAAAATAACGAGGACGACTAGGTGAAGATGTACGATTAGTATTTCGTGCACAAATCCAACATGTCGGAAGGGGCAAATTCAACATTCTCCACGATAACCACGAAAAAACCCATGTTAGGAAAATTGTTGATGCATCAGAAATTTTCAGCTGAGAAAAATAAAAAGTCTGCTTTTGTAATTTCGATCTTCCTTTCCAGGAACAGACACAAAAACATAACAAGAAACGCTTCTGAATCAGGGCAATGGCAGGATGCTAGCAGGAACCTGATTCTATTATCCCGTGAATAAGCTTTCCGATGATATGAAAGACAAGATTTCGGCAGAAGCTAAAGTGACTTGGGCAGACAACAACAACTGCTCCTGCTACCTTGATATTATATTGGATCACCTGAACTGCAGATGATCACAGTAGGCCAGATCTAGCAGACCGAAAGGTTTTGGTTCAACTGTATTGTTGCCCTAAATCTGTCAGAACTATTCTTCTCCTTTATTGTGTAACCAGTGCCTCTATTTTTTGACCACTCTATTGTCTGTTGCACAACCTCATTTCTGTCATTCATTCAGAGCACAACATAACGAACACGATTATGTTCAAGAATTGGATGTAATACTACTAAATAGTGACTTAGGAGAACCCTCTTTCATTGATTTTCCATTAGTATTTGTCCTCTAGACCATTCAACGTACCATCTTTCGATAGTCTCCTTCTAGTATCCCCGTTTCTTCATGAAGTCTGTCAATATGTTTTGATAATGCTTCAGTGTCGTCAAAGGGAGATCCGCAATATGGGCATTGAAATTTCGCTTTGCTGGTATCCTTCATGTATGTTATGCTCTTTGTATCAATAATGCAAGCTGGTGTCCCAGATAAGGCTGTGTCTTCTAGTGATAGTGAAATTTGTTCGATCCGCTCGGATATTTCCTCTCTATTTATCATTCCTAAGACGGCTGCATACGCATGAACCATAAGCTGTCTCACCTTCTTTTTGTCCATTATAGCAAGCGCTTCTCTGATCGTTGTCTGGGGGTTGACGGCCAATACGGGGCTAGTCATGATTTCTCGTAGTCTTACTTTCGAGGCATTTCTTCCCTGCGATGTTACCTTGAATAGAATGTCAGTCTTGCTGACAATGCCTACAATCTCACCTCTGACAGACACAAGGACGTTACGTGCATTTTTTTCCTGCATTGCCTGTATGGCATCATCTGTTGTCTTGTCCGATTCTAGGATAGCAACATCTGATCTCATAATTTCACCAACTGGAGATGCCAGCAGAGCTCCTACATTTGAGAGATCGGCAGTGTTATCGGCACCAAGATGACTAATTATACTTCGAGCCTCCCTTCTGTTGGATATTGATTCTTCTGCTCAGATACATATCAGTATTATGCATCTATTAGTATTCCTTAAACTACTATAAAAGAATATACCATTTTGGATAAACATAGAAGATTTTGTAATAGTTTTGCACGATTTATCAAAAATCAGAAAAATGGTTCCTTATAAAGAATCTGGCGGACGTGGAATAATAACGGCTATCTTTCTATTAACAAAGGAAGGTATCGTTTCTGTAGATGATAGTTTACAAATGACTCCCTTTATTTTTATTATATGTGGTTGTAATATTATCTTGGTTCAATCACATCTGCAAGTTGTGCTCCGAGACAGTATTGTTCCCTCTTGAAAGGCATGTTATACTCGTCATCCACTACATTCTAGTCCCGGTACCATTGCTGACAGACATCCATTATCTTGAATATCTTTATTATTCAATTAATCACAGGTATATTCATGCAAAATGCAGTCAAAGAAATCATATCCGCAAAGTTGGAAACGATAGATGTAACAGAAAACGCTCAGGAGGCTGCCAAAAAGATGAATGACAAACGAATTAGTTCAGTTCTCGTCGTTGATGGCGACAAGCAGACTAGGGATCCAATAGGGATAGTTACAGAAAGGGATCTCGTGATCCGTGTCTGCGCCGCAGGAACAAACAGTAAAGAGGTAGGCATCCGAGAAATAATGTCTTCGCCCCTTGCAACCGTGGAACCCCATGCAACAGTTGAAACCGCAGCAGATCTCATGTTGAGCAATAAAGTTAGACACCTGGTAGTAGTAGACGAACAAACAAGAAAACCTGTGGGAATAATTGCACCAAGTGATCTGAACAAATATTTAAGAGCTAGTATCGATATGGACGAAGTCAATGCAAGGATCTTAGAGGCTATCAAGGCTGAAGAATTGAGGGAGCCATAGACAAGATCATTTTGCAAAAATGTTCCTGTTATAATACACACAAAAATTTTTTCATGACACTACAGAACATTTGATGTGAAGTGTAAGATTTGAAGAGGGTCAAACAACAATTGACATCTCGTCAGGTCACAGGAAGAGAGGTACATCGAGGCGCATTTCAGATTCCCGAAGTAGATGAATCCAGAAGAAGGACTTTTTCATAGTAATAGCGACCTATTATATAGTAAGACAATAGAGAAAAGGAGCTCGGGAACAGGCTTGAATGTCGGCTAATTTACACATACAGCTGATGAGGAATTGTTTGTAGTACTGCTTTCAATACAGTAATGAAAATATTAGGTTAGAATTTTTTCTTATCTGTTAGAAGAAAAAGAATATTGGGACAGAAACCAAATGGTTCTAGAAATAACGAGCCCTAATGACAAGACCTTGAGCCAGACTCACCCTGTATGTCCATATATACTCGGATAACTTGGAGATTTTGCAAAATCTTATTGCTATGCCTTTGTCCAGGATATGAAGGACAGAACCTGAGTCATATAAAACTAATAATCTCAAAATGACCACAGAGTTATAGTTGACCCGACCCGCAGAAACTATTATCTTCTTATCCATGCTAGTAGCTTCTAAGTCTGTTTATAGCTATTCTTTTTTTCTTGAAATATAGATGATCGAGTCTCAATTCTGAAGGTTTTTCTCTCGTATCCCTCTGAGCTAGGTTCCGACATAGAAGCTCAATATTGGCAATGTAAATGAACGGAGCATGAGAGAGATATCCTCATTATTATTATCATCCTTGTCTTAACAATAGAAAGGGAGAAGCAAAAGCAGCAAGTTCTCATTCATCACCATCAAGAATTGAAAATTAATGTGAGATAGGTCTAAAAGTTCAAGACTTATCTCTTGAGCGGAAATGCTTTACTCCTTGCACGGTTGATGCATTACGGCTCCGTATTTCTAAAGAATAGGGGTGCCATCTTTGAAGAAAGGTTTGCATACAGAGGCAAGAGATATTGAGAAAAGAGCCTGAAAATAATTAGCTAGTTAATCTAGCCTTTACAGCACTCATGCTTGTTTTCACACCTGCAATAATCTGGCTCTTTCAAGCATAATGGGCATATCCTAATACCACATCCTACACACGTACTGTCAGACATCTTGCATGCCCAG
>DASUUX010000032.1:0-18336 GCA_036373855.1 Nitrososphaera sp.
CCACTCCCAAGGAATAGATGCAAGCTATGCTGGGATGCTTATTGGTCTTGTAGTTCTACTATTCTCTTGACAAAGTCAAGTCCATATTTAGTTGCATGCTGATAATTCTTATCAGCAATGTTGGGTTCAAAGCTGATATAGCCCTGGTAGCCAATTTCACTTAGGCTTTTTACAATTGTAGAAAAATCAATATGAGCAAATCCTGGCATTTTTCTATTGTTGTCGGCAAAGTGCATGTGCCGCAAAAACTTGCGGGAGCTTTGTATTGCGTCTTTAAACAAGTCTTCTTCAATATTCATGTGGAAAGTGTCAAGTAGTATACCCAGCGAGTCTACTTGTTGTGCTAATGCAATTGCATCTTTTGCAGTAGCGCAATATGGAGTACTGTAACGGTTGAGAGGCTCAAGCACTAGCTGGATGCCATAGTCTGCAGCCTTCCTGCATAGGCGGTTCATTATCGGTATTGCTTTTGCTGCAAAAAGCTCCTTTTCATTTGCAGAAATTATCCTGTGCGTCCTGTCAACTCCCTGCATATCATCAGCAAAGAGACAAACGTTCATCTCATGACCTCCCAGAATGTTGCATAGCTTAAGGCAATCAATGACATATTGTTCTGAAGCTTGTACTAGCATAGGATCACTGCTTAGAAGTCTGCGCTTCCAACCATCGCTACTGATAGAACCCCACATACCAGTTACGCCACAGACAGATAATCCATAGGAGTTTAGCGAGTCAAGCAATTTCTTTGCATCCACTTCACTAGGCTCCCCAAACATTTCGATTGCATCATAACCCTGTCTTGCTATGACAGTCAAAGTATTGTCAATGGGCTCTATCTTTCTAAAAGAGGCAAGAGTGATGGCGTATTTCATTGCGCATCAACAAGGCATCTCATAATATCCACGCATCTTGCTGACCCTGAATCGGATGTAATGCCATGCCTTCTGCTTGAAGCATAGAATGCAAGTCCTTCCTCTGTTTGTAAGTCAGGTGGCCTCCCATGTGATCCTTTGACCAAGCTGGCTTCAAGTGGTATAGACTTTGTCTTTTGATCAATAAACAACTCTACAGGATCATACCCTGGCTTTCTGTGGATATCCACCTTGCGAGCAAAATCTGGTGCCCTGCTTTCGTCATGCCACCAGTAGTAGCTGAACCACTTGTCTCTTGCCGAAATGGCGATCAGATCTCCGCTTCGTTCATGATCTATTCTTAGCTCTTTCTTCCCCCCGCCATCCAAAACCCTGTCTACTCCGGAAGTAGCCTCCAATGTCTTTCTAGTCTCACCTTCATAGCCATTTTTGATGTACACGTGAGCCACCTGATGGTCAACCATTGCAAACGCCTTGCTATATTCAAAATCTAAATATTCCTTTTCCTGAATGGTGCGGATGGAAAGTAGACCAGCGTCTCGAAGCACAAGGTTGAGGGGTACTGCACCATTGACATCATTAAATGCATATTCAGATATAATGACAAACTGCGTTTCGTCTCGTATTCCAAGATCCGTTGCCTTTTGAACAAGTCTGCCAACTATTTCATCAGCCTTTTTCAGATCATCTCTAACCTGGACCGCTCCCTTACCAAAGCGCTGTGCCGAATAATCTACATGTGGAATGTATACAAAGAGAAAATTAGGCCGCTCGCTTTCCAAAGTATATTCAGCAGCATTTGCTATCCATTCGCTTGATTTAGATGATGCAAGTGGTCCCCAGTAGCTTGCAAGGTTGAACTCACCTAATTTTTCCTTCAATTTTTCATAATAGCCCACTGGCTTTGAATAGCACCACATAACCATTTTGTCATCTAGATGTATCGGCCGGGGAGTCACCACAATGTCTGAATTGGCGTACATTGTATTTTGCCAAAAGAGCACAGCAGTTTTTTTACTGTTTTTCTGCTTGATGGTGTCCCATACTCTTTGAGCCTGCACAAGCGAGCTGGATTGCTCCCAGAAGGATACGCTGCGTGTGCTCCTATCATACAATCCATTTGCAACTATTCCATGCTCTCTAGGATACTTGCCAGAAAGAATGCTGGCCTGAACAGTTGATGTAACAGCTGGAAATGTAGGCTCAAGTCTTGCTGCTTCCCCATTTTCAGTAATCTTGGCAATATTTGGCACCAGGCCAGAGTCTAAGTGCTTTTGTTCGAGGCCGACGACATCAAGTAATATCGAATAATTCATTTGCTACTTTGCTCTTCGATGATAGTCTCGTATCATTTAAATTAGTTAGTGTTAGGAAAACGAACTTTTGGACGATCGTTGAAATTATTTTCTAAAGTGCAGTTTTGGGAATTGTTCAAGGAAAATCACCCTGTCCTTCCATGAGACGCTAGCAACATGTTGGGAGATGCAACAGCCAACAATATTATCAAGAAAGGAGTCATTTGCTGTAACAGTACCCAAAACTGGACAAAGGGGTGACAATAAGAAGAGGGAAACTTCTGAAATCAATTATCGTGCCGTCGTTTATGTTCAAGTTGCATTGTATCGTTCCGAAAAAGATTCCGCAATAGATAAAATACGTACTATCATGCATGGGCTTCGATGCGATCAAGAACACATAAACTAGACTTGCCTAAGAACCTACTTCTAGCTGGAATGGTAGTAATGTTATCTGTCTCGTCGCTAACTATGATGACAGATGAAGTGCTTGCACTTCCAGACAAATTCGGAATAGACTCTCTTTATCCCACAGAAGATGATGGCCCTCTCTGGTTCCTAAACGATGAAGATCCAGAAGAAGATGACAATTTTTTAATGACATCAGCTGAAGACATAGAATTAGAAGAAGAGGAAGAAGAAGGGGAAGAAGAAGGGGAAGAAGATTCGAATGTATTTAGACTGGATGCAGAGACAGGCACGCAGAAACACGGGGTAAGGATTCATGCGGATTCTCCAGATGACGAGTGGAAGAATGTGGAAATGACAGGTTACTTCAAGCTAGAGGAAGGAAACGACGAGTTTACCTTAGTAGCAAGACAAGGCCCAACCTATAATGACGACGGTGGATGCGGTGCTTATGGTTACTATGGGATGCTTAGTGCTGAAGGTGATGCCTTTTTCAAGAAAAAGTTATTCCATCATGGCGGCTATTCGGATAGGACTGCAGTAGAAGAAAACGTGGTAGAAGATCTGGATGATAGATGGGTAGGCATCAAGTTGGTAGTGTATGATTTGGACGACGATGAAGTCAAATTGGAGCTGTGGGTTGATGATGGAAATGAGGAAAACAATTGGAAAAAAGCTACAGAGTATGTAGACGATGGTGACTGGGAGGTTTCAGGCAGCGATTGCGATAGGTCCGACGACGACATAATAGAGGACGGCACTAGAGGAGGCTTCAGAGTAGACGATTCAGAATTTGAATTCAAAAACTTGTCGATAAGAGAGATAGCAGGAGAAGAAGGAGCAGCAGAAACAGACGAAGAAGAAGGAGAAGAAGGGCTGGACGAAACAGAAGCATTAGCAAATCTGCAACGATTAGCAGAGATAGCAGGGATAACAGATTCGGAAGAATTAGCAGAGATAGCAGGAGCATCAGATTCGGAAGAATTAGCAGAATTAGTGATTCCACAACCACCAGCAGTGCCGCTTGCTGATCTAATGGGGTAGACGATGAAGAAGAATAATGATATCTTCCCCTACTTTTTTAGCATGAAGCATACCTTATGATGATATCTATCATTCTACGGCTAGTATAAGCATCTTTTTTGCAAAATCTGAGTATAATGCAACAACAACAATTATCTTTTCTTTTTGTATCACGTCTCTTCCAGTCACAATATGATGCATATTATTGTTATATCTTAACCAATGGCATCATGAGCTTATTACGAAGATGTGCTGATATGATCTAGATCTACACACTAACTACAGTTTCATTAACTCTAATATACATGTCTAAATCTAATTGTCGAATTCCCACTAGGGAACTCTCTTAAGGGGTATTTGTAAGACTAATAATGATGGTTTAGATGATAAATGATTATACTTCTTCGTATCTAGAATATGCTGGAACCAATAAATGGTGGTTAAGAGAGGTAAAGGGAGCTCGCGTCTTCGATAAGGTAGTATTCGGTCTATTAAAGAGTTCTTTCTTAGGAATGCGATTTTTTCTAAAACTGATCTTGGGTAGGAAAAAAAGAGACAGAATATTTCTAAAACGAAACATCAATTTCAAAGATTTCTTGTATAACTCTACCAAGATTCTTGGAGTAGACAAGACTTTGCTCTTAGAGATACATGTCCCTAGCCATGATTATCGCATACATTGCCCGCTCAATAAGGAGGACTTTATAGTCATGACCAAACATGAAGAGGAAATAATGGGGTTATTTCGTCCCAAAGAAGGCGATACGGTTGTAGATATTGGCGCACACATGGGCCGATATACGATAACAAGTTCAAAATCTGTCGGAGCGTCAGGAAAGGTAATTGCTATTGAAGCCCATCCTTATAATTTTAGAATATTGCAGCATAACCTGAGGTTAAACAAACTGACAAATGTCAGTCCATTGAATTGGGCAGTGTACTCGAAGAAGGCGAGGCTAAAATTATACCTGCCAGATGAAGACCTAGGATATACAATGCATCATAGTCTTATGACAAATTATCTTGCTACGAAATATAGCAAGGAGATCGAAAGAAGATATCTTGAGGTAGAAGCAGACACATTAGATAATTTATTGAAGATTAGAGGAATAAACCGTGTGGATTGGATTAAGATTGATGTAGAAGGAGCAGAATATGAGGTCCTTAAAGGAGCCAAAGAGATATTGTCTACAAACAACCATATCTCTATTCTTGTTGAGGTACATGGTAAAGACACTTATGGTCCAACGATAGAATTGCTCAGATCGAACAATTTCAACATAGAATTTGAAAAAACATATGACAACGGCGAAAAACATGTGCTTGCAAGGAAAGTACCTAATTCAGGATTATGATAATAAAGGGAGAGCATAATATCGAACAAAATCCTGTCTTTGTTCTATGGGTGGATCGAGATCCGTTTATTAGTATGCCCAACAGATAGTCCCAGAATGCCCAAAGTTAGTTGAATCTTTTATGTGCTCAAAGATTGATAATATTTTTTAATAATTGTTTCTTAACCATCTTTAGATAGCATTCAAAACATTCTGAGCAATATCAAGCAGTAATGAGGTTGATAATATTTTGTGTATTGGCGTTGTCGCAGAAGATATAGGTCGGATCTATCTGACGCGATCCCTCAAAATCTAGAAATCATCGGCTCAAAGCAAGTGGAACTTTAGAAAAATAGGGTTTGACTATTTTCTTGTCAACTGGTTGTATTGAGGTGTTTTTCTCATCTGCTATCTGCAGCTGTTCCATTACATAAATTGCATGCAAATAGCTTGGATTTTCTCTATAGTGAAGGTAATCTCGGACTAGATGTCCATCAATCTTATGCCATAGTATTATTCCATCTACCAACCTTGTTGCTATCGAAAGTGTGGCCATGACTAACCTATCTGATGGCGGATCGTAACCTTGTCTTGTATAATTGTATGTTATTGTCGGATAAACAATGTATCGACTAGGTTTTCCTTGGAACATTTCCTTAAATTGCAATAGATTTGTTTCAAGCCTAGAAACATTGTAATAGCTTGCACTTACCAAAACCAATGTGTCTATGTATTTACCATATTCATTGGCTACTACTTGATTTCCTAGACCTTCGAAATACACTACAGGACAAAATTTCACATCGCTTCTCTTGCCCATTAGGGCGTCTGTAAGATTGGAATCTAACATGAAATCGATGTTTCTGCGAAACTTCGTGTCATTTCTTGTACTGATCCAATTGAAGTCATCTATGGCAAAACCACTGAACGAAGAAGGATGTCTAGTTTTAAGATCATTGAAGTAACTTATCCATCCTTTCCAGTCATAGCTGCTCATTGGACCGCCTTCTGAGGGAGGTAAAAGAATGATAACTATTTTCAATTCGGTATTGTCTGCAGCATTAAGCAGCCTTTCTGTTGATTCTATTTCCCCAGGATCCCAGAAATTATCCATTACAAAATAATATTCATCAAATCCCTGTTCAAGAAATTCTAATATGGCAATTCTTTGGTCACTTCCCTCCATGTCTTCTAAATGAAGTGTATCTGGAATATATGCTCCCATAGTCTTCTTTTCATTGCTTACAAATGGCAAGTCCTGTACTGTTGGAAAGGGAATCCTTGTTCTGTCCTTTGTTTCTAAGTTGTAGCTGCCATGTGCCATAATTAGATGTTCAGACGACATCAGAGGGTTTAATGGAGGTAAAAAAAATACAATGAGTATAAGAATTACTGACCGGGGCTCAATATTCTTATTCATTTCTGTCAGGTAAGAAAATTCATTTTTCATAGTTGTCAAAGATTTCTAATAATGTGCTTTTCTAATTAGAGAAAGCAGTTTTATTGATGTCTTCGCTTCAGTCACCGCTGACAAATCCATGGATTTGTAGTAAACCGAAGAATTGTCGAACTTATTTGAATGTAAAACCATAGGTCGAGAAATAAGCCCGAGAGTAGCCTTTAAACCTTTGGAGTTGAATATCTCAGAGTTTTCATTATGATATTCCCTCATAGTTATCAAACCTATAGCTGTAATTCACCGTCTATTACCATGCTTCTTCTTGTGCTAAATCAACGGTTAGATGTTCTTCACTACTGTACTATATTGCGGAAAGACAGAAACTAGAAAAAGTTCAGACCATAACCTCGTGCTCTTCAATTGACGCATTAAATCTAACTAAATGGTATTTTGATATAACAGAGCTTATTTGCCTGATGGAATAAGACTTTGATACGCCCATGTCAAAACCTCATTACCAAATTTTGACCCGATAATAGAGAGAAAAATAGTCTTCAAGCATTCTCATAAAAGAGATTTCTTTAACTCAGAGGGAAATATTACCGCTTTATATTTTTACCCAAAAGACCAAATCCTACGTGAGAAATTAGAATTAGCCTTTCAGTCCCTATTCGATGTACTCATTCGCAATTAATTTTCCATCACATATTGTGCACCTAGTAAAAGACATTGGATACCTTCTATCGCATTTTTGACAATACATATGCGACATTGGATTATGGTATGAAGACATGAAATAAAAAAGAATAACTCGAATTATAAGAATATTTCCAATACATTGCAGATTTTTCTTGCTGACAATCATTCAGAGATTTTATGATTGTGTTAGACGTGATATTAACCCCTTATCGCAGGTTTTCTGCTGGCAGCTACCGCAGAATGGGCGCTTCCCAGAAAGAAAGAACGCATGTGCACATCCATTTTCCTAATTGTGAAAACTTGATTGCCAAAGTTACATTGGATTCATTACTCGTCACTCAAGAGATAAGCATAAGAGAATTGAATACCAAGACAGTTATCATTGTTAAAGAAAAAATTTGTTGAGTTTAGAAATGTATATCCACGAATGATGATTTATCGCCACTATTCTTCCTTCACTGTGTCCAATCCCGGTCGTATATTTCGTCTCTTAGTTTCTGTCCGTTGAACATCTTGAAATAGGCCTGTCTTATGCTATTTTGTCTTTCAAGCTCCGCTTGTATCCACAGGTTCTCAAACATTGAATAATCAGTGAATACTGTTGATTCGCTATTAGAATACGTAGCCAAACCTGTCGCTTCTGAAAAATTGTCCTTGCTATCATCGTTCACCTCTATGGTCAAGGAGAAAGATTGATCGATTATTAAAGTGGTGATTTTGCTTCTTAGAGGCTGGCGGATAAAATTTACATTAATAAGGTCATGCTTTTTCTTGATCATATCTCGTGGGATGTCCTTCATTGTTTCGTCATCAATTTTAATCAGAACTCTAACGTTTATTCCTTGACTTCTTGCAGCTCCGAGCAAGTCTATAATCCCATCACTTTCCGCCCTATAGAAAGAATTCATGGTTGCGAAAAGTACTTGTATGTCAAATCCTGCTGTTTCGATGCGCTCTCTTACAAGTTGGAGTATTGAAGATGGATCTTGTACAGTTTTGATATATTCTCTTTGAATACCATGTTCCACTTCTTTGATCTTGTCCCGTGCTGGTATAGCGTGATTCAACAGATTGTCAAACAAATTCTGCTGCAACCTGACGAAAGAGAGATTAGTAGAAAAGAGCTGTCTATGGTATCCAGCCATTTTATCATTAGAATTTTCTATGTCATAAAAATATATTTTCCCATCCATAATGCAAAAATCCCCTCCTGACCCATCCGTGTGGTATACGCTGAATTTCCTTGCCAGCTCTTTGGCCAACTCTATGTTTTCGGTACTAATTGCGGTGACAAGTCTCACTTTGATCTTCTTTTTCATATCCGCAGTTCTAAGATACTCAAATAAGGAATTGGAGAGTGTCGACTCAGTCTTTGAAAGTTGGCTTAAATAGCAATCTATGCTCCCTCTAGCATCCAGTAGTAAATTAGAATGTCCTGAATTCTCAGAGGATTTCTTATTGATTGTTAACTGAAAATCATCGAAGTCTTCCAATATCGAGTCTACAATTATTACAATAATCAAAGATATAAATACACACAGAACTATGCAGTGACAAAGCACAGAAAATTTTGGCGCTAAAACCTATAATTTAAGAGAAAGAATTCTTATATATATATGTCGCAGAAATTATCTTTATAAATGCCAATATTCATGGATGTGCATAAAGTTCCGTTTAATGAGGCAAATTTGAAGGAGTTATGCGCATCTCCAACGGATGAATTCGGTGTTCGTCATGTTAACCTCTTATACAACATGGATTCAAAAATTTGCTTTTGCTTGCTAGAAGCCCCTGATATTGACGCGGTAGAGAAACACCATGCAAAGGCCAACATAAAGTGCGAATGGATCACAGAGGTTTCGCTCGCACAGCCCTTCCAGGGTTCTGTTTGAGTTTTTATATCCTCCATCGGATGTAACTAAAGGGTTGACTGTCCCTATCTATCAATATAGATTAATATCAATAACCACCATTATATGGTGTTGATTTGAAAAAGTGGATAACAACACAAAACGGTTTATGATTGAAACATTGATTTGGATTGGCATCTACTTTGGGATAGCATTTATCATTTCTAGACTGTTGCCATTCCCTATTTCTCTCATAGTCATAGTTTTCGCTGTAATAGGCCTTGGACTTTTCAGAAGGAGAAGATCTTTTCGAAAAACAGACCAAGCTTCCTCTACAGGTTCCTCTTACTTCGGTAACATGTTTGGCTCTCAAAGGGGCATAAATTACTATTGCATGAACTGCGGAACAAGACATAATCAGGTCTCATGCCCAAATTGCGGATCAAAACTAAAGAAAGCAGGATTCTGATGAAAGAGTAACATTTGCAGGACAGAGCATCTAAAGGCTCTTGGAAAACATGCATACGCCTTATCCTCTTATCATGCCTTCATCCACAAATACCAAGATCTCCAAACCCATGGGCAGGGATGAAAGATTTGTGAAGATAGAGTAAAGAAAAATCCTATTTCCATAGCTCTAACTCTGACACTTTCGATCCCTTAAGGGCACCTTTAGAAGCGCAAAAGCAGCTTTCGCTACATTACAAGGAAAGTATCTATTTCTATAGGAAGAAAAATGAGTATTGATAAAACTATGCACTATGAATAGACTCTAGGGCAACACAACAACTCGAGACCACGTTTCAAAGAGCTCAGTTAGTAGACTGTTACTTTATAATGATCTTATATAATATTCTTTCATGGTTAATTTAAGGGAAAGATGCTGACAAATAAAACTTCATATTGTCATAGTGCAATAATTATGTACGTGCAAATCACAAAAATAATGTATGCAAGTTCGGGATTTGACAAAGGGAGATAGTTGAAACAATGGTAGAAGTCAGCACTATAATCATGATTGCTATTTCAGTGATCATCATTGGAATCATAGGGTTCTTCATATACAAACGACGATTTAGAGGAGGAGGTGGCTTAAGACGCGGTCCTGGACGTTACCAAAGAACGACCCGTGAAGGAGAGCCACTTGAAGACTATAGAGGAGAAGGAAGGGGATTTATGTCTAGATCTTCACTCAGACTCGTAGCGCCGGTCATCATAGGTTTCATTCTGCTTGTAGTAGTGCTAAGTGCTAGCGTCAAAATCGTAGAGGCTGGTTACAGAGGAGTTCTACTAAACTTTGGGGCTGTCGATACCTCTGCATCTCTGAACGAAGGCATTCACTTTGTGGTGCCATTTAGAGACAACATAGTCCAGCTCGAGGTTAGAACACAAAAAGCAGTTGAAGATGCAGCTTCTGCGTCTAGGGACCTGCAGGATGTGAGCACACAGGTCGCACTTAACTATCACGTAGACCCGGAAACTGCTCAAATCCTCTATCAGCAGCTTGGCTTTGATTATGCCAATAGAGTCATCACCCCTGCAATACAGGAATCCGTAAAGCAAGTAACAGCTAGATTTAACGCAGAGAATCTGATTACAAATAGAGAGACTGTAAAGGGTGAAATTGAAAACCAGATAAGGCAAAGATTAGCAGCTTACAATGTCGATGTAGAGACAATATCAATCACAGAATTCCAGTTCTCAGAGCAATTTAGAAGAGCGGTTGAAGCAAAAGTAGAAGCTGAACAGAGAGCACTTCAGGCTAACAACGACCTTAGGAGAATCGAGATAGAGGCGCAGCAAGCAGAAGCAAGGGCTGTAGGAGAGCAGCAAGCCAATATCGCTCGAGCAGAAGGAGTAAGACAAGCGGCTGTACTGCAGGCACAAGGAGAGGCGGAGGCGATACAAATAGTTGAGGCGCAGCTGAGGGAAAACCCGCGCTATCTAGAATGGCTCAAGACTCAAAGGTGGGATGGCGTGTTGCCTCTTGTAACCGGCGGTGAAGGAGCAACGCCATTCATAGAAATCCCAGCAGCAAGAGAAGGCACTGTTCAAGGAGCTGGAACGGCAGAAGAAGGTTCTAATGGCACCGCTGCTTCATCACCATCAACGGCGGCAGCAGCAGGAAATTCAACACAGGCAGCTCAATAAAATGACAGCAGACTAGGGCAAAGCAAAATCAGCCTTATTTTTTTAATCCCTCCTCTACTGCAATGGACTGCTTGAATGCCCTACCACTTTTTCATCTTTTGTAATCAGGCAGCATGAACATTTCTCCTCAAAACACATTCTTGAATCCTGGTGTTTGCAGACAGGACATACACAAGCCTGATTTGATGAAATATTTCTTCGTTGCGCACTAAAATACTTAGCATCCATGTACAGCCAGAGTGTAACAAGGGGTAATCCAATGCCAAGAAGGATAGCGAGTGTCCGAATATTGACTCGTAGGAGGAGTAGCGAAATAGCAAATAGCCCAGTAGCAATTGCCAGCATCAAAAGCCAGCGATGAGTAAAATCCATTAGGTCATAGCCTCCATGTCATTTAAGTGATGATGATGATAATAATAATAATAATATATTTTCATAACTCTCCTTCTTCCCTGCATCGATTTACTGCAGCCTGTTCCCAATAGCTCACAGTCAGCGCAGATCTTCCATGCCGGTCTTGTCTCTAAAGTGTTCAGGATCTAGTCTAAAGCCCTTGATTTTTTCCTGAGGAACATCTGTCAACTTTAGATGATAATCTATATTTGCCATCTTCCTTAGCTGCTTGTTCATCCAAAGTGCGAACCGCTCCTCCATGCTGCCGGCCTCTTGCTTTTCAATTTCTGGATATATTTCACGCAACTTATCGACAAACATTTCCTCCATCTCAAGCACAAAGAAATCCCATCCTAGGGCTTTCTTGCCGTCAGAATAGCACTTGCATTTGCTTTGGCTGCGCGTTGCAGATTCTAGCGTAGCTATAAAGTGCATTATCTTGGGTCTCTCCTTTTCAAAGTCTATGCACGAACCTGATAGGACAAACATCGCAGCAGTAGAAGGGACGGCAGCAGCAGCAGATGTTGCTATTTCGTCCACCCCGGGTCCTACAGTCTCACTGGAATCCGGCGGTGGAGCCACTGGTGCTTCTGCTTCCTCAGGTTCTATGCTTCGGGGTTTCTCGACTGACACAGCAGCATCGACTATCTTTCTTATAGTAACAGTGTCGTCAATACTAACACCTATAATCTTCCTTAGGGCCGGGTCAATCCTTGTGATACCTTGATCTTCATCTGAGGGCAAGAGTTGATAACATCTTGCGTCTGTTCCATCCTTCTTGCCGATAATTTCGACGACATTCCCATCCGCAACGCCTAGTATATCCATAGAACGGCCATCTATGCGGATAACGCCGCGGCCTATATCACGTGCGTAAGCAGCGAGTACCCTTAGCGAGATTACCTGAGGCTTCATTTCCCAGTAAGTAATACGTGTTTGCTTCTAATAAGATTTACTTGTAAAGGCTGTGGTGGTAATGAATCTTATCTTTCTTTTCCAACAATTATCACAAGAGACAATTCGAATCAAGTTAGTGCGTGGATACATATGCCTGGTTAAAGATAGGGCTTCGCAATCTTTCAATTTCTCGTTATGGTCAAAGATCAAAAGAATGCAGATCCTGAGGGGCAAGGGGATTGAACGCAGCAGGCCACTTGCGCAATAACCTGCTGTACCAAAGATTCTAGGGAGCGTATATATTATCTCACATGGTTTACATCTCTGTATTTTTTGCAGGTGGAGAAAGGCTAAACATTGCAGCATGAAATTATATTCAATGCACAACAACTGCAAGTCGCCTTAATGTGGATACTGTTTAGCATCTTTGTTGGTGTAGCTTTAGCCATTGACCTTGGCGTCATAGGCAAGATAAAGGGAATAATACTGGCCAAAGGACAGAAGCAAAAAGCACTATCTGATGCAAAGAAAGTCCGATCAACCAATGATGCCTTAGCTTGGACTATTGTCTGGATTTCTCTTGGCTTGATATTTGCTGGTGTAATCTATTTCAGTATGGGCTATGGAAAGATGCTTGAATACATTACAGGTTATACTCTTGAAAAGACGCTTAGTGTTGATAACATGTTTGTCTTTTTGCTCATTTTTACCTCCTTGTCTATCCCACATCAATACCAACAGAAAGTGTTGTCAGTTGGCATATTGAGTGCAATAGCCATGAGGATTCCACTGATAATTGTTGGGGTTTCTCTGCTTGAGACATTTCACTGGATGATTTACGTCTTTGGTGCATTTCTAATTTTTACAGCAATTAGGATGTTCGTGCAAAAGAAGGAAGAGAAAATCGAAGTAGAAAAGAACATTGCCGTACGAGCCTTGAAGAAAATTATGCCTGTTGATGTAGAGCTAAAGACAGACAAGTTCCTGCTTCGTAAGAATGGTATCCTTTATGCTACACCATTGCTAGTTGCCATTGTTATTGTAGAAATGACCGACCTTGTCTTTGCCCTCGATTCAATACCTGCTGTTTTGGCTATCACATCAGATCAGTTCATTGTCATAACATCAAACGTATTTGCAATATTTGGACTTAGGAGTCTGTACTTTCTCTTATCAGGTTCTATGGAGAAATTCTATTATCTTAAACCAGCATTGACTGCACTATTATTCTTTATAGGATTCAAAATGCTCTTGTCGGAGTTCTTCGAAATATCGATAGAAATGTCATTGGCCATAATCACGTCAATCCTAGGTATTGCAATTGGATTATCTTATGTGAAAACTCGCACAGAGAACCAACAACGGACACCAAGCAGAGATAGGATAGGATAAGATATAGAGACGATTTCCATGATCTATATATTTACGATCTTCAGGCCCAAACAGAAAATCAACCAAATGCATTAAATGTAGACTGAAGCCCTCCCTCAATCTCGCATATAGGATCCTTCTGCATAATTAGCGTCCTGATTATTAGAGATCTGTCTCTCTTGTGGAAATTCTCTGAATTTCATAGGTTCTGCTAGGTTCACCTACCACATATCCACTGGTCTTTTTATCTATTGACAGTATTTGTATGCCCGATACAAGCAGCAATACTTAAAGAAGAACAAAGTAGAATTCAAAGTTGTGAATAATGAGAGGATAGAAGCACTAGAGTGGTCCGAATGGCTTGATTTTGATAGAGACAATATTGCTAATATTGCAGAAGCAGAAGGAGTTTATAAGATACATGCAGGTATGAAGATCTTATTTATTGGGAGTAGTCAAAACCTTAGAGAATCCGTGCTTGGATGCTTGTCAGATCCTTGCATAAGTAAGGCAAAAAGGTTCAGTTATGCCATAATAGAGTCAGCAGATAAAGTTAAAGAACGGCTCGTAAATGAATATCGTAATAAACACAACGGTAAATTACCTACCTGTATGGAATAGGAAACTTAACTTTTGGAAATCAAGCATATAACTTATACATAATTTCCTCGATTATGCTTGAGGGACAAGCCCAAAATGGTTAGACAAAATCAGGTCGGGTTCAACCTCCATAATGCTCTCATGTGGAACCACTACTACTACTACTTCAACCTCTGACCCCTCTGGACCGATTGCGGCAGGAACAGAACAGCTAATAATGGCAGTATGTAAACGCCTTACAATGGGAACTGCTGGATAACAAACTGGAAACTCTAATAGGGACCTGCTTATAATATGTTCATAATGGTGATATAGCTAGATGCTGGTAAAGATAAATGATACTAGTGGGAATATTGTTAAAGTTACCAAGCTTGATATAGACGATTTTGGTTCGGTTATTCCTTTAAGAGAATTAGAACTTGAATTACCACAAGATGATGATTCCGTTAGCCAGACACTTAGGCATTCTTCATATGCTATCGTCTTTACTAGAGATGACAGCGAAGATGACGGTAGTACAATAATCTTGGCAAAGGGTGTTACGACAGAAGAACTAAACAATGAAAAGGAAAGAACTGTACGAGCTGTCCAGGATAAGAGAGGATTAAAATAAGGTGTACGCACGCTCATAGCAAAGTGCGGCTGCGGTAACTAATCAATTATTTCATGAAACTATAAAAATAATGAGCCAGTACATTCTACACCAACTACAATCAGCAATGCTACAGGATCGACAGTCGTAACGGTGAACAATAGAGACGTACTGCTATGATGTGGAGGATAACTAGAGGCTTATCGAATTTACCTTAAAGAGAATCGTACTTTTTCATTTTGACAACTTTGATATCGGAACTAATATGAATAATGCCGTTACAACTGCAGAGAATATCCAAGCCAGCCCATAGCTACTCTCCTCTGCTATATAAGAAAAAACGATAGGCGTCCACAATACCCCAATGAGTGATAGCCCATTAACCCAAGCAACCTTTAGTGTATCATAATAAGAAGGATTACTGAGAAGATTATCCTTATCGCGGATATTTGTTCTGTTGACCTCTAGTGTTGTTCTTGAATTATTTCTATGATCTGGGGTGCCCTCAATCAAAAGTGTTCGCGCTTTCTCATAAACTACAGTGAATGCGCCACCTGAGAAAAATCCTGTGAGGATAACTGATGTAATGATTAAGTATAGGTTGCCAAGGGATAGTCCAGTTATAGCCATGCTCGTTCCAATTCCACAAATGAGCAATATTCTTCTTGTATCCCTTACTTTGTCATAAAAGCCTCCAATTAATGGAGCAGAAACAATGGCAAGAATCAAAGGCAGGCTTGCAATAATTCCAGCAAGTTCTGCAGAGAAGCCTAGATTCTCTAGATATATCACAATGAATGTTAACTCTACAGCCCATGCTGCTTGAATGCCAATGAGAACAAGGCCAAGATAGAATAGAGTACGGTTTGATAATACTCTTAAAGCATCTGAAATTTTCAATTTTTCTCCTTTTCTTGCCGGTTGATGATCCTTATTTTCCATCATAGCATCATGCCCAAGAGTTGTATTGCTTCGTGGGATGGTCATAATCATTAACAATGCAGTAACAAGACCTAATACACCGCTCAGCACAAGGCTGAGCCTCCACCCAACCATTTGCGCAATGATTATCCAGACAAATATGCCGATAATGCCGCCCATTGAATGAGCAGAGTTCATAATACCTATAGAGAAGCCTGGAAATCCTCTCTTACCATACCTTGCAATAAGGATTACAGCGGAGCTAAAGAAGAATGCCATTCCAAATCCTACTATGAAGCGTAGCCAGATTAGCTGTGACGAGGAGAAAACTAACCCACAAAGCAGAGCAGCAGTTGAAGATATTATTATTCCAACAATGGCAGAAATACGCGGATTGTACTTGGCTGCAAAGATACCTGCAGGAATTTGGACTAAGCCTATTCCAATGAAAAATGCCGCAGATATGGAACCAAGCAGAGAGACATCCTTGTTAAACTCTACTGCAATAAGTGGGAATATGGCTGATATGTTAAACCAATTTATGCCATATACAATTCTAGCAATAATCAAAGAAAACGATGCTGAAGCATCTGAACTCAATATGCTTTTATTCTTCTTGTTTGTTCTCATATTCAATTCAGCACCAAATTTTTAGCTCAGTATCGTTAGATACAAAGTATTTTCAATTAATAATACTGATCTATCTGCACGCATCTTAGTATGTAGAGGCGCCCAGCAAGACTTTCCAACCAGAGTCATAATTTCAAATATAATAATATACTGGCGACTAATTATTTTCGCTCTTTTGTTATCATACTAGACATATCTATGTGAAAGAATGTTTTAAGTATTCCAATGTATGTCTGTACTGGCGGGGGAACTTCATCTTCGCATGCAACATTCATGTTCCAGGCGTTTATCCATATCACCATGCTCTGCAAGATGTTTACAAACCGCCTGTGCTCATCCGGTGTGACTTCAAGCGCATCAATATATCTTTCTGCAAGGAGCCATGATGCAGTAAAGTCTAAGCAATCGGTTCCATAGATCGACCTTATCTGTTGCTGTATAGACTTTGCACGTTTGAATGGTTTTTTGTTAACAAAAAATGGAAACTCCACTTTGTCTGGAAGCGTCATGCCAAGCGGAGCCCAGATAGTTATTACCCTTGCACCATCCTTCAGCTCTTTTCTGAATCGTCTTGTTAGAGCGTCGACAATGTCTGAGTCGCTGAACCAGAACAGCAAAATTGTTGCGTCTGAAATATCAGCCTTGCGTATGTCTTTATTTATTATGTGAGCATTTTTGATGCCGGCAATATTCCTGCGAGCGTTGTCAGCTACAGATTTATCAATCTCTATACCGATAGATTTCTTGACACCAAATTCTTTGGCAGCAATCGCTACAGCGTTGCCTTCCCCGCAGCCAAGGTGGCAAAATATATCGCTCTTTTTTAATTTGGCAAAATTGAATATCTTCCTGACGACATTATCGGTGAGCGAAACCCTCTCCCCACTGAGCACTGATTGTGGCAGGGATGATAGGAAGTCGCCTAGTTCCAACTGTATGTCACTTGGTTTTCTCCCTCTAATAAAAAGTGAGGTTTGGCCTCAGGATCAGCGCGCGTGCTTGTGGGGCACTATGTGTAGCTATCTTTTCGAATAATACTAGAAAGTGTGATGGTGCATGTGCTGATCCTCAGACGCAATATTATCGCGCACCAAGCAGCCAACTCTCAGAACAATTGGCCCATGATATCTCCAATCAGTATAGACAAAAGGCAATTTTGACCTGATAATCACACCCGTCAGGAGGAAGAGAGAGAAAGACTGGCAACTTTTGCTTATTTTATACTATATTATGATCTATCAATTATCTAAAAGCCCTTTCAAATGCTGCTGCAATTGAAGCTGTTGTGAAAATGGTGAGGGTTGTTGTAGTTCCTACTGCTGCCGAAGGAAGTAAGAGAAAAAAAGCAGTTTCAATGCATTAGTTGAAATTTAACCGCCTCGTTGAAGAGATCTAATTTACCAGGGCTTGTATAGCAACTGCTATGAATAATAATACAACCGAATCCGCTACTACGGAAATAGAAAAAGAAGAAGAAGAGACTGGTAGTTATCTGCAGATCAGCTTCAGCCGGGCACCGAAAAAGAATCAGGAGGCTCTAGCACAGCTCGGAAAGCGATGGGTACAATGGCTCAACAAACATGGGGTAAGCTCCAAGATCTACTATCTCAACGACAACAACAAAAGCAGCAGCACAACAACAAGCGAGCAGGAGGAAGTTCCTGAAGGGGTAGAAAGCATTGCAAAGATTCTTTCTATGAGTGAAGATGAGATGCTTGGCGTGTCCCTGCAGTTCTATAGAGACCAAGCTCACGCAGATCAAGTCTATTCAAAGATGATGCAAGACGAAACTTGTGGCGCAATTGCCAAGGAGTTTGATGGTCTAGTCACCCAAGGAAAAAACATGATCACAGATGGATTCAGTCGCCTTAGGGTGTAGGAGTAGTAGAAGTCATAGTAGT